>CACLAG010000011.1:0-37876 GCA_902604945.1 uncultured SAR92 cluster bacterium | reverse complement strand
AAAATCTTATCGTGGATTAATTAATGGACTGGCAAAAATCATTTTTGATTATTGGTATGGCTGTATCGGCTTGGCTTTTAGTTATCCAATGGAATCATTTTAGTGAAAGGCAGGATAGCTTTGTTGAAACTGTTGAGTCAGTGGACACACAGATTTCAAGCTCCAATTATGAGAAACGTATTGATAACACACCAGTTTCAGATTTTTCCAACGAGTTGCCAACACTAATAGAGCAGGAAATTGAGACAAGTGTATTACCTGTAATAAAGGAATTCAGCTATATCAGAGCGACAACAGACCTGTTAGATATTCTTATAGATCCAGAAGGTGGCGATATCGTTAAAGCCACTTTGTTAAAACATAAAGACAAGTTATCTGAAACAGGGAAACCAATAGTCTTGCTCGATAACACTTCAGACAAATTATATATTGCAAGGAGTGGGATTATAGGCAGAAATGCCACGGATACTGTGGATGGAAGACCAATTTTTACCTCCAGATATCAACAATATAATTTAATAGATGGCAGCTCGTCTATGGACGTAGATCTGTTTTATTCTGATGGAAAAGTAGATTTCGTCAAACGATTTACTTTTAATGAAAGCGCTTATCATGTTGATGTAACTTATCTAATTAAAAATAATTCGACAGAAATGTGGAGTGGTGTCTTTTATGGTCAATTAAAAAGAGATTCTAAGGTACCTGATATAAACGAAGGAAGATTCGGTCCTGCTGCTTTCTTGGGTGCAGCAATTCGAGAGCCAGAGAAAAATTTTGCTAAATATGATTTTGAAGACATCGCCGATCAAACTATAAACACAAGCATAGATGGTGGTTGGATATCTATGGTTCAATTATATTATATAAGCGCTTGGGTGCCTCCAGCAAAAGAGACAAATAACTATTCACTTAGAAAAATTTCGGGCAAAGATGAATATGTCATGTCATTTACCAGCCCGCCTGTATTGATTTCACCAGGATCTTCCGGTGAATATTCATCTCGATTTTACGTAGGCCCGAAGGATCAAAAAGTTTTGTCTGATTTGGCAGACTACTTGGATTTAACTGTGGATTATGGGTTTCTCTGGATGGTGGGTAAGCCAATTTTCATGGCAATGGAATTTATAGAGAGTTATGTCGGTAATTGGGGTTGGGCGATTATTCTTGTAACAATTTTGATTAAATTATTTTTGTACCCGTTGTCTAAGGCTAGCTTAAAGTCGATGGCCAGAATGAGAGAGTTGCAACCAGAGATGAACCGTTTGAAAGAACTGTATGGTGATGATAGGCAAAAAATGAGCCAAGAGCAGATGGCCTTGTTTAAGCGAGAGAAAGTAAATCCTGCCGGAGGCTGTTTTCCGATATTGTTACAAATGCCTGTTTTTCTTGCACTTTACTGGGTTTTGTTAGAGTCAGTGGAAATAAGGCATGCTCCTTGGATATTTTGGATCCAAGATTTATCTTCGAGAGATCCTTATTTCATCTTACCTTTAATCATGGGCGGTAGTATGCTGCTTATGCAACGAACCCAGCCTATGCCCACTGATCCTTTGCAAGCAAAGATAATGAAATTTATGCCAATTGCGTTTACTTTGTTTTGCATGAGCTTTCCTTCAGGTTTAGTTTTGTACTGGACAATCAATAATATTATATCGATGGGTCAGCAGTACTACGTAAATAAACAGTTAAAAAAGCCCTATAAGGCCTAATTTAGGCTTATTCTGGTCCATAAATTGGCTAGCAATGATATAGATACGATTGTCGCAATTTCAACTCCCAGGGGCACTGGGGGGATAAGTATTGTTAGGCTTTCAGGCTATGACTTAGAGCAATTTTGTGAACACCTATTTTCTTCAAAGTTAGTTCCCAAGCGAGCTTTATTTAAGAGATTTCTCGATTCAAAAAAAATGGTAATTGATGAGGGCATTGCTATTTATTTTCCTAGTCCAGAAAGTTTTACTGGTGAATGTGTTTTGGAATTGCATTGTCATGGAGGTCACGTGATTACAGACATGATCGTAACTCGGTGTGTGGAACTTGGTGCTCGCATGGCTCGGCCCGGAGAGTTTACAGAACGAGCTTTTTTAAATGGAAAGTTAGATCTGGCCCAAGCAGAGGGGATTTCGGATCTTATAAACGCTTCATCTAAGAGTGCTGCCCGCTCGGCATCTAAGTCAATGCAGGGAGAGTTTTCGTTTCAGGTGCGAGAAATCGTAGAGGATATTATAGAGATGCGGAAATTCGTTGAGGCGTGTATAGACTTTCCAGCAGAAGACATAGATTTCTTAGATAATCGAGACTTAAAAAAACGCCTAGTGTCATGTATTAAAAAATTAAATTTAGTAATAAAGAGAGCTCATCAGGGAAGAATTCTACAAGAGGGCATAAATGTAGCACTTACTGGAAAACCTAATGCCGGAAAATCAACTTTATTTAATTTACTGACTGGATATGATTCGGCGATCGTGACTAGCACACCTGGCACGACAAGAGATGTGCTTAGAGAGAAAGTGTTAATTAATGATATTCCCATTTTTTTGTCAGATAGCGCTGGGCTCAGGGAGAGTGATGAGGAAATTGAAAAAGAAGGTATTAGAAGAGCCGAAGAGGAAATCAAAGCTGCAGATGTCGTTTTATATATAGTTGATTGCTCTAATGGAAGTGTAAATCAAGAACTTGCACATTTATTACCTGGCATACTTAAACTTTGCGGCGATGGGTCGTTGTTTGCAGTTGTTTTTAATAAGATTGACATGTTTGACTTTAAAAAAAGTGATGTCAGTCACTGTTTTTATCCTTTCCATCTTATTTCTGCTAAAGAAGGGTTAGGTATCAATGAACTTAAAAATTTTATTACAGATTTGGTTGGTCTTGATGAGGTAGTTGAAGGAGTTTTTTCGGCGAGAAAACGTCACTTAATAGCATTGGGCGAAGCACTGAAATTCATAGAGATCGGTAAAAAGCAATTAAATAATACAGGTTCTGGTGAGTTATTGGCTGAAGATCTTAAGTCTGCACAAAATAACTTATCGAGTATTGTTGGTTCTTATTCTCCAGATGATCTTTTAGGTGAGATCTTTTCATCTTTTTGCATTGGGAAGTGACTAATAAGATGATAATGGTCATACTATTTTTTTGAAATTATTTTTATGTTCTAAAATGGAGCAATGTTTGTCTTTTTTCAAAATTTTCAACTGTATTTTTACTGGTTGTATACAAGTTATAAACAAAAAATGATTAATTATTGATCAAACATGTAGCCCTGCGCTGTTGATAGTTTTTGGCAACCTTATTTTCAAGTAATTGAAATAAAACAATATTATTTTTCTTACAAAAATCACAATAATTTTTCTTGTGGATAAACTAATTATGCTGCTTTAATATGAAACAAGCTTTTTTACTTTGAGTACAACACGTGTCCGTAAGCATAATAGAAGATAATATAACCTTGGTAGTTTGGCCGAAATGTCAAGATTATTTACAAGGTGAGTTGCCTCAACAGCAGTTCAATACGTGGATAAGACCTTTAACAGCTTCGCTCGGTAGCAATGAATCTATATTGCTTTGCGCTCCTAATAGGTTTATTGAGGGATGGGTTAGAGATAATTTTTTAGAGAGGATAATAGAGTTAGTAAGTTATATATGTTCACGAGAAGTGGCAATTGAGATAGGTGTGGTCGCTAGCGTGCCCAATTTTTCGAGAGAATCGTCGCAGAGGGAATTTAGTGACAATATTCGTATGGATGTTGAACCACGTATCAGCGAGAAAAAATTAGAAGTAATGCCTGCACAGAAAATCAAAATTCCTAGGTCAGCAGCAGAAACAAGTTTAAAGACAAATTTAAATTCTGGCTTCACTTTCGATTCATTTGTAGAGGGTAAGTCAAACCAGCTAGCTTTTGCTGCTGCTCAACAAGTAGCTCAGAACCCAGGTGGTTCATATAATCCTCTCTTTATTTATGGAGGAGTTGGACTTGGTAAAACTCATTTAATGCATGCAGTTGGGCAAGCTATGATAGAAAAAAATCCAGAAGCAAAAATTGTGTATCTTCATTCTGAAAGATTTGTTGCTGATATGGTGAAAGCATTGCAATTAAAGGCAATTGATGAATTTAAGAATTTCTATCGGTCTCTAGATGCACTGTTAATCGACGATATACAGTTTTTTGCCGGCAAAGAAAGATCACAAGAGGAATTTTTCCACACCTACAACGCCCTTTTAGAAGGTGGTCAGCAAATGATTTTGACTTGCGATAGATATCCAAAAGAAATCGATGGTGTCGAAGAGAGACTAAAATCAAGATTTGGATGGGGACTTACGGTTGCTGTAGAACCTCCAGAACTTGAAACAAGGGCAGCTATTCTGATTAATAAAGCTGAGCAGTTGGGCTTTTTCCTCTCGAAAGACGCCGCTTTCTTTATCGCACAAAGAATCCGATCTAATGTTAGGGAGTTGGAAGGTGCATTAAAAAGAGTTATAGCACATGCTCAATTTACAAGCAGGCAGATAGACATAGATCTAATACGAGAATCTTTGAAAGATTTGCTCGCATTACAGGATAAACTGGTAACAGTAGATAATATTCAGAGGGTAGTTGCTGATTATTATAAATTAAAAATGTCTGATATGCTTTCAAAGAGAAGAAGCCGTTCTGTTGCTCGTCCAAGACAAATTGCAATGTCAATTGCGAAGGATTTAACAAACCATAGTCTTCCAGAGATTGGCGAATCGTTTGGGGGGAGGGATCATACTACTGTTATACATGCTTGCCGGAAAATTAAAGCGTTAAGCATAGAGGACAGGGAAGTTAAGCAAGACTTGAAGCATATTTACAGGTTATTATCTGCTTAAATAAAAGATAGATCTTTAGGAGAACAAACTGTTATGAAATTTAGCCTGTCAAGAGAAGCTTTATTAAAACCTTTGCAATTAGTGATCGGCGTTGTCGAAAGAAGACAAACCTTGCCAATATTGTCAAATGTTTTGCTGTCTCTTTCAGGAAAAATATTATCTGTTACAGGCACTGATTTAGAAGTTGAAATCGTAGGAGTTACTGAAGTTAGTGCTGTTCTCGAAGAAGGCAGCATTACAGTATCTGCGAGAAAAATTCTCGACATATGTAGATCTCTCCCTGATGGCGCAGTGGTTAATTTCTCAAGTTCAGAAGGCAAAGCATCTATTAAAAGTAGTAAAAGTAGCTTTATGTTGTCGACATTACCAGCCAGCGAGTTTCCATCTGTAGATGGTGGAGAGAAAACTTTTGAATTTGATATATCGGGTCAAGAATTACAGAAATTAATAGAAGCTACGTCCTTTGCTATGGCTCAACAAGATGTAAGGTACTATTTAAATGGAATGCTATGGGAGTTAACTAGTGGCCAAATAAGAGTAGTGGCAACTGATGGGCATAGGATGGCTTTATCAGATGGTAATTGTGATATTTCGGTAGAAGAACCAGTAAAGGCGATTGTTCCCAGAAAAGGAGTTGTCGAATTACAACGATTATTAGATAACAACACAGTTAAGATAGCACTCGGTTCTAACCATCTCAGGGCTGTTGGAAGCGATTACCAATTTACATCAAAATTAGTTGATGGTGCTTATCCTGACTACAATAGAGTCCTTCCTAAAGGTGGCGATAAAATTATAGAGGCTGACCGTATCGCTTTGAAAGCAGCGTTTGGAAGGGCTGCGATTTTATCTAATGAGAAGTATCGAGGTGTTAGATTATCAATTAGTGAGGATTTGCTGAAGATTGTTGCAAGTAACCCTGAGCAAGAAGAAGCGCAAGAAGATTTGGAAGTAAAATATAATAGTGAATCAATGGAAATTGGCTTTAATGTAAGTTATCTACTCGATGTTCTAAATGTTTTAGATCACGAAGCTTTGAAAATGACGCTTATTAACTCTAATAGCAGCGTTTTAATTGAGAGTCTCAAGGACAGCCATTCATTGTATGTCGTAATGCCTATGAGACTTTAGAGTCAAACACTCGATATACAGCATCTGTCAATGCACATAACCCAAATTGATGTAATGGGCGTCAGGAATATTGCAAATATATCTTTATCGCCGTTTAAGAGTGCTAATTTTATTTATGGCGTGAATGGTAGCGGGAAAACCAGTCTTTTAGAGAGTATTTATCTTTTAAGTCGTGGGAAATCTTTCAGGAGCAGAGATATACGCACTGTTATTAATGAATCACTATCTGAGTGTATAGTGCATGCGCGTATAGAGATTAGACCCGAAACGCAGATGTCTCTTGGACTTAGAAGAAACGTTAGCGGCGTGTTAGAGGCAAAGAAAAACGGCGAGCGAGTTAAGACGTCCTCTGAATTAGCCTCTTTATTTCCCATTCAAGTTATTGATTCAAACAGTTTTAATTTAATTGACGGATCCCCCTCTTTTAGAAGAAAGTTTTTAGATTGGGGAGTGTTCCACGTGGAACCAGCTTACGCGAGTGTTTGGAATAAGCATCAAAAAGCGCTCAAACAGAGAAACCAACTATTAAGGTATGGAACCTCAAGTAAAGACGAGTTAAATGTGTGGAACTCAGAATTAGATAAATTGAATGGGTTGGTTACAGCATATCGAGAACGTTATATTTCAAATTTATCTGATTCATTACGTGAGTCTTTAAGCCGATACGATCAAATTAACGGCATTCAAATTGAATACGAAAAAGGCTGGCCTTCTGAAAAAAATTTTATCGATGTGTTACAGGATTTTGAAGCATCAGATAGAAAACTTGGCCACACATCACATGGAGCACATAAGGCAGATTTGAGTATCACACTAGATGACGTGAAAGTTAGAGATAAGTTTTCTAGAGGCCAGATTAAACTTCTTGTTTATGCATTGCAGCTAGCGCAAGGTGAGATACATAAACAAAACACTGGCATTGCCTGTGCTTATGTTTTAGACGATCTGCCCTCTGAGCTGGATGAGGTCAATAGAGAATTGGTTTTTAGTCATTTATTTGATCTTAATTGCCAGTTCTTTGTAACAGGCGTTGATAAATTGGATTTTATGTCTCATTTGAAGGAAAAAACCTGTAAAATGTTCCACATGGAACAAGGCTTTATCAAAGAAATTTATTAATTAGGTGGTAACTTTATGGCCGAAAATGAAAATTATGATTCCTCGAGTATTAAGGTATTAAAAGGCTTAGACGCTGTAAGAAAAAGGCCAGGAATGTACATTGGGGATACAGATGATGGAACCGGCCTTCATCATATGGTTTTTGAGGTGGTAGACAATTCTATTGACGAAGCTTTGGCGGGGCACTGCTCTGAGATTCAAATTGTCATTCATCCCGATGAATCCATTTCAGTATCTGATGATGGTAGAGGAATTCCTACAGAAATGCATGAGGAGGGTGTCTCTGCGGCCGAAGTCATAATGACTGTGTTACATGCAGGTGGGAAATTTGACGATAATAGTTATAAGGTTTCAGGAGGACTTCATGGAGTTGGCGTTTCTGTTGTTAATGCATTATCAAAAACAATGCGACTCACTATTAAGCGTAATGGAGAAGTGTTTGAGCAGACTTACACGCATGGCGTGCCTGATGGACCTTTAGAAGTTATTGGCAAAACAAAACAAACTGGAACGGTAGTCTTTTTTAAACCATCGGAGGAAACGTTTTCAAATATAAAATTTCATTTCGATATTTTAGCGAAAAGGCTTAGAGAGTTGTCATTTCTTAATGCTGGAGTAAAGATTTTACTAAAGGATGAGCGAACTGGAGAAAAAGACAAATTTGAATATGATGGGGGCTTGAAAGCCTTTGTTGAGTTTTTAAATACAAATAAAACTGAGATAAATAAGATCTTGCACTTTAATAGCAGTCGAGAAGATGGAACTAGTGTTGAAGTAGCCCTTCAATGGAATGATGGGTATCAAGAAAATATTTTGTGTTACACCAATAATATCCCGCAGCGAGATGGCGGCACCCATCTTGCTGGCTTTAGATCCGCTCTTACCAGAGGTTTAAACACTTATATAGAAAAAGAGGGAATCAACGCAAAGTCTAAGGTAAACACTACAGGGGACGATGCACGAGAAGGTTTGACAGCAATCATTTCAGTAAAGGTCCCAGATCCGAAGTTTTCCTCTCAGACGAAAGACAAATTAGTGAGCTCTGAGGTCAAGACAGCAGTTGAGCAAGAAATGGGCGACAAATTTAATGATTATTTATTAGAGTATCCGCAAGAGGCAAAATCCATAGTTAACAAGATGATCGATGCGGCGCGGGCGCGCGAGGCAGCAAGAAAGGCTAGAGAAATGACTCGCCGAAAAGGTGCTCTAGATATTGCAGGGCTCCCAGGTAAATTAGCAGATTGCCAAGAGAAGGATCCTGTGTTGTCAGAGTTATTTCTTGTTGAGGGTGATTCTGCTGGGGGCTCCGCAAAACAAGGCAGAGCAAGAAAAACACAAGCTATATTGCCCTTGAAAGGAAAAATTTTAAACGTCGAAAAGGCGCGATTTGACAAGATGCTTTCTAGTGCAGAGGTGGGAACCTTGATTACAGCTCTTGGTTGTGGAATTGGTAATGAAGAATTTGATATCGAAAAGCTTCGTTATCACACGATAGTCATTATGACTGATGCGGACGTTGATGGATCACATATCAGGACTTTGTTGCTAACATTCTTTTTTCGTCAAATGAGGGAATTAATCGAAGAAGGCCACATATATATAGCTCAACCGCCTTTATACAAAGTGAGTAAAGGTAAAAACGAACAGTATGTTAAAGACGATGACGAGTTATTGGACTACCTAACCCAAAAAGCTCTGGAGGATGCGAGTTTTCATGTGAACGCTGATGCGCCCGCGATAAAAGATGAAGCTTTGGAAAGTATGGTACTGGAATTCCGGAACGTTCATGAAATAATAAATAAATTATCAATTCGTTACCCCGATTTTTTATTAGATACTTTGGTTTACACGACCGGCTTGAAAAAAGAACTTCTTAAAAAAAGCAGCGATCTTCGCGATTGGTGTAGTGAACTTCTCGAAAATCTAATAAAAATGAATCCTGACATTACGAACTTCGAAGTCCTTGTTGAAGAAGACATGGAGCACAATATCTGTGTTCCTAAAATTCAAATGACTATTCATGGTGTTGCACACGAGTACTTACTAGATCGAGACTTTGTTTCATCTTCAGAATACTTAGCTATCGTTTCGTTGGGATCGAAAATTACTGGCTTGTGTGAAGAGGGTGCATATGTAAGGCGTGGTGAAAAGAAACAACCAGTTGATAATTTTGCTGCTGCAATTGATTGGCTAATGGGTGAATCTAGGAAAGGTATCAATACTCAAAGGTACAAGGGTTTGGGTGAGATGAACCCGGGACAATTGTGGGAAACTACGATGGATCCAGGAACACGCAGAATGCTTAATGTGACAATAGAAGATGCAATAGCCGCAGATCAAATGTTCACAACCCTTATGGGAGATCAAGTAGAGCCCAGAAGAGAATTTATTGAGACAAATGCACTTTCCGTGGTTAATTTAGACGTCTAATTCTATCCTTGCTCGCCAGCTAAAAATGTAAGGTCAGCAGTAGAAGAAAAAAGTGCCTTTAAATTTTTTAAAAGTGTAAGCCGATTAATTTTTAAATCAATGTCTTTACTATCTACCAAGACATTATCAAAGAAATTATCTATTTGTTCTTTAAGTACGAGAAGATTATTCAATACTTCTGTGTATTCTCTATCATTCAACAGTTTTTTTGTTCTCTATCTCTAATGCTGTTATAGATTCAGACAATTGTATTTCATGTTTATCGTTAAGAATTTTAGTGTCGACGGAATTTCTTAATGGAAGAGAGCTATTCTTATCTAGGATGTTGGACACTCTTTTAAAAAGTTGTGCTAGTTGTACGGCATTTTTGTTTTGAGCAAAAGCGTTGACCGCTTTAACTCGAGCATCAATATCTAAGGGATTAGATACAGACATGTTTTTGACCGATAAAAATATTTCAGTACGTACACCTTGATCCTTAAACCAACCTTCAATTCTATCTAAGATATATGCAATTACGGTACTGGATGTTTCTTTTGCTTCAAGCTTTTTATCAGCTACATGGGTCTGATAAAAGCCAATGATTTGGTTCAAATCAAGATCGATATTTCCCTCAATTAGAATTCTTAATATTGCCAAGCTAGACCGCCTTAGCCCAAATGGATCTTTCGATCCCGAGGGTTTTGCTCCAGTTGAGAAAATTCCAAACACGGTATCAAGTTTGTCAGCTAAGGAAATTGTTATGCCGATATTTGATGTCGGTAGCTTATCGCCTGAAAAACTCGGTAAATAATGCTCTGCAATCGCAATCGAAACTGAGTCACTTTCCCCATCATTTTTCGCATAATACCCACCCATGACACCTTGTAGACTGGGAAATTCATTTACCATATCTGTAACTAAATCAACTTTACAGAGCTCACTTGCTTTAACTGCAGATTCAACATCAGCACCCGTGTATTCGCATAAATATCTAGCTAATGCTTTTATGCGTTCTGTCTTGTCGAATAAAGAGCCCAATTTCTCTTGAAAAACTACTTCTTTCAGTTTTTTTCGTCTCGTGCCTAAAGACTGGCTAATATCTTGGTCATAGAAAAATGCAGCATCTGCAAGTCTTGAATTCACTACCCTCTCATTACCTGTTTTTACTACATTAGCATCCTTACTTTCTATGTTTGAAATAGTGATGAATGAGGAAGTTAAGTCTCCATTTGTATTGACCAAGTGAAAGAATTTTTGATGTTTTTTCATTGAAGAGACAAGCGCTTCGGACGGCACGGTCAGATA
The DNA here is from genome assembly GCA_902604945.1 of uncultured SAR92 cluster bacterium. Taxonomy (GTDB): domain Bacteria; phylum Pseudomonadota; class Gammaproteobacteria; order Pseudomonadales; family Porticoccaceae; genus AAA300-D14. The sequence goes on along the minus strand of CACLAG010000011.1, from coordinate 27,057 downwards.
TTCTTCTTTGAAAGTTCCGATTATAGCAACTGGCCACTCGCAGAGAGCTGTTACTTCAGTTAATAAGTTTTCGTCTATCTCGGCCTTCAATCCCGTTTCAGTCTCGATTTCTGCTATTTGACGAAGGATCTTGTCTTTACGTTTATCGAAATTGGCAATTACCTTGTTAGACAAAAGTTGAGATTCATACGACTCTGGTGATTTGATAATCAGTTCCTTATCAGAGTGAACTCTATGACCTTTTGTAATATCAGCGGTTTTTAAGCCAAAAATATTGATTTCATATACTTTATTATTAAAAATTAAAACAGCCCATTTAACGGGTCTTACAAAATAGTCTTTCCTTGCGCCCCACCTCATTTTTTTTGGCATTGGGAGTTTGGATAAAGTTGATTGGATTAACTCTTGAAATAAGGTGGTGATGTCAATTTGCTCAGAAATACCTTCGAAAAGTAGTTTTTCCTTATTACCATCACTTTTTAAAAATTCATATAAATTTTTTGTATCAATATTAAATTTTTTAGCAAAAGCTTCGCCAGCTTTTGTAGGCAGATTAGATGAGTCAAAAGCGATAGACTTTGCTGGGCCCCAATGAAGAGTTGATGTTTTTGGCGTAAAACAGTCTAGCCCATCTATTTTGACAGCCAACCTTCGTGGCGTTGAGAATGAAGAGGCGTTTTTATATTGCACATTTAACTTATTGAAATTGTTGCATAAATCATTACAAATTGCTTTGGCAAGCTGCTTTACTGAGTCTGTTGGAAGCTCCTCTGTTCCAAGTTCAAATAGAAAATCTGCTTGCACTGTTTATGACTCCCTACTTATCTGATAAGCAATTTGTTTATCGGCCATTGGAAAACCGGCTTGCTTTCTAGAGAGAAAATACTCATTTGCAACCATTCTCGCTAGCGTTCTTACTTTTAAAATATATCTTTGTCTCTCTGTGACCGATACAGCTTTCCTAGCATCTAAGAGATTGAACACATGGGATGCTTTCATAACCATTTCATAGGCAGGCAGAGGTAAATGATTTTCGACTAGTAATGAACATTCTTTTTCAAAATTATCAAAAGAGCTAAACAGCTGAGGTATGTTCGCGTACTCAAAGTTGTAGGTAGACATTTCAAATTCATTTTGTAAATAGACATCACCGTAAGTGACGGTATTGTTTGGTGATTTAGTCCAAATTAAATCATAGACGTTATCCACATTTTGAAGGTACATTGCTATACGTTCGATACCATAGGTTATTTCTCCTGTTACAGGAAAACACTCAATGCCACCCACTTGTTGGAAATATGTAAATTGAGAGACTTCCATTCCATTTAGCCAAACTTCCCACCCAAGACCCCATGCTCCTAGAGTTGGCGACTCCCAATTATCTTCGACAAATCGAATATCATGAATTAATGAGTCAATGCCAATAGCCTTGAGCGAATTTAAATACATCTCTTGAAAACTATCTGGTGATGGTTTCATAACAACCTGGAATTGATAGTAATGTTGGAGTCTGTTTGGATTTTGTCCATACCGTCCATCTGTAGGCCTTCTGGAAGGTTGCACATATGCGCTATTCCATGTTTCTGGACCAATGGCTCTCAAGAAGGTCGCAGGATGAAATGTTCCAGCGCCTACTTCCATATCTAAAGGCTGCATAATAAGGCACCCTTCTGATGCCCAGAATTTTTGTAACTCGAAAATTAGTTCTTGGAGGGTAATTTTGCTTTTATTCAAAGTCCGCTAACCAAATAGACAATTTATCGCATTATAAATGTAAAGGTTAAGAAAGATAGGTTAATTTAAAGTTGTTAGCTGCTAAATTTTTTTTAAGTTTTCGATGATTTTGTCAGATATAATACATCGAAGTCACATTTGCTCTTGAAAAACCTTAACCTGTTTAACTGGGCTATATGAAAAATTACCTTGCTCTTTTAATCCTAAAAATCGTCGCGTATTTCCCAATTGGAGCCTCGCGAGGTTTAGGCAAGCTTTTAGGAGGTTTTCTCTATTCCTTAAGTTCCCGGTCAGCGCAAACATGTAAAAAAAATTTGACTCTCTGTTATCCAGAATTGAATGCACAAGAAATTAATAGATTGTGTTTTGATCGAATGCAGCATCTGGGACAAAGTCTCTTTGAAACTCCAAAAATTTGGAGAAAAGGAAGTATATGGATAGAGTCGAAGGTTAAAAAAGTTTATGGGCTAGATATATTCGAATCACTGTTTGAGCAAAAAAAGGGTCTTATCATCATCATTCCTCACCTCGGTAATTGGGAAATACTTGGCTTGTGGATTTCGAAAAGGGTCTCTATGACTTCTATTTATGAGCCTCCAAAAATAAAAAGTTTAAATGATTGGGTAAAGCAGGGCAGGGAAAACGCAGGTGCAAGTTTGGTGCCTGCAGACATAAGAGGCGTTAGCAATGTTCTAAAAGCTTTAACAAAAGGCGAGGTTACTGGAATTTTACCTGATCAATTTCCGCCCGCAATTAGTGGACAGACATCAACATTCTTTAATGTGCGAACACGAACAATGACTTTGATTCATAAATTAATAGGACGCGTTAATTGTAACGCTTTAATAGCATCTGCTATTCGTGTCACAGATGGTTGGGAGATTCATTTTCAAAGAGTTGACGATGACATAAACAGTACCGACATATCAACCAGCCTGAGCGCATTAAATCGTAGTATCGAAGACATGGTAAAGCTTGATCCATCGCAATATCAGTGGGAATACAAGAGATTCAAAGATCTTAAAGATAATGGTAAGAAATTCTATGATTGAGAGTCAGGATGAATAGTCAAACCGCCTACCCTGTCCTTTCTTGGACCTCTATGGAAAATATAAATGAATCTGTCATAGACAAACCAGTCTTAAATTGGCTCCTTGACGATGGATCACTGACGTCAAAATTAATTGAATTAAGCGAAAATCAATTTGGTCTAGAATTACTAGACCAAACTCAAAGAGCTCCTTTAGATATTGAGGCATCGGTTTTTGACGTCAAAACAATAGGTAATATTATAGATAGGAAAGTTGTTTTGATGGGTAACACAGCTCCATGGGTATATGCACAAAGCATCATCCCTTTATCAACTGCAGTAGGAGATTTAGCGATTTTAAAAAACTTAAACAAACGATCTCTTGGTGAATTCATATTTAAGAATAAGGCGATTAAGAGAAGATCTTTACAAATCGCATATTTATCGGCCAGAGAATATGGTATTCCTAGAAGTTTGTGTGGTGCAGATCGAATGTTGTGGGGAAGAAGATCTCTTTTTACTCTAAATACTAACTCTTTGCTTGTTTCGGAAATATTTCTACCGTCTTTAATCTTGAAAATTAACAGTTAAAAGCATAATGAATTCTTTCTTTTCTAATCGTTGGATGCGTCTTATGCGTTTAGATAAACCCATCGGAATTCTATTGTTGTTATGGCCAACTCTTTGGGCGTTATTGCTGGCGAGTAAGGGCACACCAAATTTAAACAATGTTGTTATTTTTATTTTAGGTACCATTGTGATGCGTTCTGCAGGTTGTGTTATCAATGATTATTTAGACCGGGATATAGATGGCCATGTAGATAGAACGAAATCTCGGCCATTACCAATGGGCGAGATTCTTCCAACTCAAGCCATATTGTTATTTGCGGTTCTCATTTTCGTAGCCTTTGGACTCGTCTTATTAACTAATAGGCATACTGTTTTAGTCTCCATTATTGCTCTGCTCATTACTGCAACCTATCCACTATTAAAGCGAATCACCAACCTTCCTCAATTAGGTTTGGGTTTCGCTTGGGCTTTAGTTGTTCCAATGGCATTTACTGCTGAGAATACTCCTATAAGCTTTGAAATTGGTTACCTTTTTCTAGCGATTATTATTTGGGCACTTATTTTTGATACGTACTATGCGCTGGTGGACATGGAAGACGATTTAAAAATTGGCGTTAAATCAACCGCAATATTATTCGGAGAAAAAGTTTTGATAATTTTAATATGCTTAAAGTTCCTGATGATGATGTTCCTTATACTTGTAGGCTTTAGTTTTCAGATGGGAATACCTTATTACACGGCTTTAAGCTTAGTTGTCGTAATATTTGTCATGCAAGGGATTAAAGCGAGGAGTGCAAAGAGGGATGAATTTCTTGCAGTGTTCAAAGAGAATAATTATGTTGGAATGATTCTATTTTTAGGGATTTTATTTGGCTTTTAAATCGTAATATTTAATTTCGACAAAAAACTGGTTTCTCTTCAGTACTCATAGCCTCATTAAATTTGTATCCAGCTTCTGAAAAGTCTTTTATTTGGTTTGCATCAGTAATGCGGTTCCTAATGATGAACCGGGTCATTAGGCCTCGAGCCTTTTTAGCAAAAAATGAAATGATTTTATATTTGTCATTTTTATAGTCCATAAACGCGGGGGTGATTATTCGCGCATTTATCTTGGCTTGGTTTATTGATTTGAAGTATTCATTAGACGCTAAATTTAGAAGAGTAGCTTTTTTTGAAGAGAAGTTTCTATTTAATTCATCAGTAATAATTGAATTCCAAAACTCATATAGATTTTTTCCACGATTGGTAGTGAATTTCGTACCCATTTCCAAGCGGTACGATTGCATTAAATCTAGTGGTTTAAGAACACCATATAGCCCTGAGAGAATTCTGACATGTTTTTTGCGCCCAAATTAGCTCTGTTTCAGAGAGCGATTCAGCATCTAGGCCTTGGTAAACGTCACCCTTAAAAGCGAATATTGCTTGTTTTGAGTTTGACTTGGTAAAAGGAGTCTCCCATTCTTGAAATCTCTCATAATTAAGTGCTCCTAATTTATCGCTTAAACCCATGAGCGAACTTACTTCCTCTGGATTCAAAGATTTTAAAACTTTTATCAACTCGTTTGAGTGCTCTAGGAGACTTGGTGCCGTTGAATCTAAATTTTTCTTAATCGGAGAATAATCAAGTTTTTTTGCGGGTGAAATAATTGTTACAAGCATTGCAATCTCTCTCTACTTTTGCCAGTGGTAGTTTTACGCAATTTCTTACTTAATGGTTGTAGAAGGCCATATTCTTATTATATGAGCTTTTAAGTTGAAAACCTGCCCTTATTTTAAATTATTTACTGTGATAGTCTAATGTAAATTAGACTATTGAGAATTAAATCTGATGGAAGAAAAACCGGTCTGCGCTTTCTGTACTAGGATGAGAGTCATTATTATATGTGTCCTTATTGCAGCTTTCGTAGCATTTAGACCTGAATTTAATTTTATAAAAAACTATGATTTGATGAGTATGTTCGCATGGTTCATTACCTTTTCAATCGTGGTTATTTTTTCGTGGAAAGCTTATAAAGAGTATTGGAAAAAAAAGTAGCGTGTTAAATAACAATAAAGAAAATTGCTGGAATTGTTTGCACTTTGCCATAACACATGAAAAACAATTTCCTTATAAATGTAACGCCATGCATTTTAAATCTCGTCAATTACCAAGTGACATTGTTGTCAAGGTGGAGGGAGATAGATGCTTAAGTTTTTTAAAAAAGCCAGGCTAAGTAAATTTATTAAGAATAATATTTGTACTACAATAAACGACTGAAAATTAGCGAACTTGCTTTTGTTATCGTTTTATATACTTAATTTTAATAAACGTTATCAAATTCAGGTCATTCCTTCTGCGTTAAAAGGTTGAATATGGATATTTTAAGTGTTATCGGTATAGTAGTTTTTGTTGCGGCGATGCGTTTAGCAACCGGTGTTGATGCCGAGCAGCTACTGGATTCTAAAAGTTTTTATATTGTAATTGTGGGTTCACTCGGCGTTGTTATGTTGCGGTCTACCCTAGCCGAGTTTTTGAATTTATTTCCCACTGTATTGAAAATATTCAGACACAAAGTGGACAAACCTACAGATTTAATCGACCAAATGGTGGAACTTGCTACGATTGCTCGGAAAGACGGAATGATTGCTCTTGAAAATCAAGAGATCAGTAATCGTATGTTAGCTAAAGGAGTTGCTGCACTTGTTGATGGAAATGATGCTAACTTTATTCGGACGGCTTTAGAGCGAGACACGCTGATTACCTCTCAACGTCATGAATCTGCGCGAAGCATACTTCAATCATGGGGTGATACCGCTCCAGCTATGGGAATGATAGGAACATTAATAGGATTAGTTTTGTTGCTCAAAAACTTGGAAGAAGATCCGGGAGGAATTGGTCCTGCGATGTCCCTTGCGCTTCTAACTACCTTATATGGAGCAATTTTGGCTAATGGCGCCTTAATTCCGATGGCCCAGAAGTTAGAAAATCATGCAAAAAGAGAAGCCCTTAATAATGAGCTGATAGTAGAGGGCATTGTGTTTATTCAAAAAGGTGGTAACCCAAGATTATTAGCAGATTTACTATCTGCATTTCTATCTCCAAAAGTTAATAAAAAAAGACAAGCTGCTGGGGCTTCTTAATCTTCAATGAGCGCCATATTAGAAGTTGATCCTGATGAGATTCCTCAATTTACCGATGATGAGGAACAGTCTCGACCAAAAAAATGCCCAAAATGTAAGGGTGTAGCCCCAATATGGATGACAACATTCGCAGATATGGCAACCTTGTTGATGGCACTTTTTGCCCTCATGTATAACTTCGCTGAGATGGATCAAAGAGAGAAAGCACAAGCACTTGGGTCTATTAATGCGGCTTTTGGCTCAAAAGTCATTATTCCAGTCATTGATATACCTGTTGCAGAAAGCACGATCTTTTCTGAGGAAGATGATGTTAATAAAAACTTAAAAATCTTGAGTCAAGAAGAGTTAGAAGCGTTGCAAGTTGAGGAAACATATACTTCTTTAATGGAAAGTTTAGAAGGTGAAATTAGAGAGGGAGAAGTCGTGGTGCGAAAAGCCAATAATAAAGTAGTTGTCGAACTTCAGTCATTTAGTTCTAAAGACGATATCAATGATGATTACTATCTCATGCAAAGTGTCATTGAAATAACGGAAAAAGTAGTGTCAGTTCAATCACAAACACCCACAGAAATAGAAGTTCGAAAGCAAGATTTAGCAGCTCTTCAGGCAATGCGAGACAGAAGAATTGAGGACGCAAAACGAAAGCTTGATAAATTAGGTTTAGATTTAAAGGATGATATCGAAGAAGGGAAATTAAAATTAGTATTGCAGGACGATAATCTTATTATACGACTTGCTGGGGAGGGTTCATTCGTATCCGGAAGTGATCAAGTTAGGCCAGCTTTTAGGGAATTACTTGGGCGGATTGGTAGTGAGATTAAATCCTCTAGTGGGAAAATTAGGATAGAGGGCCACACCGATAATGTAAAAATAGCTTTTAGTGATCGTTTCATGAGTAATTGGGATCTATCGTCTGCAAGATCATCCTCAGTCGGCGGCATTTTATTGAGAGATGTTGGTATTGATTTAGATCGCTTGGTTGTTGCTGGTTACGCTGATTCAAGGCCTATTGAGAGCAATGATTCCGCTCAAGGAAGAGCTGCAAATCGAAGGATTGAGATTATAGTAAGAGGAAGCAGTGAGGCTGTCAGCCAATGAGCAGTGCTTCTGATACGCCCAAATTAGAAAAACCCTGCCCGCCTTGCAAAACGGGCCCTGGGCTATGGATGGCTACATTTGCAGACATGGCGATTTTATTGATGGCAATGTTTGTCTTATTAATTGCTTTGGCTGAGACTGCGAAGCAAAGAAACACGATGTTTTCAATTCCTGGTGAAAATCAAAGTGCATTTGGAACACAAGACTTGATTGAATCTGATTTGGCGCCTTCAGGTTATAAAGGTGCTGCGATTAATGCAGATACAAATGAAGGCTACGAACAAGTCGTTAAGGCATTAGCGAAAGAAATAAAAGATGGAAAAGTGGATGTAAAGATAAAGGATCAACGTGTTGTCGTTAATGTGGACGGTTCTGATAATCCAAACTCTGATAATGCTCAAGTAGAACAAGAGGAATTAGAAATTTATACAAAGGTCGCGGAAGTTCAACGAAAGATCAAAGTAGACGTTAAAGTATTCCAAGAATCCGAAGGCACAACTTCGGACAGCGAGGCTTGGGAGGAAATGTTTTCTGCACAATATAGGCAAATTAGAGGAGATCTGGCCCAAGCGATTGAGCAAGAAAAAGCAGAAGTGATAAGAGAAGGAGATAAAATTATTGTACGACTTGCATCTCAGGGATCATTTAGAAGCGGTGCGGCAGAGTTGCAACAAGGGTTTACCAGTTTACTTGATGATGTTGGAGGCGCCATACAAAATGTAGAAGGTTTGATCACCATAGAGGGACATACTGATAATTTGCCAGTTGGATTTAGTTTGCGATTTCGGTCAAATTGGGACTTATCGGCAGCAAGATCTGGATCAGTAGCCGACTATTTGCTGACAAAATACTCCTTTGCAAATGGTTTGATGGTGTCAGGTTTAGCGGATACAAAGCCTTTAATGTCAAATGATACAACTGAGGGACGAAGCAGGAATCGGCGTATTGAAGTTGTTATCGATGGGAGTTTTTGACAAAAAAAACACCCCAAGTGGGGTGTTTTAAAAGACCATGTAGGTTTTTAAGGGGGAGAAATTTATGAAGCCATTGATACGTCTGGGTCATCAAGTAGTTGTGGCACCAAGTTCCATGCATCGCTAATTTCTTTCATCAAACCCTTTACTTCCACAATACCCTCAACATCATTCCTTATATTTGCCTTAAGTAGGCGTCTAATGCAGTAGTCGTAAAGCTCTGAAAGATTTTGAGCAAGCTCTTTACCTTTTTCAAAGTCGAGAGCGCTTTGAAGACCGATAATTATTTTGTTAGCTTTGCCAATCGATTCGTTCTTACCTTTAATGTCATTACGCTCAAAATGACCCTCTGCGTCTGAGAGGCTTGCAATTAAACCGTCGAATAGCATTTGTATTAGCTGTACACTATCTGCATATGGCACTGCTGAGGATACCTCAACGTTTCTATATGCGTTTGCTGCGCGTTTGTTAAGAGTCATATCGTTGTCCTGTCATCATTGATATATTTATAATCGGAAGAGCGCCGAAAATCTTTAGAAGAATTTAGAATTTATTCCGGACAATTTTGATAATTACTTTGATAACACTCAATAGCTATCTTCTCGGCTGTGCTTATTTCTAGTTCTGTCATTGTCATACTGGCTGGTACAGTAATAGCTACGGCGTCACTTTTGCCATTTTTTTCAGAAACCAACGCCCAGACCATGGCTTTTGGCGGATCGGATTTATCACCCTCTCCTGATTGGACCATATAAGCATACATAAATTGTGCGTTTGCGTAACCTTGCTTCGCGGCTTTTAAAAACCATAACCTGGCACGTTCAAAGTTCACCGCTACACCATGGCCCTGGTGATACATCAGACCCAACATGTATTCGGACGGAGGATAGTCGCTGTCTGTTGCCCTAAGAAACCATTCGTAAGCTGCTGGATAGTTTTTTTCAACTCCTCTTCCTTCAAAGTGAAAGACACCAGCATTATGTTGACCTAAGGCGTTTCCATTTTTTCCAGACTTTTCATACCAGCTGAGAGCTATTTTGTGATCCTCCAAAACACCTAAACCTTTTTCATAAAGGTTTCCTAGGTGGATCTGTGCTTCCGGGTTTCCCTCATTTGCGAGAGGGCTAAACGCTCTTATGGCGATACTGTAGTCTCCTCTTTTTAGAGCGCTTTTACCCGCTGCTAATGGATCGCTCATCACTAACGTCGTTGAGCATAGTATTACCGAGCCTACGATTAAAAGATATTTCATAGTATTCAAGATTTTTATTATCTCACTTTAAGTCTCTCTACCTTTTGTTTCGAATCAAAAAGTGCATTAAATTTCCACCTATTATTTTAAGTTAATATTGAAAGGCAACGCAAATCCTTGGCTGTAGAGATAAATAGTCGAGTGTTGTATAGTCTTTCAATCAAGTTTCGATTGATAAATTAAAAATTTATTCACACAAGAGCTGCCATATTGTCAGTATTAAATTCAATAATAGGGTCAAGCCAGGAGGTTTTAGCTCTTCGAAAATTAATAAGCACTGTTAGCAAAAGTGATTCTACAGTATTGATTTTAGGAGAGAGCGGCACGGGCAAAGACCTAGCTGCACGAGCTTTGCATGAGTCCTCATCAAGAAAGATGAAACCTTTCATTCCAGTAAATTGTGGTGCGATACCGAAAGATCTTTTAGAGAGCGAGTTATTTGGGCACAAGAAAGGCTCTTTTACTGGCGCTATTTCAGATCGTAAAGGGAGATTTCAACTCGCCCATCAGGGGACTTTATTTTTAGATGAGATTGGAGATATGTCTCTGGATTTACAAGTTAAATTACTCAGGGTTCTCCAAGAAAGGCAAATTGATCCGGTGGGCTCAACTAGTAGTGTTGATGTTGACGTTCGGGTAATCGCTGCAACTCATAAAAATATTGAATCCTTGATAGATGAGGGAAAATTTAGGCAAGATTTATATTACAGACTCAATGTTTTACCTATTGAAATTCCAAATCTATTCGATAGAAAGTCTGATGTTCCAGAACTAGTGAGCTTCTTCGCGCAACAACATGCAGAGGAGAAATCCAATCCGATTACTTTGAACAACGCAACTATGAGGATTTTTCTGAGTTATCAATGGCCAGGAAACATTCGAGAATTATCAAATTTAATCGCAAGATACTCCGCCTTGATGCCAGGAGCCGAGATTGATTTGAGAGATATTCCATTAAGTATGATCCCAGCTCTGATGAGAAAAACTCTTGATAGTTCATCTGGTGGTAATTCTTTAAGTAATGAGGCGATAAGTCCCACAGAACCAATTCCGATTGGCGGATTTGATGAGTCTTTCTCTGATGTAGAGAAAATTATTAGTTTGGCCCAAGGAGCAAACACATTGCCAGAAGAGGGTTTACATCTAAAAGAGCATCTTATGGGGATTGAGAGAGATCTTATTCAGCAAGCTCTAATGCGATCTGATAGTAATGTTTCAAAAACAGCACGCTTGCTGGGATTACAGCGAACTACTTTGATCGAAAAAATTAATAAGCACAATTTACAGTCCTGATGTTATTGTCAAAATTTTGACTTTGTTTCCATTCGGCTGACAATTTATAGCCAGTTTCTTAAAAACCCTTTGATTTTGCGAGACTTTTTTATTGGCATGGTACTTGCTTTAGTTTAGCTAATTAATAGAAAGCGGCAAAACTAAGGACTAAAAAGTGGCAAATTACAATTCAGTAAGTGTTTTATGGATCGATAGTGATTTAGAGAACGCAAACACATTAATAGATAAGATTACGACTCAAAATATTAATGTAAATCTTATTCATCCAGAGGAACTAAGTCGAGAACTAGCGATCAATCACGACTTAGCAGTGATAAGTTTAAATAAGAATATTAGCGATCTTGCTAAATTAAAAGCAGTTCAAGCATCGCAGGGTGCTGTCATACCAATCATTGCGAGAGTATGTCGTCACAATTTTGAGCTCGGCATCGAAGCTATGGGAGACGGTGCGAAAACTGTTATCCCAATACAGCTTGAAGATACAAATGAGTTAACAAGCAAAATCCAGTCGTTAATTCCAAGCAATGCTGAGAGCAGCAATTCTAGTTCATATGTTTTTGCAGATCCAGCTAGTCGAAAATTGCTTGCTTTAACTGAAAGAGTCGCAGGTGCAGAGGTTGCTGTTTTATTGAATGGTTCGACAGGGACAGGAAAAGAGGTACTAGCGAAAGTAATTCATGAGGCTTCATCTCGACATTCGGGACCTTTTATCGCATTCAATTGCGCTGCTTTGCCCGAAAGCTTGGCTGAAGACATGTTATTTGGTCATGAGAAAGGGTCCTTTACAGGTGCATCGTCTTCAAAGCCTGGACTTTTCGAGCAAGCTCAGAATGGAACTATATTCCTGGATGAGATTGGCGAGATGCCAATGCAATTGCAAGTTAAGTTATTGAGAATCTTACAAGAAAGAAAAGTAACTAGGTTAGGTAGCCTGAGCTCAGTTGACTTAAACATTAGAATTGTAGCAGCGACTAACAAAGATCTGAAACAAGCGATTCTAAAGGGGCTCTTTAGAGAAGATTTATATTTTCGGTTGAGTGCCTTCAAGTTAACTATACCACCTTTGAGTGAAAGGCCTTTGGATATAATTCCACTGGCAGAGCAATTTCTCAAAAGTGAAATGGGCAATGGCAAATTATATTCCCTGTCTCAAGATGCGAGGGATCAACTAGTGTCTTATAGATGGCCAGGCAATGTTCGAGAACTCAATAATGTGATCATGCGAGCCATCGTTCTTACAAATGATGAGACGATAAACACATCCCATTTGATTTTTGACGATCTATATATTGCAGATGACTTGAGGAAGAGTTCACATTTGATAGACGGATTTCCTAATAACGCTCTTCAGTTCAATCAAGCTGATGAGGGGTTGTCCTCGTCAGAGTCATTATCCAATGTGGTGAAAAATAGTGAGTATCAAACAATTATGACCGCATTGAAAAGCACTCGTAATCGCGATCAAGCTGCGCAGATTTTAGGAATTAGCACCAGAACTTTGAGACACAAATTACAACGTTTAAGAGAAGATGGAATGGCTGTAACCCGCGCATATGCGAGATAGATTAGACGGAGTTTATGATGAATCCAACAAATATGGCCAATATCGAATCTGTTTTAGGACAACTTAGGCAATATCAAGCGTTAGCTGAGAACAGTAACTCAACAACGAATCCAACACAAAACGAAAATGGAGCAGGATTGTTTGCTGAGTCAATAAAGAACGCAGTTCAAGAAGTAAATGAAACTCAAAAAGCATCAAAAGCACTAAAAGCTGCCTATGAGAGTGGAGCAGATATACCTTTAACCGATGTGGTGATGAGTATACAAAAATCCTCATTAGCATTTGAGGCCACGCTTCAAGTAAGAAATAAAGTACTGAAGGCATACGAAGAAATAATGAACATGCCCGTTTAATAACTATTAAGAGAGATTTAAAATGGCAACAACCCTAGCGAACCCACAAGATGTAAATAGTGGACTAACAACAGATGTGACGAACTCTAGCTCTCCAAGTAATCTGCCCAGTGCAGGTTCTCAACAAGGAATGGTGCAGTCATCTGCACCAGCAAATGCTGGTTTTTCAGGTGTTTTAACACAGGCCGCTGTCAGACAAGCGATGCCAGGGATAATTGTGTTTTTAACGATAGCAGTATTTCTCTTAGCATATTCATGGATATCGGAACCACCTTATAAGGCAGTATTTCCTGGTATGTCTGCAGCTGACCGGCAATTGGCATATACGGAGTTAACTTCCTCTGATTTTAAAGCAAAAATTGATTCTTCAACTGGTGAATTAAAAGTGCCATCGAGTCAATATCACGAGGCAATATTGCTTTTAGCATCACAAGGACTGCCTGAAAGCGCAGCTTCAGGAGGAATGAGTAGTTTAAGTGACGATTCGTCGATCACTACTAGTCAATTTATGGAGCAGGTTAGATATATTGCTGCCATGGAAAACGAACTAGCTAGAAGTATATCTCAAATTAATTCTATTAAATCAGCTCGAGTGCACTTGGCCTCACCGAAGGAAAGTGTATTTGTCAGAAATAGAACACCTGCTAAAGCGTCAGTTGTGGTAACCCCATTTCCTGGAAGAGTCGTTTCAGCATCTCAAGTGCAAGCAATTGTCCATATGGTAGCGTCCAGCGTGCCTTATTTGGCAGCAGATGGCGTCTCTGTTGTTGATCAGAGAGGGAAGTTACTAACTGATTCGTCGCAATTTGCATCAATGCAATTAAATGGCGAACAGATGACTCATAAACAGCAGATGGAAGAAATATACCGAAATAGAATCGATAGTCTTTTAAGCCCTGTGGTTGGTATAGGCAATGTGAGATCTGAGGTAGATATGCAAATTGACTTTACGGAAATAGAATCTACATTTGAAGATTATGATGGAAACAATGCGGGTCCTCTCGCTAGATCTGAGGTATTGAATGTTGAGCAAGAGCCTGTTGGTGGCGCTGCAAGTGGCATTCCAGGCGCTGCTTCAAACACTTCTCCTACAAATGGTTCTTCTGTGACGGAAGCAGAAATGAACACTACTAGTAGTCAAACTACTAGAAATTACGAAATGGACCGTGAAATACGATATGTCAGAAATAAGGGTGCAAAAGTAGAGAAGATATCGGTAGCAGTTGTGATCAATGATCTAGTTAAAGTGTCAAATACTGAGGGTGAGGCTGATGGAGCAGCAGCAGTTGCAGTTGGTTATTCTCAAGAGGACTTAGATCGATTTTCGGATTTGATTAAGGGAGTTATAGGCTTTGATGAAACTCGAGGTGACACCGTCAAAATTATTGCGATTCCTTTCGATGAGCCTGAGTTGATTGAGGAGGCATCTATTCCATGGTACTCAAATGACCAAATCCTTAATCTTATAAAAATAATATTTGGTTCACTGGCATTTATCGCAATCATATTTTTTGTAGTAAGACCGGCCATGAAAAGTTACTCAAACTTTAGCCTAGCAGCTAAGGCTATGGGCGGAAAAGATGGAGAGCTAACTGCAGCAGAACTTAATATGCTTAGTTCTGGAAACAGTGGCTCGATAGACGACATACGAGCAAAATTGAAACCTAAAAAGTCAGGACTTTCAGCAGATATGCTCAATACTGCAAATACATACGATGACAAGGTTGCGCTGGTCAGATTATTGGTTGCAGAAGACGCAGGTCGTGTGGCAAATGTATTAAAGAAAATGACAAGACCAGCATAAATTTAAGGATATTGTGATGGCTAAGAACGAAGAAAAAGAACAAAAACAAAGAAAGAAAGGGAAGAACGTAGCTGAAGAAAAGCCAGTCATTAGCCCGTTGCAAGCCCAATTCAATGTGATGTCTGGAACAGAGAAAGCTGCGGTAATAATGCTACTTTTAGGAGAGCAACAAGCTGCTGATGTTATAAGATTTATGGCTCCCCGTGAGGTAAATGCCTTAGGATCTGCCATGGTAAGTGTTGCTGATTTATCTCAAGATTTGGTGAACTTGGTCTTGGATGATTTTGTGTCAACACTAAAAACACAAACTAACTTGGGACTGGGAACACCCAACTATGTTCAGAATGTATTCAAACGAGCTCTTGGTGACGAGAAGGCAGCAACCGTTTTAGGGAAGATCATGCCACCTGCGTCGAGCAAGGGATTAGAAATTTTACAGTGGATGGATGCTAAATCTATAGGTGAGATGATTAATGAGGAACATCCTCAAGTAATAGCGATAATCCTGTCGGTGCTTGAGCATGATATCGCTGCGGAGGTTTTGGAATATGTTTCTGAAGCTAAAAGATCAGAAATTATTAAAAGGGTAGCGAGTCTTGATTCAGTTCAGCCCTCTGCAATGGCTGAACTAGAAGGCATTATGGCCAAACAATTCACAAATAATACCTCAAGTAAAGCATCCAGCATTGGTGGAGTCGAAACTGCTGCAAAGATTATGAATTTTGCAAAGGTGGATGTTGAATCAGGAGTCATGTCGGGTGTTACGAAAATGGACAAAGAGTTAGCGACACAAATACAAGATCGTATGCTCACCTTTGAGAACATGGCAGATATTGATAATCGGAGTATGCAACGGCTACTTAGAGATGTCGAAAATGATTTACTTTTGTCTGGCCTTAGAGGTGCAGATGAAGCTACTAAAGACAAATTCCTCTCTAACATGTCAGAACGAGCTCGTGACCTACTGCTTGATGATATGGAAGCTAAAGGGCCTATTAGAGTCAGTGAAGTAGAGGCGGCTCAAAAAGCGATTATGCAAATTGCAAGAAAACTGTCTGATGATGGCGAGATAATGTTGGCGGGTGCAGGTGAGGCCTTTGTCTGATTCTGATAAAAGCATAAGTTGGAGGCTGAACGATCTCTTGCGAGCCGGGGAAAAAGCAAAGTCTTTTGCGGCTATTACCTGGAGGGATAGCTCCGATGGATCTATCACTGGTTTTAAAAGTTGGAATCCAGACACATCTGTAATTACGGCTTCTAGTGAAGCTGACTCGGGCGGTCTATTACCTGGTAACGAAACTGGTCAGGATGGATTATCAAGTGCTCTTAGCTTTGATGAATCTATGGAAAAAGTGAAGACAGAAGCTTACGAAAAGGGTTTTCGAGAGGGCGAAGAAAAAGAGCAAACATCCAATCAGGAGATGAAAAATTTACTTAGAAACCTCCTAGATAACATTAACAATGAGCAAAAAAGCTTAAGCAATTTCTTTGACCCTTTAAAGACGTTAGCGTTATCAATTGCAAGGCAAATAGTAAAAGGTGATTTAACTCTTTCAGAGGAGCTGATTAATCGCTTGGTTAAAAATGCTTTAGAGGAAATTGATAACGCTAATGAGCATAGCCTTGTCTTAGAAATGAATCCAAATGATATTCAACAGCTAGACAAGTCAGCATTGATTGAATCAATGCAAGTTGAATTTTCACCTAACAAAGCAATTCTCAGGGGAGACATAAAAGTTAAGATGGGTGATTCAGTTATAGAAAATTTCATCGAAAATCGTTTGGAGCTTATCGCAGAAGAATTATTTAGTGACGGAGAGTTAACCGCAGCTGGGGAAGAGAAACCAGAAGAGCAACAACCAGACGATAGTTTAAGTAGTGAAGAAGTCAACGAGGAATCAGTTTCGGTAATTAAGCGAGACGAAGTTAATCTTTCTGATGAAAGTGATACAACTCTTTTAGAGAGTGATGAACCGGATGATGGTGATGAAACAAAATAATCTTAAACATCTTTTTGAAAAAGACGTAGATCGATTTATTAGCAAAAAGTTTAATCCCCCCAAATCTGTCTGTGGCAAGATCGTGAGGGTTATTGGCTTAACCCTAGAAGCAAAAGGGATAGCTGCGCCTTTGGGGGCACATTGCAAAGTCGAGGGTACAGGAGTTAATAAGGCAATTGACGCAGAGGTTGTTGGGTTTCAAGACGATATTCTTTATTTGATGCCTTTTGACGAGCCTGCGGGTATAGCGCCTGGTGCAAAGGTTTGGATCAGCTCTTTTCAGCCCGAAATACCTGTAGGACCTGATTTACTCGGGAGGGTAATTGATGGGTTAGGAAATCCGATAGATGGGAAAGGACCGATGGTCTGTGAGGAAAAATTTCATTTGGAGGGTGAGAAAATTAATCCTATGGAGCGAGGCTCCATAAGTAATATTTTAGATACTGGCATTAAAGCAATTAATACTTGTTTAACCTTAGGTCGTGGTCAAAGGATAGGTCTTATGGCGGGATCTGGTGTTGGTAAAAGTGTCTTGCTTGGTATGCTTACCAGAAATACAGAAGCTGATATCGTTGTTATAGGTTTAATTGGTGAAAGAGGACGTGAGGTACTTGAATTTATAGATAGAATTCTCGGACCTGACGGATTAAAAAAATCTGTTGTTGTCGCTGCGCCAGCTAATGTCTCGCCAGTTGTGAGATTAAAGGCGACACATTTATCTCATTTAATAGCAGAATATTTTAGAGATCAGGGTAAAAATGTATTGCTTCTATGCGATAGTTTAACGAGAGTCGCACATGCACAAAGAGAGATAGGACTGGCAGTAGGAGAACCTCCTACTGCAAAAGGATATCCACCGTCGGTCTTTGCTCTTATGCCCAAATTAATAGAGAGAGCGGGGGTTGGCAAACATGGTTTTGGAGCGATCACTGCGGTCTATACTGTGCTAGCAGAAGGTGATGACAAAACTGATCCGATTGTTGATATCGCCAGAGCATCCCTCGATGGACAAGTGATGTTATCGAGAGAGTTGGCTGATGCCGCACATTATCCAGCGATTGATCTGGAAGGATCTATCTCTAGGGTTATGGAGAGTATTGTAGACCCTAAATCTATGAAGAAAGCGAATAAGTTAAGACGACTCTGGACGCTTTTCAAACAAAATCAGGACTTAATTCAAGTAGGAGCTTATGAGCCTGGAACAAATCATGATCTTGATGAGGCAATAAGACTTAAAACAGAAATGGAGAATTTGCTTCAGCAGAATAGCGACGAATCTTTTTCTTTTAGCGATTGTCATGAAATGCTTGCTGAGGTTATTGGAGATCAGAATGACTAGCCAGCGAAAACCAGTTTGGAAAATTTTGTGTTCTAAGAGCGAGAGTGAAGTGACCAAGGCGAAATCGATTTTTGAAAAAATAAGGGTAAGAAGAGTTGAGGCCGCGTCCAGGAGGTTAAAACTCGAAAGTATGGCACAAGAATACACTCAAAAATTGAATGATGTTTTAAAAAAGTCACATACAAAGCATGAAGCTTCAAATTACCGGCAATTTATGGTGCAGTTGCAAAAATTGCTTGTTTTTGCTGATTCTGACTTGAAACAAATTGAATTGGAGCTTGATGTTGCCCGGAAAAGTCTTGTAAATGCTGAAAATGAAAATATGAAGTCACAAAAGCTGCTAGCAAGGCACTCATCAAAGATGAACGCTCATAAGGCTAAGTCAGATAGCAAAGAATCTGAATCACTCAATATTATCCAATACAATATTAAGTCTTGAAATTATTTAAAACTTCTTATAGTTGGCACACCCATTGCTAGTGTACTTATAGAAATTTAAATTTTGGAAGAGCATTTAAGCAATGATGGACATAAAAATATTACCTCAAAAAATTGAAGTCGCTGAAAACGAGGGCTCTAGTACTACTCAGGGTATTGGAGCTGAACCGGCATCAAAAAAAACACCATTTAGCAGCATATTTGACCGAGAGATACGCGAAGTAAGAGAAAGTCAACGTGGCAACAATTCACCGGAGGATGATTACCCAAAAGAAGAAAATGTCACCAAGACAGATTCGGAACAAGTTCAGGGAATAGCTAATGTAGTAGGTGAAGAGAGAGTATTAGACGGTGGCAGCAAATTAATATTACAAGGGGAGGAACCGAGTGAAGATAGCTTAATACAATTCGCTAAAACGCAGGGCATTAATATAAATTTTTTAAGTGAGCTTGTCCTTGAAAATTCAAAAGTAAACCCAGGAGATGTATTGCTTAAAAGTAAGGCAGAAAATGAGTCTGTCATTGAAAATTCAAAAGTAAATCCAGGAGATGCATTGCTCAAAAATAAAGTAGCTACAGAAATTGAGCTAAATATGCGTAATGCCAACTCTTTAGAATTAAAAATACAAGAAAAGAACAGAGCAGAAAATTCTATTTTCTCCGGAAATACAAATGAGAAATTGATATTAAAGGATGTTCAAATTCCTGTAACCAAAGCAGAACTTTTAAATTTGACACAACAGTCCAAAAGATTTACGCAGATTAATTCAATTGAAGCTGCGTCAAAAAAGGATGCAATATTAACTGCAGACACCACATTAGTTGCTACTAACAAGCCTGATGCATCGTCTAGATTGATTAATGTCGGAGCGCAGAGTTGGTCATTAACTGACATAGAAAAGCGTCATGAGCAGTACCTAGAAATTTCAAGAAGATTGACTGAATCATTGGGAAATAGGATATCAACACAGATTAGAAGAGGTGCATGGCGTGTAGAGATGGACTTACATCCAAAGTCATTAGGCAGGATTGAAATACAGTTAGAAATGAGAAATGGTGAGTTGGAAGCGCACTTTAATACCTCACAAAGTGTTACCAGAGAGCTTCTTCAAGAGAGTTTTTCTAAATTAAAAGATATTTTGTCACAACATGGCATAGATTCTGCTTATATAGGTTTAGGAAGCGAAAACGGACGTAATTCTGACGGGAATTCGACAGAGAGAGAGAAAAGCGACTCTGACGGGTCCTTAACTAAAGTTGAGCTTGATAGTGAAACATCAAAAGAACCTGATTTTTCAATATCGAGTGGCAGATTGGATGTAAAAGTTTAAGCAAATTTATTAATGATTGTTAGGTTAGATAAAAAATGGCTGATAGCAAAAATGTACTTACCCCGGAAGAATTAGAGGCTTTGTCATCTGGAATTGAGGATGGTTCTATAGAATCAGATACTGGTATTAATCCAGACATTGAAGCTATAAAACACGATTTGACGAATGAAGATTCGTCGATTGGGATGAACTTAACGGCGGTTAATCTAATCAATGAGCGTTTTATAAGATATTTGAAAACTGGAATTCTTGACGTTCTGCGCGCTAGCGCAAAAGTCACCGCCGAGGGTGTTGCAGTCATGAAATATGAAGAATATATTTCAGGCCTTCAAGCTCCGATAGCTTTAAATACTGTCAAGTTAACTCCTTTGACAGGTAAATCGCTGGTGGTAATAGACCCATCAATTATATTTACAGCATTAGATAACTTTTTTGGTGGGCCAGGCAAGAGTATGAGTGATCTTGTCCCTACTCGTCCCTTCACGCCTACAGAAGTAAGTATAAATAAAATAATGTTAGATCTTCTGTTTGGATCTCTAAATCAAGCTTGGGCACCAGTACTGAATATAAAATGTGAGGGCGGTGATTTGTCTAATAATCCTTCGGCAGTAAAAATCGTCCAGAAGGAAGATTCGGTAGTTGTGAGTAGGTTTGTGATTGATTTCACAAGTAAATCAAATGGCATTATCGATGTCGTTTACCCATACAGCGCTTTGAAAAATATTCGAGAACTGCTAGAAAGTAGAGTTCAAGCCAGCTCGGAGACAAACAGTTCTAAATTATCTTGGACGGCTGATTTGATGGGAGCGACGATGGATGCCGAGGTAGAGATTAAGGTTACTTTAGGGCAGTTGAAAACCAGTTTCAAAGATTTTGAAAACTTAGCTGAGGGAGATATTTTGTTTTTTAAAAAGCCTGATCATGCCACAGCCAGCGCTGCTGGTATGCCCTTGTTCTTGGGTGATCTGGGTACGATGGATTCACATATGGCAATCCAGTTCGTTAAACCCTCAGAATCTTAACCAATACTTAAATAAAAATTTCATTTGAAAAGCGAGAAAGATATGGCAGATACAGAAACAAAAAAATCAGGATCAAACGAGACAATCTCTGATGCTGATGCTCAATTTGATACAAGTAAAATTGATGCAGAGGTTTTACAGAATATACCAGTTACTGTTTCAGTAGAGGTTGGAAGAACATCACTGAAAATCAGAGATTTAATGCGTCTTGCGCAAGGCAGTGTTGTAGAACTTGATCGGTTAGCGGGAGAGTCTCTAGATTTGATGGTTAATAATACTCCAGTAGCGCAAGGAGAAATTGTCCTAGTTAATGAGCGTTATGGGATTAAGTTGACTAGCGTCATTCCAACGGTAGAACGAGTTAAAAATCTTTAACAGAGGCTCTTAGATGGCTACTTTAGGTTTTACAGATTGGTTATCAATGATTGGTACTTTCTCAGTAGTATTGGTGCTATTGGTTCTAACGCTTGTGATGTTAAAAAAAATGGGTCCCAATCTTGGGAATGCAAATGGGAAAAGGATAAAAGTTTTAGAGGCTCATAATTTAGGTGCTAGACAGAGATTGCTTCTTATTAGCGTTAACCAGAAACAAATTTTAATGGCTATGTCCCCAAGTGGGATTACGAAATTAGATCATTTTGATTCGACTGACATTTTCGAGAATTCAAATAACGATGAGTTAAAAAACAGATGTTTCATCGGATTCAAGAAAATCATTCAGAGATATAATTTCCCAGGTGATTAAAAAATGAAGATATTTCGCTATTTCAGGTATCCCGCAAATATCTTCCTGTTATTTTTGTTATTTAGTAACGGTGCTATTGCTCAAAGTGGATTACCAATAATCAATATGATTGATGATGGAGGTGGAAACACTGAGTATAGTTTGACGCTTCAATTATTAGCTTTAATGACTGCACTGACACTGTTGCCATCAGCAGTTTTGATGATGACGTCTTTTGTCAGAATTATTATCGTCATGTCATTATTGAGGCAAGCGTTGGGAACGGCTCAAACTCCCCCAAACCAAGTTTTGATTGGATTATCTCTTTTCTTAACTATTTTTATCATGTCGCCTATTTTAAGCAGTGTATATGATCAGGCGGTGAAGCCTTATTCAGATGGTGCGATTTCTTTTGATATCGCTCTTTCTCGGGCGGAAGCTCCAGTTCGCAGTTTCATGTTGAATCAGACTCGGGAGACTGACATTGCTATGTTCGCCGAGATAGCCAACAATCAAGATATTAGCGAGCCTGCAGATGTGCCTTTTACAACATTAGTACCAGCGTTTATAACATCTGAATTAAAAAGCGCATTTTCAATTGGATTTTTAATTTACATCCCATTTGTGATAATTGATTTAGTTGTTGCAAGTGTTTTGATGTCCATGGGCATGATGATGCTATCTCCGATGATGATATCGATGCCATTTAAATTAATGTTATTTGTTTTGGTCGATGGTTGGTCTCTAATAATGGGATCTATCACATCAAGCTTTGTAATCCCTTAGGAGTTTTTATGGACGTGGCACAGGTTATCGAATTAGGGAGAGAATCATTATTAGTCGCTGTTATGGTGGCTACCCCTTTATTGGGAGTTGCATTAGCTGTCGGCCTATTAATTGGAATCATTCAGGCTGCCACTTCAATTCAAGAGATGACCTTAAGCTTTATTCCAAAACTAGGAGTAATGGTTTTGGCACTTATGGCTTTTGGAGGTTGGCAGATAGCGGTAATGGTAGATTTTTTTCAGCGCATTTTTGAACGTATTCCACAATTGTTTATGTAATGGATTTTTTGGTTACTGAAGTTGTCGAACGATTTTATGCGTTTATGGCACCAATGATACGTATTTCGGCATTTTTATTAGCAGCGCCGTTTTTTTCAATTCGAGCGGTGTCAGTAAGGATAAGAGTTTTGCTAGCTTTCGTGCTCACTTGGATGATTTATCCTCTATCCGAATGGCCAGTGTTGGATCCAACTTCTGCTGAGGGATTGAAAGCGATTTTTGCTCAGGTCTTTATTGGAGTGTTGATGGGTCTACTACTTCAAATAGTAAATGCTGCGTTGATCATAGGTGGGCAAGCAGTTTCAGCATCAATGGGACTTAGTATGGCGAATATGGTTGATCCGAGTATGGGGAATGTTCCAGTTATAGCTCAGTTTTTTGTCATATGCTCAACACTAATTTTTCTTGGTCTGGGTGGCCATGTTTTAGTTATTAGTTTATTACTCGAAAGTTTTATGCTGGTTCCTATTGGATCTGTGATTGAGTTACAGCAGTTACTGCAGCTTACGATTGAGTGGAGTGCAATGATGTTTTTGGGAGCTATTTTAATTGGAATACCCTTGATGGCCTCGTTGCTTTTCATAAATATTGGTCTAGGAATTATCACTCGGGCTGCACCAGCATTAAATATTTTTGCTGTTGGTTTTCCAGCAATGATATTAGCCGGGATAGTATTACTATCACTATCGATGACTAGTATTGGATACAGAATTCAATGGCTATGGCAAGAATCGTTCGAAATTATTGGACAAGCTCTGGGTATTAGATGATGGCTGAACAAGATCAAACAGAAGAAAAAACAGAAGAACCCACCGCCAAAAGACTTGAAAAAGCGCGTGAAGATGGTCAAATTGCCCGCTCTCAAGAACTCTCCGTTGCGGCAATGATGATTGGAGTTGCTAGTTTTATGTACCTTTTTGGAGGAGGCATTATCACCAATATTGCCAATATATTTAGAGAAGGTTTTGTATTTGATCGAAAGGATATTTATTCTGACAATTTATTGCCAATAGCTTTTGGATCTCATGGACTTGAAAGCATGCTTGCGATTTTGCCAATTTTTACCTTGGCAATAATAATTGCTATTGGTGCAGCAGGATTGATAGGCGGCTTTAATTTTTCAATTAAAGCATTCGCACCAAAGGCGAGTAAAGTCAATCCACTCCAAGGTTTCAAAAGAATGTTTGGGCTGATGGCCCTAGTCAACTTAGCTAAAGCTGTTGCGAAATTCTCGCTGGTTGGTGGAGTGCTCTTTTTAGTTATAAGTAGCGATTTTTCTCAGTTGATTGGTCTTGGATTTATGACTATCGAGTCTGGGCTCAGTTCAGCTGGAGCAATGATTGCTAGAGGCGTTGTCTTTGTAACCCTAACTTTAATAGTTGTGGCAGCGATTGATGTTCCTTATCAGGTGTTTGAACATAATAAGAAAATGAAGATGACGAAAAAAGAAATTAAGGATGAATTGAAAGAAACACAAGGCAGGCCTGAAGTGAAGCAACACATACGTAAAAAACAACGTGAACTTGCAATGAATGCAATGATTGATGCGGTGGCTGACTCGGATGTGGTTATTGTAAACCCAGAGCATTTTGCAGTGGCATTAAGTTATGACCCTTCAAGCAATGGTGCACCAGTCATGGTAGCAAAAGGGGTAGATTTTCTTGCTGAAAAAATTAGGGAAAAAGCAAAGACAAATGGCGTTCCAATTTTTGAGGCGCCCCCACTAGCAAGAGCCATATATTTCACAACCGATTTAAATCAAAGTGTTCCTGAGGGGCTATATTATGCCGTTGCTCAAGTAATTGCCTATGTCTTTAACCTTAACAGTCTCAATAAAGGTGCATCGATGTCTAAAAAGCCTGTACCCGAGGTGCCGGATAACATGAAATTCAGTATGACTGGCACGTTGATTGCATCTAGCTAAAGTATATAGTAGAGGTATCAAAAAAATGACACAAAATACAAGCAGTCAATCTGAGAGTTTAACTAAGTTTTTTGAAACTCAACGTTTAGAACATCAGGCATCGCAACTGGATGAGAGCGTAAATGCGCTTCTCAATGAAAAGAAGGGTATTGCTTTAGTAAGTGACAACAAACGTTGTCTGGAAAATAGTTATCGATCTCTACTGAAAGAGTTAAATTCAAAAGATGATGTAACAGTGTCTCAGCTATCCTCAACTAGCACCGAAGCCCTTTTAAAGATGTTTAACCAAATTATGAGTTCTGTTTCACTTGATACAGCTCTCAGGCCAGCGGTTGACTCAACGGCTATCAATGTAATACTCGTTAATGATGCTCACCTCGTTTCTGCAGAACAGTGGTTTCTTCTTTCGCAGTTGATCAGCGATTTTCCTGGAGCTCAAATTCGATTTGTCTTAGTCATAAACAGCGAGGAGTGGTCCAATTTTGAGAGTGTCATTGATGAGTTTAAGGTTGAAATGCACATCTGTCACCTGTCTGAAAACACTATAAGCCATCCTGAAAGTATTTTGACAGTTGCAGAGGAGAATGGATATAAAAATGAGGTGGAGGAATTACTTATGGGCTTAGCTGAAAATGCTAGTTTAGTTGCTGATGATAATTCTGAGTCTATTGTTTTGCAGAGCCAAAAACCTAAAACGGGAAAAATTATTGAAACTACTTCTTCAAATGCGGATAAAAAATCCAAAAGAAGAGTTTGGAATTGGCCGCTCACTACCCTGACTTTGGCAGTCTTAATAGGTGTCATGACTGCTATGTCAATATTTAGGCCTGATTTAATCGATAGTTTAAAAAGTGAGTTAGTAATGATATCTGAAGAAATTAATTTTGGTACTGTTGTTGCCAGGGAAAAAATGTCAGTTACTGAATTAGTCCCAGTAACTCAGGATACATCGATTGCTGAGAAGCTAGATATAGACAAAACTGCAATTGATAGGCCAGAAAACAAAACGGTTTCCTTAAACTCGATTGTTTTGTCATCAGAAGATACAGATTACTTTGTTCAGTACAATGTTTTTAGGGAGATTGATGCAGCTAAAAGTTATATGGAGGATAATCCCGCCTTGGAAGAAGTACAACTTATTGATTTATCAATCGCTGATGAGGTTTACCATGCGCTGTTGGCTGGTCCATTCCCGAGCAAAGACAGCGCAATTTTCCATGCAATGACTCCTGGTATGCCAAAAGATTTCTGGGTGCGTAATGCCCAGCCATTGAAAGATTTAGTTAGAATCTAGCGATAAAGCGCTTTAACACGAATTTAAGATGTGATTTTATTTGTCGATAATATAGGTATAAAAATTTAAATTAATACGGAATTTAGGCATGGGTATTTTTAACCGTAAAAAGAAAGACGGATCGAAAGAAGAAAAGAGAGATAGCAAGGCTGATGATAAAATAGCATCATCGGATTCCGAGAAGTCAGGCGACGAGCAGTCTGAAAGACGTGCGGCAAACATCAATGCGGCTGCGGTTTTTACAGATTCTCTAAAGAAAAGCTCTAGAACGACCAATCTAATGCTGCTGGTCTCCATGTTAGTTTTTTCACTTGTTATTGGCGGATATGGGTTCATGACACTTCAAATGGGTTCAAAAATTCAAGGCTTAAATGACAATATGCAAGCTACTGTAGAAAAAGTGGATGAGCTTAATAAAATAATTGACACTCTTACAAAAACTCAAGGTGAGTTTACCAATCAACAAGAAATGCTCGGTCAAGCAGTCGCTAGTGCAGGGACTTCGGTAGAAGCATTAAAGGTAGATATGCCAGATGCAGCAGCAAAGAAGGTCAGCAAAGAAACTGATAAAGTTGTATCTCAAGTGAGATCACTGAGTCAGATTGTTTCAAAACAAGGCAAAGATATAACTCGGGCCTCAAAAATAATTGAAGGTTTGAGCGGCCAATTGAATAGTTTTGAAAGTCAGATAGCAGAATCTGAAAAGTTAAATTCTGATGTGAAAGCTTTAGTAACACTTGAAAGAGCGAAATACTTAGAAGTATTAGAGCGACAAGCGGATTTACAGGAAAAACAAAGGGGACCGGCTCCTATTGAAGTTCCTAGAGACCCAAATCTAATTTTTTATTCGATTCAATCACAGCAACCTTAAAAAGCTGCTATTCAGTCTTTAGGTGAGTCCGCAGTTTCTTAACTGTACTGGAGAGTATTTGACTCACTCTTGATTCACTAATATCCAGCACAGCTCCGATTTCTTTGAGGTTCATCTCCTCTACATAGTATAAAGAGATAATCGTTTTATCTCGTTCAGGCAGGGATTCTATTGATCCTTCCAAGGCATTTAAAAGTTGCGCATCTGCTAACTCAGACTCAGGTTCATTTATTTCATTTGATGGGATTTCTACATCGT
>CACLAG010000010.1:0-38111 GCA_902604945.1 uncultured SAR92 cluster bacterium | reverse complement strand
AAGACAAAAGCACTTACTTTTGGTCTCATTATTGAATTGTATGCTAGGCAATAATACCACTCATTTCAATAGTTCTACGCAAGAACCGAGCGAGCCGTGAAGGTGGGATTGGAAAATAAAATTTCAGTTCAGTATACTCCAAAATCCTCATTATCTGCGAAAATTTCTAGGAGCCACAATGACTCAAACACTCCCTAAACTCTGGCACTGTGATAATGCCCGTTCGCTCCGAGCTCTCTGGGCATTAGAGGAATTGGAGATTCCCTATGATCTGGAGGTTATGCCCTTCCCTCCGCGTTTTTTGCATAAGCCGTATATGGAAATAAACCCGCTGGGTACGATTCCTTATTTGCAAGACGGCGACACATTTATGACAGAGTCCTCGGGTATATGCCTTTACTTGGTTGAAAAATATCAGCGCCATGACTTTGGACTGAAACCTGACCACCCCGAATATGCCCAGTACCTGAACTGGCTTTTCCATTCTGATGCGACTCTAACCTTTCCACAGACTGTTTTTATTCGCTTTCAGATCCAGGAGCCGCAGAAGGGCTTGGGGGAAGCCGGGGAGGCTTATCGCAAGTGGTATCTAGCGCGGTTGAAAATGTTAAACGCTAAACTCAAGAACAATGAATTTCTGGTAGACGGTCGTTTCACAGTAGCAGATATAGCGATTCACTTCGCGCTTTTTCTGGGTGAATTACTGGGCTTCAGCGATGCCTATGAACCGCAAACATTGAACTACCTTCAGCGTCTAAAAGAACGACCAGGCTTCCAGCGTGCACAGCGAGCCCAAGTAAAACATGCGCCTAAAAAGTAAACATTAACTGAGCGTATGGGTTTGGTACTACTTTTCGGTCAACTCCCTAAACGTTGCGGTTCAAGGTGGTGCCCCAAGCAATCGACCGTAATAAAATAACACGTAGATTCTATTACTTAATAGGATCTGGTTGATTGTTGAGCAAATCAATTTGGTAATGCAGGGCGTCATCCTTTGATATCTAGTTACTGCAAAAAGTCCTGATTTAAAGCTATTTTTTAAAATGAGCTGGCCGAAAATGCCCACAATAAAGTAAGGGGAAAGCCTTAAATTGAAGCTCCTTTCGAATGATCATGACCAAGATATTGATAGACTCGGCCAATACATTTGTTGTGATGGCCTCCAATTAGAATTCAAAGAATGCATCATATGTCTTTGGGGCGCCGGTGATATTCTATGTCAGAGCTCGGGGCCTCATGGAAAATAGTCAGTCAATCGTCTGTATAGGATTCTATAACAATATAAAGGGTCTACTGGATGTCCGCATGGATTCCATTAGTTGACTACCCTAGCCTGAGAGGGAACCTCATCTCACTGGAAATGAAGGTCACGTTGGGCACCTATCCAATGGGTAAAGACGATCATGGCATTCAAACCATCGGTTTTGGGTTTGAGCCGGCAGCATGACAATTCCCGGCCAATTGATTTATGTTGAAAACTGAGTAAGGATTATAAACATGGACGACAAATTAGCTTTTCCAGGGCGACTAGGCCAGCCGGACTTGGCTTTGCCTTTTGATCCCCGTTTGGATCCGAGGCTTCGGCAAGCATTTTTGGCAATATCTGATGCGACTGAAACAATGCAAAATGCAGGTGTTGATGGCAACTCTTCCTATGAGGATTGCTTAGCCCACTGCGCGATGATGGAAGCTGCTCAAATGCAGATGTTCCCCCCAGAAGTAGTGGTGCCCGCGGATATCTCGAGGTCCACTAAGTCAATCACTGGCATTGATGGCAACGAAATACTGCTGCACATTCATCGGCCTAAAAAAACTTTTAATGACTTACCATGCATTGTTGACTTGCATGGCGGGGGTATGGTGATGTTGGGCGCCAGTTTTCCTCCGTTTGTGCGATGGCGGGACAGCCTCGCGAGTGCAGGTATAGTCGTTATAGGTGTAGAATTTCGTAACGCTGGAGGTATGCTGGGTAATCATCCATTTCCGGCAGGTCTTAATGATTGCTCAACATCTGCCCGATGGGTATATTCTCAAAAGCGGCAACTTGGAATTTCTACGCTGATGCTATCAGGGGCATCTGGTGGCGGCAATTTATCACTTGCTACCACCTTGAGAGCTAAACACGAAGGATGGCTTCCTGAGATAGATGGTGTCTATGCAATGTGTCCTCACATATCGGGAGCTTATGCGAGTAAACCCACTGATCTTCTCTCTCTTCAAGAGAATGACGGTTATGTTATGAATCTCGATGAGGCTGCGGCAATGGCCAAGCTTTACACGCCCGACCCCAGTGATGCATTAAACCCGCTGGCTTGGCCTTACTATGCAAATGTAAGTGACCTTGAGGGACTTCCTCCTCATTTTATATCCGTTCACGAACTTGATCCGGTTAGGGACGAGGGCGTTGCCTATTTCCGAAAATTGCTCAGCGCTGGAGTATCGGCATCTTGCAGGACGATCCTAGGCAGCACACATGGGTCAGATATTTTGTTTCGTGATATGGCGCCCGATACTTACATGGAAACAGAAAGGTCGGTGATTGGATTTCTGAAATCGCTATCTCAATAA
This sequence comes from uncultured SAR92 cluster bacterium, assembly GCA_902604945.1. Classification (GTDB taxonomy): domain Bacteria; phylum Pseudomonadota; class Gammaproteobacteria; order Pseudomonadales; family Porticoccaceae; genus AAA300-D14. The sequence continues at coordinate 35,543 of CACLAG010000010.1, read as the reverse complement.
CATTAGGTTAACAATGAGGCTGTAGCCCAATATTCGGTGTCGAGGGAGATACTTGACTTTAGAAGAATAGCCGGACCTTTTACTGTTCAAGTTTTGATTATAAACTGGTTGTTTCATGGACTCTGCAAAAAAAGACATTATCATCTATGGTGGAGATCACTCAAGCTGGGTGCAGGCCGTGCTTTTAGGTCTCCATCTGAAGGGAGTTGAATACAAGGTGACAACCTTTCCCCCTAGGAAGTTGTTTAAGCATTCAGGTATTCTGATGCCCGCCCAACTTGGGAGTGACGGCACCTGGATGCTTCAGTCGGCGGACATTCTAGAGCAGCATGGTTACGGACGACTGGAAAGGGAAGATTTGATTGCTCTGTTGAAAACACTCTGGGGTGGCTTCAACCGCATTGATAGTCCTTTCCAATTCTGGCGCCAATGGGGCTGGATTCGCGATGAAAATGACAACATCCTGGTACGTTTAGCTAACTTCTTCCGTCGGCCATTTGTCGCATTAATGTTCTATATTATTCTTCGCCAAATTCCAAAAAAATTATCAGCTCTGAACGACGGCTCAAAACAGCGTGTGAAAAAGATACCTTCGACCGCAGATATGTGTGCTGCCTATCGCGACTGGCAGGATAAGCTTCTCGAGTCACCGGGCCCATTTTTAGACGGCGAAAAACCAGGTTTACGCGACATTTATCTTTTTGGCACTGTTCAGTTGTATGCGAGTATTCCTGTGCCGATGCTATATGTTTTGATAGAAAGCTCCCAGCTGAAGCATCTTCGCAATTGGATTTCAGCCATGGAGCATCAGTGTAAAGCCTACAGACATCTGTATTCTAGGCAGTACTTCTCCATGAATGGTCCAGCCCCGTTGCGCGCAAGCGCATTTGAACGTTTAGTCTTTTGGCTTGGTACTGCAACTGTGTTAATCACAGCACCTCTCAGTATTTTCTTTGCTGCATACAAACTTCGACAGGTGCGAGAACGACGCCTGATGAATCAACCTTCTCGCGTTTAGTTGCGAAAGCCGCAAGAGGGGGCGTTGAAATCCATCGGCTCAAAAAAAGGCGCTAATACAAATTAGTTTCAGTGATGTAATTATCACGATATTTCATTCACTGATCTTCCACTCGGGCAAGATAATTCTATTGTCTTTAGCATATTGCTCCCAATGCAGAATCAGCTCTTTCAGCTTTCCGGGCTCCGCTACCGCCAGGTCAGTTTGCTCTGAAGGATCATTTTTTATATTGTAAAGTTCCCATTCAACTTTGGAATCGCTTTGCGCCATAGGATTTACCGGCCTCTGAGTAATCTTCCAGTCTCCCTGCTGGATAGCGAGGTTGGAAAAAATTTCCCAGCCCATCACATAGTCTTCATCATGGACCTGATCTGTTTCACCTGATAAGAAGGAATACATTGATTTACCTTGGATTGGTGCCACATCCCGCCCTTTATACTGTTCACCCGGATGAGCTGTGCCTGCAAAGTCCAGTAAAGTCGGCATCACATCCTTGACAGAGATAAATGTATCGCTAACTTCACCCTGCCGTTTGATTCCTGCAAAGTGAATAAAAGCGGGGACTCGAATTCCTCCTCCACTCGTGAGGCCCTTAAAACCTTTATATGGGGCACTGCCAGCTCGGGCCCAATTTGGGCCATACCAAACTAAAGAGTTTGCTTTGCCCATGTTCTGGAAACTGTTGTCGCAACAGTCACTTAACCAGTTTACAAACATAGGCAAGTCGCTCATGCTTCCCGGATCAGCACCATTATCTGACATAAAGATAATTAAAGTGTTGTCTCGCTCCCCAATACGCTCTAGATGCTTTAACAGCCTCCCTGTATGAATATCCATATCGTCAACCATGGCAGCATAAATCTCCATCCTACGCGCCTCGTATCGTTTTTCTTGATCGCTCAGGACATTCCAGGCCTTTTCACCCGGTAGACGATGCCATTCTTTCGCTCCTTCAGGCATCAGTCCCTTAGACTCAAGCCCCTCCATACGCTTCCTATAGAGCACGTCATAGCCTGCGTCGTATACACTCTTATATTTGGCGATAGAGTCTTCTGGCGCCTGCAATGGCCAGTGTGGGGCAGTGAATGCCAAGTAAGCGAAAAAAGGGCGATTCTCATTTTTGTTTGCTTCGGTGTAATCGATCAGCTTGTCTACATAAAAACGGGTTGAATAAAAGTTCTCAGGGACCTCAACGAGGTTTCCATCTTCCCGGTATCGCGCTTGGCCAGGCCCCACTGCTGCTAACATGTCAAAATGCCCCGCCCCACCATCCAACAAGGCGTAAGACAGGTCAAAGCCCCGGGCCATTGGACTGTTATGCTCCTCTTGGCCCAAGTGCCATTTACCCACCATGTATGTACGGTAGCCTGCATCCTGCAGCAGGCTGGGAAGTGATGCGACACGTTCGTTTAAATAGCCTTCGTAGCCAGGTCGGCCTCTAAGATTAGGCGGCATCGCTTCGGCCATAGCGCCTAAACCTGCTATGTGGTTATCGGTGCCTGAGAGCAACATTGCACGGGTGGGCGAGCAAGTTGGGGCAGTGTGAAAATTACTTAGCTTCAAACCGGATTCAGCAAGATCATCAAGAGTTGGGGTATTGATTTCGCCGCCGAAACTTCCAAGATCGGTGTATCCCAGATCATCAGCTACAATCAACAAAATATTAGGTCGGTCATCCGCATTTAAGCTATGAAGACTCGAGCTAGCTGCAACGGCTATCCTTTCTGGCAGTTCTTTTTCTGTGCAGGCGGCAAGAGTTAAAATTGTTAAAAGTGTTAGCAGTCGCCCCTTCGACAAGCACCATTCAATCAATTGCATTTTATTTTATCCTCTGGTATGAAATTGAACTCCACTACGTCAGGCTCGCTGCTATAGTGCTCAGTGTTAAGCGGCGCATCAATTGCTTGTTTTCATTGTAGGCCTCACCAGGAATTGTCGCCAAGTCACGTGCAATGTTGATAGAGTGCGATATGACTTTATCTGGCGCAACAGCATGATCTAAGTAACCAACGGTAACAGCTTCCTTAGCCTGGTAAAGACGCGCTTGCAGAACAGCCTCAACCATGCGGTCTCGAGCCAGACGGGCTTCGGCGACCTCCAGACCAAAGATGGGTAGTGGCAGATTGATTGCTGTTTCATTTAGACCAAAGTGATAGTCGCCGAGCGCCCCAACTCGGACATCGCAGCCCAGCAGAAATAGTGCACCGAGGGCTATTCCATGACCAGTCGCTGCTGCGATTATGGGCTTGGGGAAAGAGTAAAGACGGTGTACCATCCAACCCCCGCGATTACCCAGAGCAGCTCTCTCCTCGTCACTGCCACTTTTCATTATCTTCAAATCAAAACCAGCACAAAACAAACCAGGTCGTCCTGCAAGGACGACAGCCTTGGCTTTTTGCTCAGCTTCATTTAGGACATTCTCGAGCTCTTCCAAAATCTTATTTGAAACAGCATTTGCCTTGCCGTCATCCATAGTAATGAGAGCAATGTCTTCGCTGATATTGAGAGATACAGACATAAGTTTTCCTTTAAGTAAGTGATTGTTAGATATAGTGACAAGGCCACACGATATCGATAGTCCTTGGGCTCTACGAAGAAATTATTATTGTCACGTTGACCACTAACGTAACCAAACATGCAAATAGGAGAGGGTTAAACCACCATACATCAAACAATGGTTTGGATTTTAAAACAGACGTCAATGAATGCGGGAAGAAATCAGAAAGATCGGCTAGCACGTTAATCTTGTCCCAGGTAGTGGCGACTTCTAATAAGACCTCACAGTTCCTTTGATCTTTAACTAACCAATCAACCAAAGCACTTTGATCTTCTTCAGTTAGGTCATTATTATCGAGTCTTAGAATCCACCGGGTTGCAGTATCTAAACGTTCTTCATCGCTGTTGATTGAAACCACACTACTCATTTCATTGATCCTAGCTGCAGGTCTTTTTATGTCGTTTGTCAGTGCTTTGACCGCCATTTGGCGATATAGAGTCTATGCCCTTATTTCGCATATATTGCACAACTTTTTTTGTTGCACTTACAATATGTGACTCTACTGTTGACTGACTAAGATCCATCTCAAGCATAATTTCTTTCAAACTATACCCATAAACTTTTTTTAAGATAAACGCTCGCCGCGATTGCCTTGGTAACTCTCGTACGCATGAGCAAAAAAGTCCAAACTCTTCATCTGAAGCAATCTGGCTGTAAGTAGGATCATTTTCTTGGGTGACAATATAATCCATATTATCGACACCTCCTGTGAGGCGTGTTTCAGCACGTTTTAAATGATCAAGAGCTAAATTCCTTGCCGTGCGAAAAATAAAAGACTCAGAGTCTTTTATGTCGGCTTTATTATTAACTTTGCTTATGCGTATGTAAGTTTCTTGGAGGATATCTTCGACTTCTTTGGTTGGCACCATGCTAACAAGGAACCTTGATAGCCGAGCTTTCAAATTAACAAACGCCTTTAAAGTGTCGCTTGATTTCACTAAATTATTCCTCTGATGCGCTCCCAAAATGGATGAAGGCTATTTACAACGGATCCCTCAGCTTAGACGATTAAGTAATCATTTTCCATGAGCTTGAAAGTAAATAAGTCTCCGCTGAATCTCTGATCAAGAACCTCAGTACTAGTTTCTAGGAAGGCAGGTGTTTGAAATGCAAAAGGAATTCTAAACAACCAATCTGGATTTCAGAACCATTGTACGACTAGACAAACATGATTTCATTGCTATCGAAGCTGACAGATTTAATTCGAGTAAAAATGCCTAACTAAAGTCCATCATCCAGCGAATCCTAAGCAAATAGATATTTATAAACAGTTGTGCTCGGTCCTTACCTTTGAAGTGATTTACTGGTCTAAGTATTTTCAATCTAGATCTGCAGTGATGGATGTAAGAGGAATTTAGCGGCAAAGTTAGTGCTGGTAAGTTTTAACGTTGATATTCGGAAATTCATGGAAAATAATCGGCCAATCGTCTATTTAAAGGATATCCATAAGTTTATAGCCTTCTCTTGCTTTAGCAGTCAGTTGAGTAATATACTTTGGTATAACTTACTATAACAAAATAAAGATGTAATCTAAGGGGGAAAATCATGAAGAATAAAAGTGTCCATAGCATTTCCGTCCTGGCATGCGCTGTTGGAATGGTGCTTTCTGGGGCTGCAATTAGTGCTGAAATTGAAGAAATTGTCGTTACGGGACTCAAAAAGACGTCCTCTGTGATGGAAACTCCGAGTGCAATCACTGCACTTACTGGAGATGATTTAGCGGCGCGTGGAATTACGGATTTGACTGAACTGCAGTTTGCAGTTCCTAGCATGCATTATGGTCAAAATTTAGGTAATAAAACAATATCGATTCGAGGTATTGGTGAGTTCAATAACCAGCCTGGAGTCCTCGTTACTATCGATGGTGTTGTTCAGTCCGCCGGAACAAGCTCGCAATTGTCTCAGTTGGATTTGGAAAGGGTTGAAGTCTTGAGAGGTCCGCAAGGAACTCTATATGGACGAAATTCTAATGGTGGTGCAGTTAACTACATTACGGCCAAACCTACAGGTGAAGTATACGGCCGCGTCAAGGTAGGCGCAGCTACGTATGACCACACCTCAGTAGAGGCTGTATACAGCGGGCCCATTACGGACTCTGTTGGAATACGTGTTGCAGCTAGCCATCTCGACATGGGTGAGGGCTGGGTAGAAAACTTAATGCCCGGTTTCAATGATCACATGATGGGAAAGAAAACAAACTTACGGGTGAACTTAGTGGGGATCGTCAGTGAGAATTTAGATGCGCATCTCTCTGTTGGGCGAAGCACAATGAGTGGGCCGATGGATCCGCATGCAATTGTAAAAGAGCATTTAGAGTATGCAAATGCACGAACTAACTTACCGATTGAAGGCACGTTGGTCACAGAGGAGCCATGGAAAATATATAACAACGGGAACTCTGACTCTGATCGTCAGTATGATATGCAGAAGCTAACCCTTAATTGGGAATTGGATAACGGTATCATGATCAAATCAATTACAGCCAATCAAAATTGGGATGATGAATTTGAGGGTCCAGCAGATGGTTCATCAGTAGGTCTTTTCCAGCGATATATGAAAACTTGGACAGATACGTTCACTCAAGAGATTAATATATCGGGTGGGAACGATAAATTAAACTGGATTGCTGGTATGTACTACATGGATGATAAGAAAAGTCGAGACTTTATTATTAATTTACCCATACCTGCTTTTTTCCCAATGCCTGGTCGCTTCGAGATATTTCAGCAGCAAAATGATACCGAATCTAAGTCTGCGTTCTTTGATATGACTTACTCAGTTTCTGAGGATATGCGTTTAGGTGTTGGATTCCGAAAAACGGACGAAGACATGCATGAGCAGCACTCAAGGCAAATTTTCTTTACAGGTATGCCTGATCCTATAGCGGATCTTTGTGGTGGAATTGTGGAGACTATCTGGTCTGATTCTGCGAATACAGGAAGAGTGTCTGTTGAATATGATACTTCAGACGATGCTATGGTTTATGGAAGTTACTCTGAGGGGTTCAAAGTAGGCGGAATAAATGGAAATGATTGTAATCCTCCATGGGATCCTGAGACAGTTTCATCATATGAGGTGGGTTATAAGGCTACCATAAATGATGGTGCGGCTACGGTAAGTGCAGCTGCTTTTCACTATGATTATTCGGATTTTCAGGTTGCTCAGGTAATTGGAATTGTTGGAATTATAGTAAACGCCGGCGATTCAACGATAGACGGATTTGAGCTTGAGGTGAACTCTAACATAGGGGATGACTGGACAGTAAGCGCAGGATTTACTTACCTTGACTCGGCTTATGGCGATTTCTTAAATACTGACGCTTTACAAGGTGACGCTGGAGTTCTACAAAACAAAGGTAATCCGCTTAATAAGGCTCCAAAGACGAATCTTAATATTGGCATTGTCAGAAATGTGACATTCGATAGTGGTGCGAATCTAGCGTTAAGTTTGAACACTGCTTATCGTTCAAGAACGTATTTCCGAGAGTTTGGTCAGTTAGACGACTCGCAGGCGGCTTATATGGTAGTGAACTTAAATGCTAATTTTGAAACTGCAGATGAGCTATTAACAGGGCGATTCTTTGTCAACAATGCAACAGATGAGGCGTACATTACAGACCTGTCTACAGGTGACAGTCAGTATGGCCGTCATGCTTCTTGGGGAATGCCGCGACATATTGGCATAGAACTAACTAGGCACTTTGGTAAGAGATAGACGTTATCACTAAAAATTAGCCAAGCATATTCGTTATTGGGTATGCTTGGTTTTTTTTTGAAGGTCAATTTGTGTGGGAAATCACTTAAAGAAAAAATTTTTACGGCCATTAGGTCGGAGAAGGTTTATCGGATCAGCGATAACGTCACTTTTAGGCGCATTCGCAGTTCTTAAAGGAGGTCTTGTGACATCATCTGAAGTAAAGGAAACCAATAAGATCGTAAACAATCTAGATTTTACATTGCCTGGGAAACTAGGGCATCCGGATTTAATGTTACTAATGGATCCGAGACTAGATCATAGAATAGCTGGATGGCTTATGAAAACAAATGAACGTTATCCTGCTCAGATGCCCGACGTTACCATGGATATGGATTATGACCAAGTGCTTAAGTTCATCGACTATATGCATGGTGCAGTTACATCCACAAATAAAGAATTGTTCGCAACCATGCCAGTGTTTAAGGGAGTTCAATCGCGTGAATATTCCATCCAAGGAGATGGGGGACACAAAATAAAGTTATTCGTTGATAGTCCAAAGACAAAGACTAGTGCTTTACCTTGTCTTGTGCATATGCATGGTGGAGGAATGACTTTTGATACAGCAAAAAGTGCCGCTAATATTAGGTGGAGAAAATCATTAGCTGAACAAGGGCTCGTAGTTATTGGCGTAGAGTTCCGAAATGAGGCATTATCTCCTGGTCATCAACCCTTTCCTGCCGGATTGAATGATTGTGCTAGCTCGGTTCGTTGGGCTAATGATAATCGGGAGCATTTAGGTATTTCTTCTATCATATTAATTGGAGAATCGGGAGGAGGAAATTTAGCGGTTGCGACAGGTATAAAAGCCAATAGAGAGGGGTGGGTTGATATCATAGATGGTGTCTATGCCATGGCACCGATGTTGTTTGGTTTTTATGGCAAGCCACCGCCAGAGCTAATGTCATGGCGAGAGAACTTGGACCTTATGGGCTCCTATGCTGCAGTCAGAGCTTTTAGAATGGCTTATGATCCTCATTCGGCTCATGAGAATAATCCTATGGCTTATCCTTTCTCTGCGACGAAAAATGATTTGAGAGGTCTCCCTCCTCATATCCTGCATAATTACGAATTAGATTTAATTCGTGATGAGGGAGTGGTTTTCGCACAGAAATTAAGGGCAGCGGGGGTTGAAGCTACCTCGAAAATTATTAATGGGTCACACCATGTTCCTGAGCTAGCTATGCCTGATGTGATTCCTGAATTGACGCGTGACACGTTAGCGTCAATAACGGCATTCGCTCGGGGCGTTCAGCCCCGTCGCTAAAAACAGTTGCTTAGTACATTTACATTGTTTGGTTTAAAAATTGCATCATTTAATTATAGCTTGCTATAATTAAGTGTACTTTTGTATAAATAGAAGGAGTTGTTCATGATTAAATTTGTTGATCCTAGAGGTAGAGTGGCGACACCAATTGAGCCATATGTGCTGTCTAAAAGTGTCCGAAAAAATAAAGGCGAAGGAATAACTGTCGCTTTACTGGCCAATGGATTCCCAGATTCGGAATTATTTTTTTCGAAAGTTGGTGAAGCTATAAGAAAACGATTACCAAAAATAGATACCAAACTTTGGAACAAAGGTAATGCGGGTAATCCGGCGAATGAACAAATATTAAATGAAATCACGAATGATTGTTCGATTGCTATAGCTGGCTATGGGCATTGAGGCAGTTGTACTACCGGCACCGTGCGTGACGGACATAACATTGCTAAAAAAGGATTACCAGTAGTCTGCCTCGTAACTGAAGATTTTTGGGAACAAGGTAAATTTGTAGCCAGATCATTGGGTATGCCTGACCTCCCAAGAGTCAAATTACCTCACCCTGTAGCTGGGCTTGGAGAGGCAAAAATAATCGGGATTGCAGATTCTGTTGTAGAAACAATTTTAAATAGTCTTGAGAATGAATGATTTTTTAGAAGCTGAAAACGAAGAACAGGCGTTAGAGCAACTGCATGAAATGGGATGCACAGATGGTCTGCCTGTCGTCATTCCAACTACCGAGCGAGTAGCAAGATTTGTAGTAGCAAGTGGAATGGATGGTGATATGGTGCTAGGAGAGTTAGGTCCGGGGATGGGCATTGCAACAGTAGAGAAAGTCGCTACAGCCGCAGTAATGGCAGGATGTAAGCCTGACTATATGCCTTTGGTAGCGGCCGCGGTAAAAGCAGCAGCAGATCCAGCTTTTGATTTAACTGAGCTACAAGCGACAACTCACTGTACGGCTCCACTAATAATCGTAAATGGGCCAGCTCGTAATGATTGTGGGCCCGTTGCTTCAGGTTATGGTGTACTTGGGCCCGGGCATCGAGCTAATGCCAGTATTGGAAGAGCGCTTCGGTTATGCTTGATTAATATAGGAGGCGGACGACCTGGTGTTTCAGACATGGCAATTCACGGGCATCCTGGTAAGTTTACTTATTGTATTGCAGAGGCGGAAGAGGAGTCTCCATTTGCTCCATTACATGTTAGCTTAGGTTATGAGGAATCTGACAGTGTTGTAACTCTCTTAGGATGCGAAGCGCCGCACTCTGTACTTTACAGTGACAACGCGGACGATCCTGAGGACGCGGAGAAGCTACTTCACATAATATCTGTTGGCTTGGCGAACTTGGCCACCAACAATGCAATCTTTGCGTCTGGAACAGTTCTTGTTTGCTTAGGACCAAAGCATGCAGGCGCGCTAGCACGAGCAAAGCATTCAAGAGAATCGATTCAAAAAAGGTTGTGGGAACTTACCCATGCGCCAAAAGCTGAACACATTCGGTATGGAGGGGAGTTTGGTAAAGCATTCAAAGACGATCCAGAGGGGACTTATCCCAGAATACCAACTCCAGAAAATATATTAGTTATGGTTGCAGGAGGCATTGGTCTTTACTCGATGGTAATGCCAAATTGGGGTGGCGCTGGGCACTCGAATTCAGCGGTAAGTGTGAAGGTAGAGAGCGACTTTTTTTGCGCTATTCCGGGACAGTAATAAATTAATTCGACTAAATAAATAAAATGATTTGAGTAAGGTTATTAAGGAAATTTAGATGGAACCAATCACTTTATATGGTGCTGCTTTCTCACTCTACACGGGCCGAGCTAGAAGTTATTTAATAAAAGCTAATATTCCTTATACAGAGGAGCCGCACTCATCGTCATATTTTTATGATGTGGTTTTACCGAAGGCAGGAGGTCGCCGAGGGATACCAACCATAGAATTTCCAGATGGTGCGGTTATTCGTGATGGCGTAGCCATCATAGACCACTATGAGAATTTAAGTGGTGGAATTTTCTCTCCCACGACTCCGAAACAGAAAATACTCAGTCTATTATTTGATGTCATTGGAGCGGAGGGAATGCTAAGGCCATGTATGCATTACCGTTTCAATCAGGGAGAGGAGGAAGGGGAATTTCTTACTTTTCATTTCTCTACCGTTTATCCAGAAAAGGATGGAGCTAAAAATAGAATTGCCTTTATAAAGAACGAAGTTTTGCCTGCTTGGGGTGTAAGACCAAATACAAAAGAACTTATTGAAACAATGCACTATAAAACGTTAAAAATATTAAATGCGCATTTTTCTCAATATCCTTATTTATTTGGAAGTAAGCCAAGTATCGGTGACTTTGGGATGATAGCTCCACTTTATGGTCATCTTGGGCGTGATCCAGTTCCGCTCTCTCTAATGCAAAGAGAGGCCCCAAGACTTTTTAGATGGGTCGAGAGAATGAATAGGTCTGAGCCAGATATAGGAGAATTTTTAGACAAAAGTTATACCTATTTGGTTAACGATGAAGTTCCCCAGACATTGATTGAGGTACTTCGGCACTTCGCAATCGATTTTATTCCAGAAACTAGTGCTGCTCATCAATGTATTAATGAGTGGTTAGATGAAAATAAAGACTTACCATCAGGGACAGAGGCAGAGCGTGCTGTCGGAAATTGTGAGTTTGAAGTAAATGGAATAAAAATAGATTCCGTGGCACAACCTTTTCGGTTTTATTTATTGAAACGTTTACAAGATACATTTGATGATCTAAGTGAAAAAGATAAGGATGATGTTTTTCAATTACTTAAAGACTGCCATATGCACGAGGTTTTAGACTTTAGATTATCACGAAATATGGGTAGAAAGAATAATTTGGAGGTTTGGTTGTGACCCAATCAGCGGACCTTACTCCAGGAGATCGCTTGAGAGGAAGATCGGCTCTAATTACTGGTGCTAGCCGTGGTATTGGTTTTGCTATAGCTGAATCATTTGCCATGCAAGGAGCCGACTTAGTTTTGAGTGCCTCTAGTGAACCGGGGCTAATAAAAGCAAAGAATAAGTTAATTGAGTATGGGGGAGAAGTATCTTATCTCGCAGCAGATGTGAGTTCTGCAAAACAGATAGATGACTTATTTGCGTTTGCACTAGAGTCTCATGCTGAATTAGATATTCTCGTTAATAATGCGGGGATGCATATCGCCAAGCCATTTACAGAGCATGAGATGGACGAGTTTGGTCATCTTATGAGAGTAAATGTTTTTTCGGTATTTCAGTTGATGCAGTTAGCAATAAGACATATGCAAAAATTAGGACGTGGAAAAATTATCAATATAGCTTCAGTCGCTGGATTGCGAGAGAGCATGAACTCAAGTGCTTATAACACCTCAAAACATGCAGTAGTAGGACTGACTAAATGTGTTGCGTTGGAGAATGCTAAAAACGGTATTAATGTAAATGCAATTTGCCCGGGGATTGTTGAGACAGATCTTATTCAAGGTGTAGAGGATAAAATGAAAGCTGCTGGCATGCTGGCTGAGGAGTTTCGAGAACGTGTTATCTCTCAGATTCCGATTGGACGAATGCTTCAGCCAGAAGAAATAGCGAATATTGCTTTCTTTCTTGCCAGTAGTGATTCTGATGGCATGAATGGTCAGACTATTGTTATTTAAATCAAATATGAATTAATCGTTTTAGACAGAGAGAAAAAGTGACAGTTAAAAATAAGAATTTAAATTCGCCCTTTCAAAAGCTTTTAATTGCAGATGTAGGTGGAACTGTATCAACAGGTTATGTTGGTAAACTCTTTGCGGATTATGGTGCAAGAGTTGTTAATCTTGAGCCGGAAGATGGTTTTGTAACCCGAAAAATAGAGCCATTTTTGCCGAATGGGAATAGTGCAATGCACGGGTACCTGAATACTAATAAAGAAAGTGTGATTGTTCGAGATTCGCTGTTAAGTCACCCAACGATTTTACAAGCAGACCTGGTATTAATAGATCTTGATACTTTAGATTCTTCATTATCATTGGAGGATTTTGATTCGAATACTTGTGTGATTAGTTGGTTTGGATTAGATGGACCATATTCGCAATATGAAGGGTCAAATGAGGCCATTTTCGCATTGACGGGTATTATGAAAATGATTGGTGAAGTAGATCAGCCACCTACTATTCCTACTGGGTTTCATCCACAAATACTGGGAGGTTTGAGCGCATTTAATGGCGCTTTGAGCTTTCTTATTGCTAAAGCAGAGGATTCAAAAAGAGAAATCAAAACATCGAACTTTAGGATCGATGCATCGATTTTCGAAGCAAATATGTATTTGACAGAACTTGGCGCTCTTACGTGTTACAACAATGTGCCAGAACTTGGACGCATGGGTATCAATCGATTTTTCCCGACTTACCCTCTCGGTATCTGGCCATGTAAGAATGGTTGGTTAGGCGTGACGGTATTGAGTCCCGCGCAATGGCACGCGTTCTGCGAATTACTTGGATTACAGGATCTTGCTGCGGTTGAACGATATGGCAGCAGTGCTAAAAGGTTAGAAGATGTCGATATTATAGAACCGAGAATTCTAGAAGCGTTGGCAAATCATTGTGCCGAAGATCTTTTTTATAAAGGTCAACAAATGCGAATTCCACTTGCGCGAGTTCCTACCATGACCGAGGTATTTGGCGTTGATCAATACATTCACCGAAAAGCATTTAGTACGATTACTGATGGTGAATTTAGTTTTAAAGCACCATCTCAACCAGTTAGGCTTTTCGATACGCCACCAAAATTTGGCGGCAAGGTTGCTGAGTTAGGGGCTCATACCTCAGACTGGATATCTTTAAAGAGTCACGAGCTCAGAAATAAAGAGGACACTTCTATTAAGCCATCAGAATTACCACTCAACGGTTTGACAATTATCGATCTTGGAATGGGGTGGGCAGGACCGCTCGCAGCGAGAAACCTAGCTGATTTGGGAGCGACTGTTATAAAAGTAGAGGGATGTGTCCGATTTGACTGGTTTCGAAATTGGGAGGCAAGCCAGGAGTGGATTGATGATGATGGGGCCGAAAAAGCTATTAATTTTATTTATGTTAACCGAAACAAACTGGATGTTACTCTCGATTTTGAGCAACAGGCTGGTAGAGAGTTATTGCTTAAACTGATTGGAGAGGCTGATGCGGTTATTGAAAATTATTCGGGTGGAGTTTTGCCTAAACTTAAACTTGAGTATGAGTCACTAAAGAAGGTTAATCCAGAACTTGTAATGGTATCAATGCCCGCCTTTGGAAGCACAGGGCCTTGGTCCGCCTTTAGGGCTTATGGATCAACAGTTGAACAAGCAGCAGGATTGCCTCATCTCCAAGGCAGTGAGGACCAGCCCCCAACCATGCTTCATGTTGCTTTTGGTGATGCAATAGCAGGTCTTTATGGAAGTTCGGCATTACTGACAGCTCTATTCCATAAGAAAAATACAGGACAAGGTCAATTTGTTGACCTGAGCCAGGCCGAATGCTTACTTCCATCAGCAATCCATGGAGTATTGCATCAATCAGTTACGGGCGAATCGCCAAAAAGGCAGGGGAATAAACGGTCTGAATATTTCATTCATGGTCTATTCCCTTGTAAAGGCGTTGATAAGTGGTTACTTATCCAAATAGATTCTAAAAGTGACTGGGAAAAAGCAACAAACCAATTACCCGAATTAAAATTAGCAAAGCCTATGATGACTGATGAGGTTGGCGCAGAAGCGAGTAATGTAGAGAGAATTTTATGGGGTTGGACAAAGGAACAAGATGCAAGGTCATTAATGGATGCATTGCGATCGATTGGTATAAAAGCGACAGTTTTGAACGCGATTTCGGATTTGATGAGCGATCCACAATTATTGGCCAGGGATTATATGCAAATGGTAGAACGAGTATTTGTCGGCTCTCAACCTCATCCCAGCTCTCCATGGAGAATTGCAAAGACCCCACTGCCTATTACACGTTCTGCACCGACATTAGGCCAACATAATAAAGAAGTTTTAGGCGGGATATTAGGACTATCAGATGATGCGTTAGCGTCACTTGAGGAAAATGGCATAATTGGGACTAAGCCTAAGCTTGCTTACTCGAAATAAAAGTTAATTTGGAGAATGATTTGAAATCATCAGGAATATTAATTGCAAACCGAGGGGAAATATCTGTAAGGATTGCCAGAGCTGCAGCAGAGTTGGGGATTCGGTCGGTCTCTATTTATTCTGAGGATGATAAGAATAGTCTGCATACTAAAATCTCTAATGAGGCAGCTCTTATACCTGGAATGGGGGCAAAAGCATATCTCGATATTGATTCAATTATTCTTACAGCAAAAAAAATGGGTTGCGATATGTTGCACCCTGGATATGGATTTTTATCTGAGAGAGCAGATTTTGCTGAACGCTGTGAAATTGAGGGTATTACGTTTGTTGGTCCAAATGTCGAACATTTAAGATTATTTGGAGATAAAGGAGAAGCCAGAAGCGCAGCCATAGAAGCGGGGGTGCCTGTTTTAAAAGGTGTTAATCGTGGCGTTACATTGAGCGAAGCTCAAGAATTTTTTAAATCGATAAAGGGTAGTGTCATCATTAAAGCAGTCGCAGGTGGTGGTGGCCGGGGAACGCGTATTGTTAAAAGTAAAAAAGATTTAGAGAGTGCCTTTGCTCGATGTGAATCTGAAGCTAAAGCGGCTTTTGGAATTGGAGATCTGTATATTGAAGAATTTATGGACTGTGCTCGTCATATTGAGGTTCAGATTATTGGTGATAGTGGTGGCAATGTAATCCACCTTGGCGAACGTGAATGTTCGGCACAGCGCAGAAATCAGAAAGTCATAGAGATAGCACCGGCGCCAAATTTTTCGCCAATACTTCGTGAAAAGATACTCAAATCTGCGGTTGCTTTTGCTAAACAACAAAAGTACCAAAGTCTTGGAACTTTTGAGTTTTTAGTGGATGGAAATGAGCCGGGTTCTAAATTTGTTTTTATTGAGGCTAATGCGCGTCTGCAGGTTGAACACACAGTTACTGAAGAAGTCACTGATGTTGACCTCGTGGCTAGTCAGATAAAAGTTGCTTTGGGTAGTTCGTTGTCAGAAATTGGATTGGATTTGGATAATGCGATCAATCCAAAAGGTTTCGCGATTCAGGCTCGAGTTAATCTTGAGACAATTAAACCAGATGGCAGTGTAATGCCAAGTTCAGGAGTTTTGACTTCCTATGATGTACCCACCGGCCCGGGTGTTCGTACTGATGGATTTGGTTACGTCGGTTATGAAACTAGCAGCGCTTACGACTCTCTTCTTGCTAAAGTTATTGTTCATTCAAAGACAGCAAGTTTTCAAGAGGCGTCATTAAAATCTATAAGAGCGTTGTCAGAATTTCGTCTCGAGGGTGTAAGAAGCAATATTTCATTTTTAAAAAATATACTTGCACATGACAGTTTTGTTGATGGAAATGTCCATACTCGATGGGTTGATGAGAATCTAGAAACTCTTACAAGTGATTGGCAAGGTCCCAACTTATTTGTTGATAGCACTTTAAAAGATGCCAATCAGCAAGGTTTTGCTGGTGCCCGAGTAAATTCATCAGATCCTCTGGCTTTATTTAGTCAAGCGTTTCAAAACACTGAGAATTCTGAAGATATTAACTTTCCGATTGAGACACCAGTAGGTCATTTTGCGATAAAGTCCCCAATTCAAGGGACAATCGTCGCCATTGATGTTGCCTCAGGAGACAGTGTCAGAGCAGGAGAGCCGATAGTTGTTGTAGAGGCGATGAAAATGGAACATTTAGTATCTGCTGATTGTGATGGCATTGTTGGCGAGATATTTATGCAGGTTGGTGATGTTGTAAAAGAGGGATTTTCTATTTTATTCATCAAGGAAGGTAAGACATCGACGGGCGCTAAAGTGAAGGAAGAAGTGTTTGATCCAGATTTCATTCGGCAGGATCTCCAAGAAAACATAGATCGTCATGCGTTTACGCTTGACGAAAATAGAAAGGATGCCGTTGCTAAACGAGTGGCTCGTGGGGGTCGTATGCCTCGAGAAAATATTGCCGAATTAATGGACGAAGGATCGTTTAAAGAATATTGGCCATTAGTTGTGGCTAGACAGCACCAGCGACATGATATGGAGACATTAAGAAGGAAAACCCCTGCTGATGGTGTAATTGCTGGAACCGGTACGATTAACGCGGAGCTATTTGGTGACGAGGCTTCTTCAGCGATGTTAATCCATTATGATTATTCGGTTTTAGCCGGAACACAGGGCGGCCGAGGGCATTACAAACAAGATCGTATGTTTGAGCTTGCTCTGCGATTCAAGCTCCCGTTGGTGTTATTTAGCGAGGGTGGTGGTGGAAGACCAGGGGAGGATAATTTGGGTCCATGGGTATCGTTTGATACAACTACATTCACGCAGTTTTCAAAATTATCGGGTGCAGTACCTATGGTGGGCATTAATCATGGTAGATGTTTTGCCGGTAATACTGTGTTATTGGCTAGTTGCGATGTGATTATAGCAACAAAGGATTCTACTATTGGTATGGGTGGGCCTGCGATGATTGAAGGTGGCGGGTTAGGGATTTATGCTCCTGAGGAAGTAGGACCTATGTCTTTTCAAGTCCCAAACGGTGTCGTTGACATATTGGTTGAAGACGAAGCAGAAGCAGTGAAGGTTGCAAAGAAATATCTATCTTACTTTCAAGGCTCTATTGATACTTGGGAAACGCCAGATCAAAGAATGCTAAGGCATGTAATACCCGAAAATCGTCTCCGTCTTTATGATATGCGAGACGTTATATCGACCATAGCAGATGTTGACTCAGTGTTAGAAGTCAGAGAAAAATTTGGCGTTGGCATTATCACGTCATTTATAAGAATTGAAGGTAAACCAATGGGGGTTATCGCAAATAATCCTCATCATCTTGCTGGTGCCATTGACTCAGACGGCGCCGATAAGGGTGCCAGATTTTTAAAGCTTTGTGATGCTTTTGATATTCCAATCTTAAGTCTTATGGACTGTCCAGGTTTGATGGTTGGACCTGAGGTTGAGGCGACCGCACTTGTGCGCCATTCTGCGAGGATGTTCAATACAGGGGCAAATTTGACGACTCCATTATTCGGAGTAGTGGTGAGAAAAGCCTATGGTTTGGGTATCCAAGCTATGTGCGGAGGCAGCTCTTTTGTGGCTTTATCGATGGTTGCCTGGCCTACTGCTGAATTTGCGGCGATGAATATTGAAGGTGCGGTAAAGTTAGGTTTTCGCAAAGAGCTTATGGATATAGAGGATCCTGATGAAAAGCTCAAAATTTTTAATGAAAAAGTTCAAGAGCAATATGAGTCAGCTAAAGCTATAAATGCCGCTACAGGGGGTGGTTTAGACGATGTTATTGATCCAGCTGACACGAGGTCTTGGATTGCTCAAGGTTTAAAACGATTGCCTCCTACCCCAATTCGAGACGGAAAGAAACATGCCTATATCGATACATGGTAATAATTGTTACATCCTACATTAAGCTATACTCTGCTGTACCATTAAGAGTTAATTATTTAAGAAAGCAACATGAATAAATTCACAGCTCAAAAAAGCAATGCTGATGATGCCCGTCGGAATATTCCATCTGTTGATGCCATTATTAATAAATCTGGAAACCTTATTGATCGGTGGGGACACCAAAGAGTTACTGCAGTTACTCGTAATATACTTAATGATGTCAGAACAAAGCGTGGTTTAGACAATAGCGATTTAGTTAGTGTTGAATTTCTTGTTGAAGAAGTTGAGCGAACTCTCAATGCTGCTGATAAATCCTCATTTAAGGAGGTTATTAATCTCACTGGAACTGTGCTTCATACCAATTTTGGCCGCGCTGTGCTCCCAAGAGAAGCAATAGATGCAATTAATCGAGTCGCGGAGTCACCAACTAACCTAGAATATGATTTAAGAGATGCTGGCAGGGGTGAGCGAGATGATCATGTGGAGCAACTCGTGTGTGAGCTAGTTGGGAGTGAAGCTGCGACTATTGTAAACAACAATGCAGCAGCGTTATTACTCGTGCTTAATACTTTAGCGGAAAATGGTGAAATTCCAGTTTCTCGGGGTGAACTAGTTGAAATAGGTGGGTCATTTCGAATTCCTGACATAATGAAGCGGTCTGGTTGTTCACTAGTTGAAATAGGTGCCACGAACAGGACACATTTGAAGGACTACTCTCAAGCGATAAATTCCCGAACCTCTTTATTAATGAAGGTACACACAAGTAACTTTAAAATAGAAGGTTTTACGGCAGAGGTTAAAGAGAAAGAGTTAGCGCATTTAGCTAAACAAGAGGGAATTCCTTTTGTGTGTGATGTAGGCAGTGGAAATATAATTGATTTGTCTCAGTATGGACTTCCCAAGGAGTCAATGGTTGGTGATGCCATTCAAAACGGCGCAGATGTAGTCACTTTTAGTGGAGATAAACTCCTTGGCGGGCCACAAAGTGGAATTATCGCTGGTAGAAAAGATCTGATTGATCGAATTCGCTGCAATCCATTAAAAAGGGCACTAAGGCCTGACAAAATAACGCTAGCTGCTTTGAGTGAGGTGCTTAAATTATATCGATCTCCAGAAAAATTGGTTGACGCATTACCTACTTTGAGATTCTTGGTAAGAAATGTTGATGAGATTATGCAGCAGGCAGACGCCATTAAAATTATTATTGAAAAGTTATTGCCATCAATTTATTCGGTTAAAACAGAGTCTTGCTTGAGCCAAATAGGCAGTGGCGCTTTGCCAATCCAGAATATTCCAAGCTTTGGTATTGCCATCACTGCAAAAAAAGACTCCGACTTGCGTGCTTTATTGAAAGCTTTTCGATTGTTGCCAAGACCAGTAATTGGCCGATTAAATGACAAGAAATTATTATTGGATTTAAGGTGCCTCGATTGCGAGGACCAATTTATTTATCAAATCAAGAAAATACGAGATCTGCTGGAGTGATTGTAGCTACCGCAGGTCATGTTGATCATGGAAAGACCTCTCTAATAAAACAGCTGACCGGTGCAGACACAGATACCTTGAAGGAAGAAAAACAGCGCGGTCTTTCGATCAATCTTGGTTATGCTTACCTAGCTAACGATAACAAAAGTATCGGCTTTATCGATGTGCCTGGCCACCGCCGTTTTATTAACACTATGATATCTGGTGTTAGCAGCATTAATTTAGCATTGGTAGCAGTTGCAGCTAACGAAGGTTTAAAACCTCAGACTATCGAGCACTTAGAAATTCTGCGCTTACTTGATATCAAACGTTACTTGATAGTATTGACCCATATAGATAAAACAGATACCACTCAGCGCAAATTAGTAGCAAAACAAATGCAAAAAGCCATTGGCTTGGGAACGCCAGTTTTTGAAGTAGACAACATGAAGGGCACTGGGATTGATAGGTTAAGGGATTATCTTTTAACTGTTGCTGAAGAATATTCTCCCAACTCTAAAAATGGATACTTTAGATTATCTATTGACCGGACTTTCCTATTGAAAGGCGTAGGCTTAACAGTGACTGGGACCGTCATGTCTGGGAAAGTGTCTGAAGGTGAAAATTTAGTTTTATTGCCACATAAGAAAAATGTGAGGGTACGAGAAATATATTCTCAAAATGAAAAATCTCGAACAAGTCAGATTGGAGAACGTTGTGCATTACAAATCTCAGGTATAGAGAAGAAAGACATATCAAGAGGAGATTGGCTTCATGGTCGGTTTGATATTCTCAATTCAAATCGAATTAATGTTAGGCTTGAGATATCCAGTTATTTGAATTTCACAGTGAAACATTTATGTCCTGTGAAACTTTATATCGGAGCCAAACTAATAAGTGCCAAGCTTTATTTGTTGGCGCGAAAAACAGATGGATTTTCTCTTGCTGCAGGATCTCGAGTATATGCTCAAATTATTATCGAAGGAGAAATTAGTTGCTGTAAAGGAGACAAATTCGTTCTTCGTGATGATAGTGAACTAGTTACTTTGGGAGGTGGATCTGTTTTAGAACCATGGGCTGAATATGACCCTGTTTTTGCTGAAAATAAAAGAAGCTACTTGGAGGCGTTAGAATTACCGACGCCGTTACAAACTTTAATAAGACTCGCAATTGAAGGTAAATGTTTAGTCAACCTTACGCATTTCGAGTTGTTGCAAAATCTTAATAAAAGTGATTTGGAAACGATTCTCAAAGACGAGAAATTAAAGAAAAAAATCAGAGTTTTCTCGAATGCTAATCACACTTATGTGGTTTCACTAGAAAACTGGGATCAATGCAGGCATAACATAATAAATTGTATACAAGACTACCACAGGAGTCATCCAGATTTGCCAGGTGCGGATATGGATCGATTGCTTGTTGATCTTAATAAGGTTCCTGACAAGGTGTTGATAACAACTATTGTTAATGAATTAAAAGATGAAAAAGTTTTGATTCAAACCAGTGGTTACATAGGTATTCCAGGTTTTGTACCAATCCTATTAGAGACAGAGTCGGCTGCGTGGCAAATCGTTGAGCAAGCAATGAGAGCGTACCACCAGCAGATACCTACATTTTCGAATATTCAGGACGATCTGTCTCTTGAAAAGATGGCAGTTGAGGTAGTTTTAAAAAAAGCACTCAAGGAAGGGAGAGTTTATAAGCTTGGAGGCAATAGAGTCATTTTGCCCGACTTACTGGTTCAATTTGCTGACAAAATCAAACAATTTGTGGCAAGAAAACCTCGTTTTCTTGTTTCTGAAGTTAAGAGCGTATTGGGGTTAGGCCGTAATTCTTGTATTGATCTTATGGAGTACTTTGATCAGATAGGTTTTACCCGAAGGATTGGATCTGAAAGAGTGATTAACGATTCAGAAGTAGTAAACAGATACCGTAAAATAAAATAATGAATGGAAGAGAGACACCTCCGGTGGGGTGCCTGGTCTTCAAAACCAGTGAGGTGCTATTTTAGTGCCTGGTGGGTTCGACTCCTACCTCTTCCGCCATTAATTAAAGAGCAATAGTAAAAACTGAGGATAAATATATGGATACGAATTTGTTGGACAAAGAATTACTGACAGTAATCGAGTCATTCCCAGACCAAGATCTCTGGACAGATTTAAAGAGAACGAGGTCTCGTGCTTCCGAGATGAGAGAGAAGATTATGGGTAAGTTACCTGAGATAAAAGGTGTTAATTCTTTCGACCAATTGATATCTCGTGAAACTGAGACAGATGTTCTGGTGCGAGTTTATAGTCCTGAAAGTCAGGCTGAGGTTTTACCAGCACTTCTTTGGATTCACGGAGGTGGTTATTGTTTTGGTAGCATGGAAAGTGATGATTATGTTGTTCGTGAAATGGTCAAATCTGTAGGGTGTGTGATTGTGTCAGTAGACTATAGACTCGCTCCTGAATATCCATTCCCTGCAGGATTAGACGATTGCATGGTGGCATTAAAGTGGCTAGTATCGAATGCAGATAGGCTGTCAGTGGATCCTGACCGATTGTCTATTGGTGGTATAAGTGCGGGCGGTGGATTGGCTGCAGGTTTAGCCTTGCTAGTTAGAGATTCGACCGAAATTAATCTAGTTTTCCAATATCTACTCTGTCCAATGATTGATGATCGATGCGTTACGTCCTCTAGCTCGATGATTCTCGATAAAAGAATATGGAATCGTAACTCGAATTTAATGGGTTGGAAGTGTTATCTCGGGGAAAATCAAATATCTGAAGATGTGTCTCAATATGCGGCGGCGAGTCGAGCAAAAAATCTGAGTGGCCTTCCATCAACCTATATCGCGGTAGGGTCGGTTGATGCCTTTGTTGATGAAGATTGTGAGTACGCGAGGAGATTGCAAGATAGTGGTGTTAAGGTTCAGCTAGAAATTTTTGATGGTGGATTCCATGGATTTGAGTATCTAGGACGAAAAACCAAAATAGCTAAAATAGCGCGAGACACTCACTATAAAGCGTTAACTGAAGCCTTGTTTAACTAGTTGATTAAATTAATTATTTGGGTTTAATATCTTTTTTTAAAGATAGAATGAGAACACTTAATTTAGACTATTGACTGTCAGACAATTTTCACCGATATAATGGTTGTATGAAATTATCACGAATTTTAACTTTTCTTTTCTTCCTTGCATTTTTTTTAAAAGCTTATGCAAAAGAAGTTTTTATCGAACCGGGTCCAAATGCTCAGGAAAAACTTCAGGAAGCGATGATTCTAATGGAAACGGGAGATACGCTTGTAATTAAGTCAGGAGTATATGTGCTTGAAGATAGTCTCTCTCTCGACATTGACAAAGTTATAGTGAGAGGAGAGGGAATGGATAAAACTATTCTTGACTTCCAGGACCAAAAATCTGGCGCACAGGGTCTCTTAGTTACGTCCAATGGGGTTACTTTAAAAGATTTTGCAATCTTAAATGCTAAAGGTGATGCATTGAAGGTAATTGGTGCGAGAGGAATCAGCATGATTGGACTAAAAACTGAGTGGACGGGAGGGCCAAAGAGTACAAATGGAGCCTATGGCTTCTATCCTGTCGAATCAGAAAATGTGCTAATCGATAAATGTGTTGCTATAGGCGCATCAGATGCTGGAATATATGTTGGCCAGTCAAAAAATATAATCGTCCGAAACAGCATTGCTCAATATAATGTCGCAGGAATAGAAATCGAAAATTCTTACTATGCAGATGTCTATGGGAACTTAGCTTCCCATAACACGGCGGGGATTCTTATCTTTGATCTTCCTGATCTACCTCAGCAAGGAGGACATCATGTCAGGGTTTTTGATAATGAATCGATAGATAATGATACCGACAATTTTGCTCCTGAGGGCAACATCGTTGGAGAGGTACCAAGAGGGAGTGGCATCATAGTTATGGCAAATTCAGATGTTGAGATTTTCGGTAATGTTATAAGTGGAAATGGAACAGTAAACCTGTCAATTGTCTCTTATGGTGATGATACGGAAGATTCAAATTATTATCCGCACCCAAAGCGAATTCAAGTTCACGGCAATAGTTTTGGCCCTAGTGGATTTAATCCTGATTTAGGCACTGGTGATTTAGCTAAGGTGTTGTTTGAAGTCAGTGATGGTGAAATGGCAGATATTTTTTGGGATGGTGTTGTTCCCTTTTCCCAAATGTTTTTTGGTCAGCCAGAGAATGAGCAGTTAGTGGTGAACGAAGACAACGGTATAGATTTTCTGGCGATCAAGCCCATTAAATATTTGTTAGGATTTTCTGCTCCAATTAACAAAGATCTCCGTCAGTTCAAAGGAATCATTAAACCTTTACCGCCCGTCCAGATTGAACCATTTTGAATGAGATGAAGATTTTATTTTTATTTGTCTTTCTTGCTATAAGCACTAACGTATATGCTGTTAATGAGGAATCAATCTTAGCAGATTCATTTCCTGACAAACTGTCCGATTTTGGTTTCTTTTTAGATAATAATGCCCAAACACCACATGGAAAAGTGCTGCCTTATGAGTTAATTTCCTCTTTATTTTCTGATTACTCTTATAAACAAAGATGGCTCTATGTTCCGCAAAATAAGTTTGCTCGATATGTCGAAGATCAAGTTTTTGAGTTTCCTGTTGGTTCTGCACTAATAAAGACATTTTATTATCCAATAGATGAGCGAGATCAGAGTCAGGGTAAACAGCTGCTTGAAACCCGTGTTTTATTGAACAAGTCCAACGGATGGGAGGCGGTGTCTTATGTATGGAATACGGAACAAAACGAAGCGGTTAAAAAAATTGCTGGCAAATCCATTAATGTCAACTGGATAGATTTTGAAGGTGAATTAAAAGAGGTACGTTACAGAGTACCGAATGTTAATCAGTGCAAAGAATGTCATGCTTTAGCTGATGAGATTATGCCGATCGGCCCTAAAGCTCGAAATATCAATAAAGATATTGATTTTACAGAAGGGAGATATAATCAATTAGCTTATTGGATGCAGAAAGAGATCATCTCAGAGGTGCCAAACAATTTAATCTCACCAGTTGACTGGTCTGACAACTCAAAACACATAGATGACAGAGCGAGATCTTACTTAGATATCAATTGCGGACATTGCCACTCTCCATCAGGGAATGCGAATTCAACTGGTCTGTATCTACATTTAAATGAAACTCGAAACACACAATTGGGAATGTACAAAAAACCAGTTGCTACTGGAAGAGGCAGTGGCGGTCTAAAATATTCTATAGTCCCAGGTAGTGCAGATAAGTCGATTTTAGTTCATCGGATGGAATCAATGGATCCTGGAGTTATGATGCCCGAATCAGGAAGATCATTGACTCACAAAGAGGCTGTTCAAATGGTTAGAGATTGGATCGACGATATGGCAAACAGCAGGCGCTACTGACATGATGAACAATAAGATTCCACCGCCTATAGTCACCTTAATTTGTGCCCTTATAATTTATTTTTCCTCATTATTCTTTCCAAGTTATACTTTTCCACTATTCAGTGCTCTGAGTATCTTGATCCTAGGGTCGGGCCTTTTATTAATATTTTTGGCCGTAAATTCGTTTAAGAAAGCGCAAACAACGATAAATCCATTACAACCTGATTTAGCTTCGTTTTTGGTGACAGAAGGTGTTTTTAAATACTCAAGAAATCCTATGTATCTAGGAATGTTATTCATTTTAATTTTTATATCGCTCAGATTTAACTTAATTGGTGGAAGTTTGGTAGCCCTTGGCTTTGTAATTTACATCACAAAATATCAGATTGTCCCAGAAGAGATTGCCATGGTGAAATTGTTTAACGATAAATTCATTGCTTATAAAAGCCGAGTTAGAAGATGGCTTTGAAAACTAAGACCTATTCTCATCATGATTGAAGTCATTGATCATTTGATCATTGCAGTTAAAAATCTTGAGATTGCAGAAAATAATTTCATAAAACTACTGGGATTTAACCCTGTCTGGCAAGGTTCACATGAGGACCTCGGTACTTCAAATTCTATTTTTTTATTACGCAATACATACCTTGAATTATTGACTGCTGACGGAGAGGGAGCTGGAGCTGAATTAGTTAAAAATTTCTTAAAAAAACATGGCGAAGGATTGATGGGGATCGCCTATGGTGCAAAAGATCTATATTCGACTAGAGCTAATCTCTCTAGCAAAGGATTTTCTCTGCCAAGCATTACAAAAGGAGTAGGCCACTGCAATGAAACTGGATCTCAAAGAAAATGGATTACTCAATTATTACCTTTTGAGCTAACTCGAGGTATTTTCACATTTCTTATAGAGCATAAGGAAGGTGTCTTACCTCAATCTAAAGAGTGTTCGCCTTCAGTAGTAAATAGATTAGATCATGTTGTTATCAAGACAAGTGATGTAGATGCTGTTATCAAGGTCTATCGGGATGCCTTTGGAATAAGGTTGGCGCTCGATAAGTTCGTCGAACATTGGAAGAGAAGGATGCTGTTCTTTCGGTTAAATAAAACAACTATCGAAGTTATTGAATCAAGTGATCAAGAAAAATCAATGGATTATTTGTGGGGTATCGCATTGGAGGTTGAGTCTTTGTCTGATGCACATGATAGAATTTCCGGAATTGGTGTAGAGTTGAGCAGCATTAAACCTGGCTTGAAAGAAAACACTGTTGTATGTACCGTAAAGTCTCATAATCACAATATCCCTATGTTGTTAATCGAATATTTGAACCCATAACCCGCCTCAGGATTTAGACATTATGACGCGTGTAAGCAAACAACAAATTCCTGAATGTTTTTGGGCAAATCGACCTATACTTCTTCAATGGTTAGGCAAGGCGATTTTAACAGTGTTTGATTGGAGGGTATGTGGTTCGATCAGTGAGGAATACAATAATAAACGTTTAGTTGCGATAGTTGCGCCACATACATCGAATTGGGACGGAATCTTCGGTGTTGCCGCAGTAGCAGGACTCGATGCGCGAATTACGTTTATCGGCAAGCATACAGTTTTTAGATTTGGTTTAGGAAAATTTTTAAGTTACATGGGTGGTATACCCGTCGACCGGTCAAAACCAGGGGGAATCATTAAAAATGCAATTGATCAGATAAGAGGCATTGATGGAGCCATAATCGCCCTATCACCTGAGGGTACTCGATCAAAAGTGAAAGAGTGGAAGACAGGATTCCTGAGATTAGCTGCTGATTTAAACGCTGATATTATTCCGATGTCCTTAGATTTTAAAAAGAGAGAGATTCTATTTGGTAAGATTTTTGTGCCTACAGGCAATAGTGAGAAAGACATCCAAGCTCTCAAGGATTACTACAGTGCTTTTACTCCAAAGAGACCAGAAAATTATTAAAAATTAGTATTATTTAGCATTTATATGCATCGAAAATCTAAGGAGCTTGAGAGCGGCATATGAAAGAAGCAACAGAATTTGAGCAGAAAGTTTGGAATGCACTAAAGGCTATTCCGCATGGTGAAACGCGGTCTTACAAGCAAATTGCAATTTCCATAGGGCATCCATTCGCTTCCAGAGCAGTAGCAAATGCGTGCGGCAAAAATCCTTTGCCCATTGAAGTTCCTTGCCACAGGGCGATCAGATCGGACGGAACTATAGGTGGTTACAGCGGAGTGGGTGGTATAAAAACAAAAAAGCTACTATTACAAAAAGAAGGAAATAATTTTTTTGAAGGAGCAAAGGCTAATTAATATTAAGAGCTTGCCTGAGAGAAATTACATATTAATTCTTTTAGTTACACTAGGTGTCTTTTTAAGATTTTTTAATCTTGGAGTTATACCCGGCCCAGCCTTTGATGAGGTTTATTATCCGGTATTTGCGCTTGATTTTTTATCGGGTAAGGATTATTTTTCTGTACATCCTCCAGTTGGAGTTTATCTAACTTCAATCAGCATTTATCTTTATTCAGTATTACCTTGGACTGATTCGCTTATATCAACAGGGTTTGAAATAGAAAATTTGAGTTCAATCAGCTATCGTTGGCTTCCAGCGGTGGTTGGCTCCTCTCTTACATATATCGCTTATTTGGTGTGTTTGCAGATCCATTCGAATAAGAATTTTGCCCTTTTGGTAGCATTTTATTTTTGCGTCGATGGTTCCATGCTTGTGGATTCACGATTTGGGCTAATAAATATTTACCTAGTATTTTTTGGTTTTTTAGGTCTGCTATTTTTTCTGCGAATGACTAAAACTACTGGCAACTCATGGCATCTATTGCTCTCCTCATTGTGTTTAGGTTTAGCAATAGCAGTCAAATGGAATGGCTTGGGATTTTTGGCAGTGGCTGTTTGCTTTATGTTGTTTCTGAGCCTTACTAGATTAAGAGGTTATAAATTTACAACTGAAGAAGTGATAGGAGAATACTCTCAGAGAAAAGCTTTGATCCCACTTATAGCCTTAACCACACTTGTGTATTTTGCAGCTTGGGGGCCCTACTTTTCGAAGGTCGGCGAGATGGATTATTTGAATAAACACTCCCAATTATTGTCTTTCCATGCAGAAAATACAGACGAAAAAACACATCCTTATGAATCTAGATGGTTTACCTGGCCGTTGGTTGTAAGACCTATGGGTTATTATTTTAAATCAGCAGAGAATTCAGTGATTGAACTGGACGAAAAAACCGTTTTCACTTCCGTTCACTTACTTCCAAATCCAGTCTTATATTGGTGTTCATTTGTTGCAGTGATTATTCTTGGGGGAAGATTAATGCTTTCGACTGCAAAACTGATAGGCAGTAAATTAATTGATTCTAATTATCTTTTTATGTTTTTTGTCACCCTTGGATATTTAGGAAATTTTCTTCCATGGAGCTTAGTTTCAAGATCAACCTTTATTTATCATTATCAGCCATCTTCAGGTTTTGCATTTTTGGCTCTTGCTTTTTTAATGACGGAGTTAATTGAAGATAAAAAGCAATTTGGTTCGCAGCTTTATCTATTGATACTCATTATGATTTCTCTATCAGGTTTTTACTGGATCCCTCTTCAGCTAGGATTGAGCATAACAAGCGACTATTTTTACGGATTAATGTGGTTTAAATCATGGATATGAAACCTTCTGAATCGATTAAAAAAGTATGCTTTGTTCTGCCTACATTCAATGAGGCAGATAATATTAGAGGTACTATCGAAAGTATTTTTTTGGAAAAAAAGCACGTTAATAAGGCGACGTTTTTTATACTAATTGTTGATGACAATTCTCCAGATGGAACTCAACAAATTGTAAAAGATCTAATGGGCCAATATCAGAATTTAAAAATGATAACAGGCGAAAAAAAAGGTCTTGGAGAAGCTTATAAACGAGGATTTGATTATGCATTGTCTGAACTAGATGCAGATATTATTTTTCAAATGGATTCTGATGGGCAGCATGATTCGAAATTAATTCCGCACTTTTTACGTGTATTTGAACAGGGATTCGATTTGATCATTGGATCAAGGTTTGTAGAGGGAGGTTCCACTCCTGAATTTTCTCTAAGAAGAAAGATATTGAGTAAAGTTGGAAATCTACTTGTTCGATATGTTGGCGGAGTAGCAAAAATTAAAGATTGTACTTCTGGATATAGATGTATAAGGGCGTCTTTCTTAAAGCGGGATAGTATAAAGTCGTTATCTGCCAAGGGGTATTCATTTCAAAGCTCTCTAGTTTGCGAACTCACTTCACAAGGCGCTAAAACGAAAGAAATACCAATAACTTTTACCAGGCGGCTATCAGGAGAATCTAAGTTATCGTGGGAAGATCAATTTGAGTTCATAATGAATATTCCAAGATTAGGCTTTCGAAATTATCAAGACTTCATAAGGTATGCAATAGTTGGAGTATCTGGTGTTTTCGTTAACTTAGGAATTTACTATATTCTCACACGGTTTTTTGGAATATCTCAGATAGTATCGCCAATCATATCGATAGAATGCGCAGTTTTATCAAATTTCATGTTGAACAATTTTTGGACTTTTAAAGGTAGGAATTTGCAAGAGAGTTTTATTAGCAAATTATTTAAATTCCACTCAATAGCTGCACTCTCTGGTGCTACCAACTATGGTGTATTTAT
The DNA here is from genome assembly GCA_902604945.1 of uncultured SAR92 cluster bacterium. Lineage (GTDB taxonomy): Bacteria > Pseudomonadota > Gammaproteobacteria > Pseudomonadales > Porticoccaceae > AAA300-D14. Next base: position 5,905 of record CACLAG010000010.1, on the reverse strand, counting down.
TATGCTGATAAGCATATTTACGATAAATGATCTTGTGGCTAATTTGTTTGGAATTTTGTTAGGGGCAATATTAAATTACTTGATTAATTCAAATTGGACTTGGAGGAAATTTGATTAGATTTGAGTCCCTCTAGAAAGCCATAAAAGGCGGGTTTTGGCTTTAAATTTTCATCGTAAATTGTTGGCCAGTCCCTCATTTTAAAGAAGCGCCTGATCCAAGTATCACGGTCATTAAATCCCCAAAAAGTAATACCATACTGTTGATCTTTTGGAACAGTCGTCATATATATTTTGACGAGTTCTTCGTATTTTTTAGCTTGAGCTACGAGCATTTCAGGAGTGATCTCTGTATATCGTTCAATACCTCCGCCTCTTGTGTCATCGTGAGTATTGAAGATTATGTCAACCTCAGATAAGTGAATCTGTAATCCTGTTTCCGCCGCTTTTTTGAGGGTGTACGCAATTATGTCGTTAGGTATATCCATTCTAATGTGCATTTGAAAGCCAATGCCAGATATCGGCACTCCTCTTTTTTGAAAATCTTTCACCATTTCTATCATGGTGTTGAATTTTTCTAAATCTCTTTCAATGTTGAAATCGTTATAAAAAAGTATTGCATCAGGGTCGGCTTCATGCGCATATTCGAATGCCTTTTCAATATATTCAAGTCCAATAGTTTCGTACCAAATAGTGTCTGTTCTAAAACCTGCTCCTTTTGTATTGAGGCCCTCATTTACGACATCCCAACCATGGACCTTACCTTTGTATCGACCAACATAGCTTTGAATATACTCTTTTAAAAAAGGGAGTAGCCATTTAGGATTTTGCTTTGCTTTTTGTCGAACCCACTCTGGAGTCGAGCTGTGCCAGACTAAATTGTGACCAAAAACTCTTTGATTGTGTTCTTCTGCATAAGCAATGATTGAATCAACAATTGAAAAATCAAATTGCCCCTCTGTGGGCATTACTTGATTCATTTTCATATCGCTTCCAGCTGTATAACTATCGAAATGATGTTGCTGTAATCTTCTCAGTTGAGCATCTTTTTGGAATGGCTTAAATCTCACTGCTGTTCCCAAAGGGAAAGACGAATTATTATGAAGCGAGGGATTGTCACGATTTGAAGAGAGTTCATTTTGCGTACAACCAATGCACGTAATCATTAGCAAAGAAATTATTACTTTATTTTTCAATTGATATCCAATTTCCCAAGTTGATAGACATTTAATATAACGCTTAATTAATTATTAGTTAAGAGAGATGATATGATTGGCAAGAAAGAAACCTTGTGGGTAGTGAAAATAGCAAAATGAAAATTTTGAGAACGCCAGAAAAATTTTTCACCAAAATCAAAGATTATCCTTTTAAACCAAATTACACGACTATAAAGACACATGATGGATCAGATTTGCGCATTCATCATCTTGACGAAGGTCCTAAAGACGGACCGATCCTACTGTGCATGCATGGCCAACCTGTATGGAGCTACCTTTACTCAAAAATGATCCCTTATTTAAAGGATGCGGGTATTAGAATAATTGCTCCTGATCTTCCAGGATATGGAAAGTCTGACAAGCCCGCGGCGAGAGAGGATTACACTTATCAACGACAGGTGGATTGGATGAATTCATGGCTAGTCGTAAATGACTTAAAACATCTCACTTTTTTCGGTCAAGATTGGGGTGGATTGATCGGACTACGGATGATTGCCGACAATCCTGATCGATTTGATCGAGTTGCTATTGGAAATACTGGGTTACCCTGTAATCCCGACGTCCCTAAAGATATAGTTAAGGAAGTCCTATCTTTTAGAAAATCGAAAGAAAAGGTTTCTTTTTTTAAGATGATAAAAAAGTTGAAGTCAATGGATGGGTTCTCAGGAAATGATCCGTATTCAGGTATTAAAATGTTTGCTTATTGGCAAAAATATACTTGGGATACTACTAATGTCCCGTCGGGAATTATCGCGTCAGCGATGATGGAGCGAAGAAATGCAATTTCGATGTTTATAAATTTTTTAGCAATAAAACTAGGATTTGGTACATCGGCATTATTTTCATCAAAATTGTCACTCGCTTATGAGTCTCCTTATCCAGATCCAACCTATAAAATGGCTGTCAGAGCAATGCCTAGTCAAGTACCATTAATTCCAGATGAATCTCTAGATGCTCAATTGTCAGCGTGGGAGTTTTTTAGTAATTTCAAAAAGCCATTTTTGTGTGTTGGTGCTGGAAATGATCCAGTCACCAATGGCTTTGAAAAACAGTTTATAAAAAGAGTGCCTGGTACAAAAGGTCAAGACCATATTAATATTGGCGGCGGGCACTTTCTTCAATGGACTAAAGCTAAAAAATTATCTCAAGTTCTAACTGAGTTTATCCAAAAAAATGTTTAAGGCAATCTTTAAAAGTTTATTTCACTTTTTAATTGTTCTTGTGTTGACAATGTTTTTGATAGCTTTACACAGTTCTTTACTAAATTTAATTTGGCTGGCTTCAATAAAGATGCCGATCACTATATCAGCCTCATTAACAATGTTTATTAGTGATGTTGAGGGTTTATTGTTTAACGGCGCTTTCCCCCTACCAATCTTAATCTCAATGCTTTATGCCATCACGTTTGTATTAACCGCTGTTATTAGAAGATGGACTGTTTTTCCGGTTCGACTGATGTATGCCTTTGCGGGAGCATTCACCTTCATAATTATCACACTCGTTTTGCCTCTTTTAGTTAACAATATTGATCTAATAGCTAATGCTCGATCGTCTAATGGCAAGCTAACTTTAATTATTATTGGGGCAATAGCCGGTCTGTATTTCGGTTCTTTTGTGGAGAGATCCAAAAATGGAAAGTAAATTTATAAAGATCTTCTTGTATATGTGCCCTCTTCTGGGATTTTTTTCCTCAATCTCAGTTTATTCCGCGAATTATAAGTCTGAAGTTATTGTCGATAATCTTGACAATCCCTGGAGCATAGCTTTTATTTCCAAATCTGAATGGCTTGTTACCGAGTTATCAGGATCCTTAAGAAGAGTTATTGATGGTGAAATGCAGGATGATCCTGTCTCTGGTGTTCCAGAAGCATTTTATTATGGGCAAGGCGGCCTATCAGATGTCGTCTTGCATCCAAATTTTAAAGAAAATAAATTAGTCTATTTAACGATGTCGGCATCTGATCCGGGCAGTAAAAAACTAAATTTCTTGAAAGTAGTCAGAGGTGAGCTTGATGGAAACGATCTTTTAAATGTGGAGACAATTTTTGAATCAAAACCTGTTAGAAAGACTCGAGCTCATTATGGTGGCCGTCTTGCTTTTATGGCCGATGGCTCGATTTTAATATCCTCAGGTGATGGATTTAATTACCGAGAAAAAGCACAATCACTGGATAATCATTTTGGCAAGTTTATTCGACTAAATGATGACGGCAGTATTCCTAAAAATAATCCTTATTTGGACAAACCAGATTTGAAGCCAGAGATTTGGTCATTTGGGCACAGAAATCAACAAGGGCTTGTAGTGATGGATGATGGGACTGTTATTGCTCATGAGCATGGTCCGAAGGGAGGAGATGAGTTAAATATTATCGAGCCAGGAAAAAATTATGGATGGCCGGCCATTACTTATGGTGTTGATTACAGTGGCGCTGTTATATCCCCATTTACAGAACATCCCGATATGGAGCAGCCAGTGAAATATTGGGTTCCCTCGATAGCTCCCTCTTCTATGATTCTATACTCAGGGAAAATGTTCGAAGAGTGGAGCGGAGATTTAATATTATCCGCTCTAAAACCGGGAGATGTCAGGCGACTGAAATTTAAAGGTGATACTGCCACAAACGAAGAAATTATAATTTCTGAATTTGGTCGCATTAGACATGTGTCAGAGGCTCCAGATGGCAGTTTGATATTGTTGACTGATGAAAAAAGAAAAAGGGGAAAACTGATTCGTATTTCCTCTTCGAGCACTGATCAGTGATTCATATTTCAAATGGACGGTTTTGATGCGCTTGTCGGACTAGTTCTGCCCTTATCGATTTTTCTGAGAAACAGGGTTCTCTAAAGGGGATAAAGTACAAACTATTGCTAGAGTTGACGTAGTAGCCATCAATGCACATCGCTAGTATTTTTGATTTTTCATCTTTTATTGTAAACTCTTTATTTAATGCTGAGGCAATAACATTTTGATGATCTTCATTCATATGATTGATCATTTCCTTTTCATTTTTTCTCCATTTTGGAACCTCTCGGGTCCAGTTTGATGTATCTAACCAAGCGATCTCTCCGAAGCCTCCAATCCATCTCGCTTTGATAATTGACAGCTTATAAAAGTTAAATCCATGCATCTGCGCATATGAAGCACTTTTTGGCAAAAATTTTATAAATCTTTCTGCATATGTTTCTAGTTCAGATTCTTTTATTTTTGAAAAATCGCCGATTAAGCTAAGTCTGGAGCTCGCCTGTTTATCGTCTTCTGTAGAAAGCGAGAAAATCGTCGCACATGCTCTTGAATCTTTCCAAATATTTTTGGTGTGTTCGGCTAAATCACTCGCATAAATAATTAGCTCTCTATTCACATTTGATGCAAATGTTGTGAAGCTGCCGAAGGGGTAGTCATGACTACTGTTCGAAATTGTTGACAGAACTGCTGTGTCAGAAGTTCTGAAGAGCTCGACAGCGTTGGACTCATATTTTTCTTTTGCTTTACTCATATCACAGATACGTTATTTTCGGAGATGTGTCATTAACCTTTATTTTAGTCTCATATGTTTCAGATAGAATTGACTCAGTCAGGACCTCGATTGTTGAGCCATTTTTCACGATTGTTCCGTTTTTCATTAAGACTATATTGTCCGCAAATTTAGATGCGGTATTCAAATCGTGAAGAATAAGAAGAACACCAATATTCTTTGATAAGCGCTTCTTTATAATTTCCAACATTTTTAATTCATGGTAAATATCTAGATTCGCAAGAGGCTCATCTAAAAGCATAAATCTTGGATGAATATCACCCTTTGGGATCCAAAGTTGCAATAGAACTCTGGCAAAGTGGACACGTTTTTGTTCTCCACCAGAGAGCGTATTAAATTTTCTATCGGCTAGATGTTGTAGTTCACAATCTTCAATTATTTGCTTTAGAACGTCAGGATAGAAAGAGGTGTAGTAGTCATGATCGCTATGCAACCATCCCATCTCGATTATTTCAAGAACGGAAAAATCAAAGGCGATCGTCTGGGATTGAGACATTACTCCTCTAATATGAGCTCTATCAACAAATGGGATGTTTGAAATATCGATGTCGTTATATTTAACAACTCCACTGGTTGGTTTTACATCTCCTGAAAGAAGCTTAAGAATTGTACTCTTACCTGCGCCATTTGGCCCTATTAGCGCCAGTACCTTCCCAGGGAAAACTTCTATGTTGATGTCATTGACGATTTCTCCACCGTCTATCTCTAATGACATTGATTCGGATTTAATAGTCATTTTTTTTCATTTTAAATATGAGCCACAGGAAAAAAGGAGAGCCTATAGCACTTGTTATTAAGCCAATTGGTAACTCTGCTGGTTGAATTATCACTCTCGCTAGAAGATCCGCAGATACCATAATACAAGCTCCAAGCAATGCGGAAGCGGGCAGCAAATATCGGTGAGAGACGCCTCCAATGAGTCTTGCAAGATGAGGAACTATTAGTCCCACAAATCCAATCATACCTGATAAAGCAACACTCGCGCCGACGCAAGATGCACAGCATAAAATAATTCGGATCTTTAGTTTTTTTACATTGACTCCTAATCTGTAAGCCTCTATCTCACCTAACTGCACAAGGTCTAATTGTCTTGAGGTCGGGATTAATAAAATAATAGATAGCGTTATTACAATTGATGCAGGTATTAACAGTGACCAA
>CACLAG010000009.1:0-39074 GCA_902604945.1 uncultured SAR92 cluster bacterium | reverse complement strand
GTTTTTTTCCAATGAGATCGATTTAAGATTAATGCTGCAAGATTTTCTTTCAGTGGCGCAGTGCCTTGCCCTACTCTGTATCCTCTCCTATGTAAGCTTGACCCTGAAAAATCGAGATAAACTTGGAAAAAACCTTTTTTTAGCTTTATATTTATTCTTATGTCTGGGCTTTTTGTGTCGACATCAGGTCTTGTATTACAGGCGATAATCAGTCTGTCTACAATTGCATCTTTAACCTTTTGAGCACCAAAAAGTGAGTTTTGTATGCTTTTTGATTTACCATCGAAATCAACACAAATGGTTGAACCAATTTTAATATGATCCTCCCACGGTATATCTCTGATTTCGAGATACATTTCTTCAGCATTCGTCTCTTTAAACCGATGAATCGGAAATAGAACTCTGCTCGCCAATCTTGACCATAAACAAATTTTATAACCAAGTTGAGTCCCTCCGTCTGCTCGAACAAATCCGACTGAAGAAGAAATCTCGGTTGCAGATAAAGAACTTAGTTCGTTTACTAACAATTCCTCCGCCCCTTTGGGGCAAGTTACGATCCAAGTGACTTTCTCAGAATTCAATTTCAATAGTCTCACTCAACCTGATCAATATTAAAAAACCTATTATTAGCGATTAATTAAATAAAACATAACAGAATTTTAGCTGTCTAATGATAATACGAGGACATGGGTTGAAATTTATATCTTAGAGAATAAAATCTGTGGCACACCGATCAGATTCATTATGAGGTAAAAATTGATAGAAAATATTAAGCAATTACAAACATGGCTAGATACCAAAATAATTGGTCAAGAGCATTTGGTCGAGAGATTAATTGTCGCTCTTTTGTCAGACGGTCACGTCCTGGTTGAAGGTGCACCTGGACTGGCGAAAACAAAAGCAATTAAAACCTTATCGGAGTGTTTGGAAGCGGATTTCCATCGAATTCAGTTCACACCAGATCTCCTGCCCGCTGATGTGACCGGTAGCGATATATATAAACCTAAAGACGGAAATTTTGAATTTCAGAAGGGGCCAATCTTTCACAATTTGGTTCTAGCGGATGAAATAAATCGTGCTCCGGCAAAGGTTCAGTCAGCGCTTCTAGAAGCAATGGCAGAACGTCAAATTTCGGTTGGCAAAAACACTTACAAGTTACCAGACTTATTCTTAGTAATGGCAACTCAAAATCCGATCGAGCAAGAAGGCACTTACACACTGCCAGAGGCACAAATGGATCGATTTTTGTTGCATGTACAAGTTGATTACCCAGCTGCAGGCTCTGAGAGAAAAATTTTGGATCTTTCGAGAGAGGAGCAAAACTTAAATTTTAAAAGCTTTGAAAAGCCTCTAACTCAGTTAGAATTAGATAAAGCTCGGAAGTCTGTCAGAGCCGTTCATATGTCTGAGCAAGTTGAGGAATACCTAGTTCAAATAGTATTAGCAACACGCAATTCAGATAAATATGGAGGTGATCTCAATAATTGGCTTGAATATGGCGCCAGTCCTAGAGCAACAATAGCGCTAGATGTCTGTAGTAAAGCACTTGCATGGTTAAATAACAAAGATTTTGTCTCACCGGATGATATCAGATCTGTTGCCCACGATATATTACGACATCGAATAATTCTAAGTTTTGAGGCAGAAGCAAATGGCGTCTCATCAGATCAAGTAATAGATGAGCTTTTGAGGGTGGTTCCGTCCGCATAAAACATATTTCATGTTAAACGATACTTCAAAAAATAATGATCCCTCATATGCAAATATAGATGAAATGGTCAGATGTAGATTTGGTGCGAGATCGCTACGTAATTTCCCAAAGGTGAATGCCAAGAGAATTGAGGGCGGAGCTACTAGGTCTCAGTTGAAAGGGAGAGGGATGGATTTTAGTGAAGTACGTGCCTACCATCCAGGTGACGATGCTCGACATATTGATTGGAGAGTAACCGCAAAGACACAAAAACCTCACACTAAAATTTATACGGAAGAGAAAGAGAAACCAATCTATGTAATAACAGACTTGCGCCCATCAATGTTTTTTGGGAGAAATACTTTAAAATCTGTAACCGCATGTCATGTGTCAGCGACACTCGCTTGGGCGGGTCTTTTAAATGACGATCGCGCAGGTGGAATAGTATTTAGTGAGGATGATCATGAAGAAACTAAACCAAAAAAAAGCTCACGCTCAGTACTCAAAATAATCAGATCATTGCAGGAATTTAGTGGTAATTTATCTAGATCTTATAAAAAAGATACTCAAATTGAACACCCATATAAAATGATCGAGATGTTATCTGAGATCCGAAAAATAATTTCACCCGGATTTTCTATCTTTATTATCAGTGACTTTATCGACTTAAGTGATGATTGTGACAAATGCATGTTTGAATTAGCAAAGGTATGTAATGTTAATTTATGTCATGTCTTTGATTCATTCGAGGCAGAACTGCCATTGGGAGGTGCGCTTGGAGTGGGGAAAGGTTCAGATCGCATGAATCTTCATACGGGAAATAATTCAATGCGAGAGAAATATAAAAATGTGTTTAATTATCGTATTAATAAATTATCAGAACTCAGAGATAAGTTATCTGCTGGGTTAATTTCTATAGAGACAAATGGTAATTATCTAAACACCCTTGCACTTCATTTTGGAGCAGGTAGAAGTAAGCATAAAGGAATATGAGTTGCAAAACGATCCCTTGACTGAATTGAGAGACATTCATCTGCCAGCAACTATCAGTTGGTGGCCTCCTGCTATCGGTTGGTGGTTACTAAGTGTAATTTTCGCGGCTATGCTTGCGTTTTTTTTGAATCGACTGATAAAAAATTATAGGCGTAATTTATACCGACGACAGGCATTAATGGCACTGAAAACTTTAGAAGAGGATCAAGCGCAAAGTCAAAATATAAAACTAATTGCCGTAGTAGAGATTCTCAAGAAAACATGCGCTAGCGCATATAAAAACTCCACCATTAACAGTAAATCCATCAAAGAGTTCCTATCAATATTAAGGAAGGAATCTAAAGATAGACTATTTTTAGAGATCCCAGAGAATATTGAGCTTATGGTATATGCTTCACCTCAAGTGAATATCGATCCAACTTGGTTGGGAAATTTTTTAAAAGATAGTAAAAAATGGATTTCTAGTCACAGCTCTAATTACTTCAGAGAGTGAATCTGTGAGCATAAATTTTCTCTGGCCATGGCTTTTCCTTTTATTACCGATACCTTTTTTGTATCGGAAATTCAGACATCCCTCTGAGTCAAAAGCTCCCTATTTACAATCAAATATTTTATTTGAACTTGCGAAGAATCAAGATGATTTATTAAGTTCAAGCTCGAAAAATAAGTTTTTGTTTTTCTTATTAGCAGCTACCTGGATTTGTCTAATTACAGCGATTGCGAGGCCTGTAAAAATCGGAGAGCCAATCGCTCTGCCAACGACTGGAAGAGATATTTTAATGGCGGTTGATATCTCTGGGAGCATGGAGAGAGAAGACATGATAATTAATGGCCGGCAGGTAAATAGGCTTTTTGCCGTGAAATCAGTGGTTGGAGACTTCGTTAGCACTCGTTTGGGTGATAGATTAGGCCTTATACTTTTTGGAGAACGAGCTTATTTACAAACGCCTTTAACATTTGATAAAAAAACGCTTCAAAAGCTATTAACTGAAGCACAAATTGGATTTGCTGGAAATGGAACTGCTATCGGCGATGCGATTGGCCTTTCAATCAAAAAGCTCCAAGAGCGATCTGATGCCGATCGTGTGTTAATTCTTCTCACTGATGGATCAAATACAGCAGGAGTCTTTTCACCACTAGAAGCATCCGAAGTTGCGAAAAAAGCAAAAGTAAAAATTTACACGATTGGCATTGGAGATGGTCGGCAAGGAAGCCGCGGTTTATTTGGGCAGACATTAGTAAATCAAGGTAATGATCTGGATGAGAGGACATTAATTCAGATAGCAGAATTGACAGGGGGAAAATACTTTAGGGCGCGGGATCCAAAGGAGCTCGAAAGAATTTATGATCAGCTTAATCTGCTCGAGCCAATTGAACAGGAAGCTGAGCTCCTGAGACCAATCAGCTCTCTTTTCCATTGGCCTCTATTATTGAGTCTGATTTTTAGCCTTGTAGTAATGTCAGTCAAGTCCACCAATAAGAATACAATTTGATATGAATGTTACAGGCTTAGGATACATTATTAATAATTTTGAGTTAATCAGACCAATGTGGTTGGCCTTGTTAATACCAGCTCTAATTGTTTTTTTTAGAAATCGCTTTTTTACAAGACAAAAAAGCAACTGGGAAAAAGTGCTCAGTCCTCAATTGGCCAAAATCCTTGTAAAAGGTTTAGAGATTAGTAGCTCGGATAAGCTGAACCGATTTAATTTACTGGCATTGGTTGGATGGATTATTTGTATCTTTGCCTTGGCTGGGCCCACTTGGGAAAAGACCACGCAACCAATCTATGAAAAGGAATCTGCAATTGTAATACTCTTTGACTTGTCTCCATCAATGATGGCAGAAGATATAAAACCCAATAGACTTACCAGAGCGAGATTCAAGTTAATCGATGTGCTTAACGAAATCAAAGAGGGTGTGGTTGGATTAATCGTTTATGGGGAAGACGCATATGTCGTCTCACCATTAACTGATGATAGTAATACGATAGTTAGTATTGTCCCAACACTCAGTCCGGATCTGCTGCCTGGTCGCGGTAGTAATATCGAAGATGCACTAGAGCAGGCCTTGGATATTATAAGAAATGGAGGATTTACAGAAGCTGATATAGTGATATTTACAGATGGAATCGACAAAGAAGCATTTGGGACAATTAATAATATTCTTAAATCTAATCTTAAAACAAGGCTATCTGTCATCGGCATAGGCACAGCTGAGGGAGCACCAATTCCGAACCTAGATAAAAGCTTTTTAAAACAAAATAATAATATTGTGATCGCAAGACTATCTGAAACCGAGCTGAAAGATCTGGCGAAAAATCATGGTGGGATCTATCAAAAGTTATCCTCTGGGGAAAGAGATATCGAAAGCTTAAAAACGCTTTTTAATAAGGGCTATGACAACGAAAAAAGCGAAACTGAGCGCGAATTTGATATCTGGGATGACAAAGGTTTCTGGTTAATATTTTTATTAATCCCTATTTTCATTAGCTATTTCAGGAAAGGAATCATTGTGTGTTTTTTAATTACTCCGATGCTCACAAAAAGCAATGTTGGGTATGCATTTGAGTGGATTGATCTTTGGGAGACTGCTGATCAACAGGGACAAAAAGCGATTAAAGAAGAAAACTACAAAAGAGCTGAGGAATTATTCAAAAACGAAAACTGGAAGGCGAGCGCTGCATATAAATCTGAGAACTTTGAGGATGCAAAAAATTTATTTGGTAAAAATCCAACGTCAACAGGACTTTATAACCAAGGAAATGCGCTTGCCAAAATGGGTAACATAGATCAAGCAATACAATCGTACAATAGAGCTTTAACCCTTGATCCAAAAATGGAAGATGCAATTTTTAACAAAGAGCTGCTTGAAAATTTAAAAGAACAGCAAGAAAATGAAACTGAAAATAGCAATCAAAAAGAAGCCGAGAATGGCAAACAAAATCCTGAAAATGAAAATGCTGATAATTCCGGCTCAGAAGATCAAGAAAACAGTGGCAAATCTAATACTTCGGAACACGAAGGCGATAAGAACCAAACTGAGCAAAAAAAAGAAAAGAATGAAAACAATGAAGAAAAGAATATAGATAGCGATCAGGTAAATGGGTCTCCTAATGACGAAAATAATCAGGAGGCAGAGATTAATGACAAAGACAACGCAAATAATGAAGGCTTTGAAGATGAGCCAAAAACGTCTCAAAATGTCGAGATCGAACCGACTGATTTAGACAGCAAGGAAAATCAAGAAATCGAGAAAATACTTAGGAAAATTCCTGATGATCCTGGTGGGCTGCTTCGAAACAAATTTAGGTATCAAAAAATACAAAGATATAGAGAAAATTCCGCACCGAATAAAAAAGAGCGCATATAAAATAGCTTAAAGAAGAATTTATGAAGTTTAATCGCCTACTGATACTCCTTATTGCAATAACCACTGATAGTTTTTCGGATTTCAGTGCAAAGATTGACAGATCTGTCATAGATGTTAATGAAACTTTAAAACTCGAGCTTGTCTTGGACAAGCAGGTTTTTAGTGGGCAACCTGATATAAAAAATCTATCCGAAAACTTTGAGGTTCTATCCAACAATAGACAGCAAAGCTTTAGGTCTATTAATGGGCAAACTCAATCATCAACAACTTGGTCATTAACACTTAAACCAAAGAAAGCTGGGAATCTAAAGATTCCTTCAATTTCATTTAGGAATGAAAGCACAAAAGAAATAAAGGTGAAAGTAAATAATATTTCAAATTCGAAAGTTTTCAATCCAAGCAATCAGACAATATATACGGAAACACAGGTCGACAATAAAACTGTTTTTGTTGACCAAGAGATAATTTTCACAGTTAGATTACTAACGGCAGTTAACCTTCAAGATTACTCAATCACAGCTCTGCAAATTCCCAACGCCGAGGTCTTTAGGCTCTCAGACACAAGCTATCAGAAAGTTATAAACGGGCGAAATTATATTGTTTTAGAAATTAAATATGCAATATTCCCGAATAAAAGCGGTGAACTAACAATACCCCAACTCAGATTCTCTGCATTTGAGATTGATCCTAGAAATCAATATAGCCTATTCAATAATCGAGGCAATCAAGTAATACGCGAAACACAATCTTCAACTATTGATGTCTTAGAAATTCCTTTATCAAGCACGTCGAATTATTGGTTACCTAGTAAAGATGTCTCAATATCTCAGCGATGGAGCGAAAATTTAAATGAGGCTTCCGTAGGAGAGCCTATTACTCGAACCATCATAATAAAATCGAAGGGAACCACGGCATCACAAATACCACCAATCGATCTTGAGAATTCCGAAAATCTCAGAATTTATCCAGATCAACCTCAAATTGATCAACAGGTCTCAGAAGAGGGATTAATTTCTGAGAGAACGGAGGTATATGCGATAGTGCCTAAAACTTCAGGGATAGTTACGATCCCTGAAATTAGTTTGACTTGGTGGAATACTGAAGCAAATCAGGAAGAAAAAGCAAAAATACCTAGTAGCTCTTTCAACGTGAAGGCAGAGTACAACAACACACTTGATACAAATATCAATGAAAATGGAACTGGAACACCCACTGAAATTGTAGACAAACTAGATTCTAAATCGTCCTCTTCCCCAGAGGCATTGCTCTCAACCACCAATTTTCTAGTGCTAACGAACTTTGCCCTGTTATCGATAATTATTTTTCTATTAATAAAATTCAGTCAAGATAAACAAGCAAAGAGACTTATGTCGAAACAAGATAAGATTGAATCTGAAGCTGATTCTGTAACTAATGTACTATCCTCCATAAAGCAAGCTGCAAGAAAGAATAATTTAATGGACATGAGAGAGTTAATATTGAGATGGGGGTCAATCACTTTTCCATATTTAAATCCATTAACACTTCAGAGGCTCGCGATATCGATGGATGATCAAGAACTTGCAACTAAATTTGAATCACTAAACAACTATCTGTTTGGAAATACTAAAACTAAAGAATTGGTGTTGGATTTAAATATAATTGCCGATAAGTTATCGATCTACACAAAATCGGTAACAAAGAAAAATGAGAAAAAGTCAAAGACCAACAATCCACTGCGAAATTTATATCCGAGTTAGAGTACTATATCTACATGAATGAAAACCTGCCGAATAAAACAAAGTCGAATACGCGTAAATCGTTGTATTGGAGGGCTAATATCAAACTTTTAAAAATTCTACTTTCGATATGGTTTCTTGTGTCGTTCGGGTTTGGAATTGTTTTAGTTGACTGGCTTGATCAGTTTAGCTTTTTTGGCTTTAAATTAGGCTTCTGGTTTGCTCAGCAAGGTTCAATATACGTCTTTGTTATTCTCATTTTTATCTATTCTTGGCGCATGAATATTTTAGATAAAGAATATAATGATAATGATTAATTAAGATAAATATGACCACTCAAGATCTGACATACCTTTTTGTGGGACTATCCTTTGCACTTTATATATCCATTGCTATCGCCTCGAGGGTAAAGTCGACTAAAGAATTCTATGTTGCTGGTGCAGGGGTAAATCCGATAATTAATGGAATGGCAACCGCTGCTGACTGGATGAGTGCGGCATCATTTCTATCAATGGCAGGCATTATTGCATTTTTAGGAAGAGATGGCTCCGTCTACCTAATGGGATGGACAGGCGGCTATGTTTTGCTCGCATTGCTACTTGCTCCATATCTGAGGAAATTTGGTCAGTACACGGTACCAGACTTCATAGGAGCAAGATATTACTCTCAGACCGCAAGGATTGTTGCTGTTATTTGTCTCATATTCGTATCCTTCACATATATCGCTGGTCAAATGCGAGGAGTTGGAATTGTCTTCTCAAGATTTTTAGAAGTAGACATCAATATGGGCGTTATTATCGGTATGGCAATCGTTTTTGTTTATGCGGTGCTCGGAGGTATGAAGGGCATCACATACACCCAAGTAGCTCAATATTGTGTTCTCATATTTGCTTATTTAGTACCAGCTATATTTATCTCAATCATGATTACTGGAAATCCCATCCCACAATTAGGGCTTGGATCTCAAATGAGTGATGGGATTTCAGTGCTCGACAAGTTAGACATAACTCTCAACGATCTTGGGTTTTCACCCTATACATCTGGAATTAAATCGTCCATTGATGTTTTTGCCATTACAGCTGCACTGATGTTTGGTACAGCTGGTCTTCCCCATGTATTGGTTCGTTTTTTTACTGTTCCCAAAGTATCTGATGCGAGAAAATCTGCGGGCTATGCTTTAGTGTTTATTGCAATTCTCTACACGACAGCTCCGGCTGTGGCAACTTTTGCGAGATTGAATATTATAGACACGTTGCATGAAACACCATACCAAGATACTCCTGATTGGATAACTAATTGGGAGAGCACGGGACTAATCGCTTGGGCTGATAAAAATGAGGATGGGATTATTCAATATGGTCCAGGCAATGCTTTGTCACCAGTTAAGCCAATCTTTAATGATCTGAAGGGATCATTTGGCCAAAGACTTGTTGATAATGAACTGACGAATTCAAAGAATGAGATGTATATTGATCGAGATATCATTGTCCTTGCAAATCCAGAGATTGCGGGACTTCCATCCTGGGTTATAGCAATTGTTGCCGCAGGGGGGGTTGCCGCCGCTTTGTCGACTGCTGCCGGTTTATTATTGGTGATCTCAAGCGCGATTTCGCATGACCTTTTGAAAAATACACTAATGCCTCGTATTACAGACAGACAGGAACTCTTTTATGCACGATTGGCGTCCGCAGTTGCGATTTGTATCGCGGGTCTTTTTGGTATATATCCGCCAGCATTCGTGGCTCAAGTCGTTGCTTTTGCATTTGGTTTGGCGGCGTCCTCACTTTTTCCAGCACTATTAATGGGTATTTTTTCAAAGAAAGTTACCAAAGAGGGAGCAATTTCTGGGATGCTGAGCGGCCTTATTTTCACATTCACTTATATCGTTTACTTCAAGTTTGTTGCGCCAGACCTTAATACAAAAGAGCAGTGGCTTTTTGGCATATCACCAGAGGGAATTGGTGCCATTGGAATGCTAATAAATTTCATAGTCGCCTTTGCTATAAGCCTCAGAACAAAACGACCTTCAGAAGAAATATTAAAACTAGTCGACAATCTCCGAAATCCCTAAAGCAAAAACCATTATTCAATCATAAAGATTTCGTCACGATCTCATAAACATCACTTACCAAACCCGATGTTGATCCTATTATCTCTAGTTGTTTCTTCATTAACTTTGCATAGGGCTCCTCATACACTGCCCATCTCGTCAAAGGTGTAACAAGTCTTGCAGCAACTTGTGGATTCAGTTTATTGAGCCTCAAAATTTGCTCCCGTAAAAAATCATATCCATCTCCTAACTTACCATGAAAGTTAATATGATTATTGGCTGCAAAGCTTCCAATCAAACTTCTAACCTTGTTTGGATTGTTAATTGTGAATGCCGGATGATTCAAAAGTGATTTAACCCTATCCAGCCCCCCCTCTCTCTGGTTCGTTGCCTGAATTTGCAACCATAAATTCACTGCCAGATTCTCATGCTCATACTTTGAATAGAAATCATTAATTGCATGCGTTGAAAAAGTATCGGTTTCATCATTGTTTATTAATATACTTAAAGCCGCTGACTTGTCCGTCATATTACTAGAAGTCAAATACTGCTCATTTACAATATCTAAACCATTATTTTCGTCAAGCGCTAAATACCCAAGAAGCGTGTTTTTAAGGCTTCTTCTACCTATCTGCTCTGCAGATGGAGAGAATTTTTCGGATACTTGCAGCGTCTTATACTTTGCATAGATTTTATCTTTGAGATTGTTGACAATCGTTTCTCGCGCAAAATTTCTGGCTTTATGAGTCACAAATGGATCAATTTTTGCCGTATGCTCAAATAGTGCTCTCTCACTAGGAACTTGAAGCATGAGTGCCGCAACTGCAGGATCTATATTCTGATTGCCAAGCACACTCGAGAAGGCTGAAATCAAATCACTATCCTCAACTAACTCTTCTCCATTTTTGATAGCACTCATGTAATGAGTAGTCAGCATGGTACTCAATCTATTGCCTGCATCCCATCTGCTAAAACCATCTGGATCATTTGATACTAAATGTGAAAGCTGTGCCTTTGTGTATTCATAACTTAGTTTAACAGGCGCAGAAAATCCTCGGAGCAATGAGGGTGTAGGTTTACAAGGTATATTTTTAAATGTGATAGACCCTTCTGAATCCGTGAGTTCATAGACTATTTCAGTGTCTCCATTAGAATTCAGTATGCTACTCTCTCCATCATCAGACACTAGACCTATCTTAATAGGTATTAAAAATGGCTTTTTATCTGTTTGACTTGGGCTATCAGGACAGTCCTGGGTAAAGTAAAGCGTATAAGTTTGTTTGATAGGATCAAAATTCGAAGTAACGTTTACCTGTGGAGTCCCAGCTTGTGAATACCAACGTCTAAATTGCTGCAGATCTCGACCACTAACTTCCTCCATCGCTGAAACAAAGTCTTCAACTGTCGCAGCAGAGCCGTCATGTCTTTCAAAATATAGATCTGTGCCCTCGCGAAATTTAGAAGCTCCCAGAAGGGTATGGTACATTCTTACGATTTCAGCTCCTTTTTCATAGATAGTAACCGTATAGAAGTTATTTATCTCAATATAAGACTCAGGTTGGACTGAATGAGCCATGGGACCAGCATCCTCTGGAAATTGATGGTCTCGTAGAAAATTCACATCCTCTATTCGTTTTACTGTTGGTGAGTTCATATCAGAGGAAAACTGTGCATCCCTAAAAACCGTGAAACCCTCTTTTAAACTCAACTGAAACCAGTCTCTACACGTAACTCGGTTACCGGACCAGTTGTGAAAATATTCATGCGCAACAATTGCTTCAACTCTTTGGAATGCTGCATCTGTACTGATTTCTGGATTAACTAATACCGCCGAAGTGTTAAAAATGTTAAGCCCTTTATTCTCCATTGCACCCATATTAAAGTCATCAACTGCGACAATCATAAAGATATCTAAATCATACTCTCGACCATATTTTTCCTCGTCCCAACTCATAGAACGTTTAAGTGCATCCATCGCATAATCGCATTTGTTTAGATCTTTTTCCTCAACAAAAATCTTCAGTACTACTTTTCTTCCAGACATTGTTTCAAAGGAATCTTCTAAAACACTTAAAGAACCCGCAACTAACGCAAAAAGATATGAAGGTTTTTTATGAGGGTCATTCCAGATGGCAAAGTGATTACCGTCATCACATTTACCCTCTCTTAATAAATTACCATTTGACAATAGAACTGGAAATTTTTTTTCATCCGCAATGATTTTTGTTGTGAACTCGCTCATCACATCTGGTCTATCCAAAAAGAAAGTTATTGATCTAAATCCCTCCGCCTCACATTGAGTACAAAACATTTTCCTAGAGCGATAAAGCCCCATCATAGTGGTATTTTCTTGAGGCTTTATTGCAACCTTAATCGAGATTTCAAAAGAATCAGGTACATTAGATATCAATAGATTATCTTTAATTAATTGATACTCATTCTTTTCAAGTCTGAGCCCATTTATATCAATCCAAAGTAGATTAAGATTTTGATTGCCGTGAAGAGATAGAGAGGAGTCAGATTCGGGTAACTTTGGATTTTTTGACATTACAATTTTTGAGGTGACATAAGAAATATCATCCTCCAATTTAAACTCCAAAAACGTATTCAAAATCAAAAATTTTGATGGCGCATAATCTTTTAATCTAACAGCTACTGGATTATCAGCTTTCATAAATTCTTCCCAAAATGCCTCTAATTTCTATTTTTTTTAATCTGACCACTTTAAAATCTTTTCATCATCGGATTGAGCCGAACAAGAATCATCACCACTTATAAAGCCTACTCGTTGATGTTCCTCTAGATTATTCTTTTCATACAATATGACTGCTTTCATGGTAATTTCTCTCTGCTCATTAGATAACAGTGTTCCATCTCGCCATTTGCCTAATTCGATTGCCTCTTTAAAAAGCCGATACACCTCAGGGGTAATATTCTTTAAAAGGTCTCGCTCATTCATATTTTATCACTGCAGTAATTGAATCAAGACTCACGGACCTTAAGAAGGCTAAAAAGAAGTCCCAAAAATATTCCAATGATGAGGCCACCTAAATGAGCGGCGTTAGCTATACCAGATCCAAAAATAAATGGAATTATTGGAGTCATACAGAAAATTAACCAACCAATCATGAACCCAAAAATTCCTGGCGGCAAAGCAATCAAATCACTTTTAACAATTTTTGAAGCAACCCATAAATATCCTAGGAGAGCATAAACTACACCAGACATACCACCAAAATAAATGGATCCGCTCCATAAATATTGAATAAAATTAGAGGCTGCACCTGAGATGATAACTACCAATAGCAAATGAGAAGAGCCCGCAAAATTCTCAATTTTTTCCCCTAAAATACCCAGCCATAAACAATTAAATGCAAAATGGATCAAGCTGAAGTGTAAAAATATTGGTGATATCCATCTAAAAAATCCTAATCCAAAGTTAGGCTGAAAACTCAAATATTGAATTGTGAAATTAACATTGAAAACCACTAGCAGCCAACCAAAAAAACTTAAAATAGCTAACAAACCTACAGCTGGATTTTGCTTAACTTTCTGTGTCAAAGAAAAAGATCTATTTGCTTCATTCATGAGGATAATTTACTTCCCCATCCCAATTTCGATCTACAAGCATCATAAAAGTTGCTATTTTGAGGATGAATCAAAGTTATCTCATCCTTGTATCTCGAAATTGTGATTACATCACCAGGCATCGTAACGATGTCGTTCTGTCCATCACATGTCACAACTGGGTTTAACTTATTTGTCTCACTTACTGTTATGTCGATGACTGACGCGCTATCTAAAACAATTGGTCTGCTGCTTAAAGTATGGGGATTCATGGGTACCACTACCATCGCATTGAGTGTTGGATAGACCAAAGGCCCTCCGGCCGATAAGGAGTATGCAGTTGATCCAGTTGGCGAGGCTACGATTAAACCATCAGAACTCTGACTGTATACAAATTCTCCGTCCACATTGAGCTCAAAACTCATCATTTTAACAGCCATACCAGGATGAAGAGCAATATCATTGACCGCTATATCAGCTCCAATAAGCCTCGAATTTCTGTAGACAGACGCCTCCAAAAGAAAACGCGTAGAAGACTTAAAATCACCTTTTAATACTGGGAAAAATAAATTCTCTATCTCATTAGGAGATATATCGGTCAAAAATCCTAAACGACCAAGGTTCACACCTAAAAGCGGAACCTTTGAAAATGCCATTTTTCGGCATGCAGAAAGCATGCTACCGTCACCACCAACGACAACACATAAATCAATTTCAGCACAAAAATCATCAATCGATAAAGTTGTATCTTTTGATATACCAACATTTGTTGATGATGTCTTTTCAAAAAATACCCCACAACCAAAATCATTCAGTGATGCTTCCAATTTAGTTATAGCAGATCTCACATGAGAAGTGCCGTTGTTAGCATAAATACCAATTTTTTGAAAATGAGGCATAAATTTTCGATTAGTTATGACTTGAGTTGATTATACAGGTTGTTTTATCAATCGTATTAACTTTCAATATTGTAAATATCATAATCTTTCGTGTTTAAATTAGCTTGAAGTATGACATAGTGTAAATTCATAAAATGTATAATATAAAAGTATGGAAAGTATTGTTTTAATAGGGATGCCAGGGGCAGGTAAAAGCACTATAGGAGTGCATATTGCTGATCGTCTTAATCTGAAATTTGTTGATACTGACAAACTACTTGAAAATGAGATTGGAGACTCTATTCAAAGTTTTTTAGATAGTCATGGATACATAGAATTACGCAAACTTGAAGAGAGAATCATCTTGAGAGAGCGTCTAGAAAATAGAGTTATTGCAACGGGAGGCAGTGCAGTCTACTCAAAAAATAGCATGAAATATCTGAAGTCCCAAGCTAAAGTAATTTTTTTAAATGTCAGTGAGAAAGAGCTTGAAAAGAGAATAAATAACTTTTCATCACGAGGGATTGCAAAAAAACCGGGGCAAAGTTTTTCAAGTTTATTCAAAGAGCGACAAAAACTTTATCTCAAGAGTTGCGACTATGAAATACATACTGACGATATAAGCATTCAGGCCACACTGGGGATGGTGGAAAAAATCGCCAGAAGTTAGAGCACCTCCAATATAGAATCACATAAATAATCAATATTATTAACATTTATTCCCGCGATGTTGATTCGAGTTGAAGAGACCATATAAATACCATATATATCTCTTAACTTGGTAACTTGATCAGGTGTTATTCCAAGAAAGGAAAACATGCCTTTTTGCATTTTTATATGAGAAAAATTCTGCCCATGATTATTTGTTTCAAGTTTTTGACATAACATATTCCGCATAGATTCAATTCTTCGCCTTACCTGCTCAAGCTCTTTTTCCCACTCTTGTCGAAGTGCATGATCACCCAAAACGGCAGCCACTAATAGTGCGCCGTGCGCTGGTGGCATCGAGTAAAGTGATCTTGCCGCAGACATCGCGTGGCTTAAAACTATCTTTGATTGCACATCACTTGAACATACAAATGATATCGCACCTGTTCTTTCTCTATACAAACCGAAATTTTTTGAGCAGGACGACGCAACCATTAACTCAGGCAAATTATTAGCTAAAATCCTCAAACCTTGAACATCTTCATCTAAGCCGTTACCAAGTCCTTGATAAGCGATGTCGATAAAAGGGATAAATCCTGTTTGGCTAGCTACTGAGCAAACCTCGCTCCACTGATTTGGCGTAAGATCAGCACCAGTTGGATTATGACAACAACCGTGCAACAGAACAAAATCGCCAGCAGGAATTTTTTTAAGTTGCGCAATCATCGCATCGAAATCAATTAAATGCGTTTTAAAATCATAATACGGATAAGTTTTTATTTTTAATCCTGTTTTGGTCATTATTGGAATATGGTTCGCCCAAGTAGGGTCTCCAATCCAAATCGTAGCGTTTTCCTTCGTTCTAGCAATTACTTCCGCTCCAACTCTGAGGGCACCTGATCCGCCGGGAGCCTGTAAAGTACAGAATTTATCAGAATTTGAAATAGAGTTTTCAGATCCAAAAATTAATTCAGATATATGAGTGTTGTAATCAATATCACCAGTCATACCTTGGTAGGTCTTGGTATTCTCATTTTGATGAAGGGCAAATTCTGCCTTTTTTACAGCAGTCATTATTGGAGTTTTTCCACTATCATTCTGGTAAACACCAACACCGAGATCGATCTTAGTCTCTCTTGGATCAGCCTTGAATGCGTTCATCAATCCCAAAATTGGGTCAATGGGCACTGGTTTCAATCTTTCAAACATAGTATTTAGTCCAAAATTATAGGGAAGATTGTACTACTAATTTAGTTAATTAAAGTTCTGCTCCATCTAAAAATTGTTCGATTAAAGTATTAAAAAGCTCTGGTTTCTGAACATGTAACCAGTGACCACACTCGTCTAGAATTTTCAGCTTATAATTCGGGAATAAAACTCCAATTTGAGATTTATGTTTTTCTTGAATGTAAGCAGACTTTTCGCCTTTCAAAAAGAGCGTCGAACTCTCAAAAGGGTCACCCTTTGGAGCTGCAACTAAATTGGTATAATAATTTTTCTCGATTACTTTCAAATTTATTTTTATTTGGTATGGACCATTATTTGATTTCGATATGTTTTTTAAAAGGAAGGATCTCATATCCCTATCATGAATATGCCTCGCTAAGAGTTTATCTGCCGCCGCTCTGTCATAAATTATTTCTTTTGATAGATCTACTAAGGCTTCTAAAATTAAGTCATGTTTTGGAGCATAGGCTACTGGAGAAATATCGGCAACTACTAAGTTTAAGCATCTGTCAGAATAGTTTAAGGCAAATTGCATTCCAACTTTTCCACCAAGCGAATGACCAACAACTGAAGTAGCCTCAATATCCAAGTAATCCAGTAAGGTAACGAGATCCTCTGACATCGACTGCAAATCCATAACATCACTGTGGAACGAATCACCTTGATTTCGCAAATCACAACTTATCACTCGATAACTATCTGACAAGGCTCTTGCTAGGCCTCCCAGATTTGTTAGTGATCCAAACATACCATGGAGCAAGACAACTGGTGTCCCTTGACCATGTTCAACGTAATTTAAACGCATTCACCCATTACCCTTTTCACGTCTATACTTTTCTTTATTTTTTTTCCCTTTTGCATAAAGACTAGGTCTCATTGCCCTGCGGAGCTTAGGAAAAAGATAAGCCATAGTAGCCAATACTCCACTCATCTTTGGGATCGCAATTTCGAGCTTTTCTCCGTCTGAAACAGTCTTGATAGCACGCGCTACCTGCTGAGGACTGCTCATTGGTTGAGAAAAAACAATATCCTCCACATCATCAATCGAGCTCATGATAAATCCAGTCTCTACCGGACCCGGAGAAACAATACCAACATGAATATTCGATTCTCGTAACTCATCGTGTAAAGCATATGCAAAGGCCCTAAGACCAGCCTTAGTAGATGAATAAATCGCTGCGCCTTGCAAGGGAGACATACCAGCTAATGATGCAACCATTACTATCGAGCCCTTTCCAGATTTTCGCATTAAAGGAATAGCCATACTCGATAATACAAGCGGAGCCCTCAAGTTTACATCCACTGTTTTTACAATTGACTCAACATTAAGATTTTGAAAATCACCTCGCTCATGCATACCAGCATTATTTATAAGGACATCAATACAACCAAATTGATTCTCGATTTGCTCAAATAGAGACTTACAGTCATCAATACTTCCGACATCCATAGGAATGGAGATGATATTGCAATCCTCTGACAATTCTCTGACTAAAGTATCAAGATTTGATTTTGTTCTAGCAACAAGCACTAAGTTTGAGCTTGTCTTTGAAAACAACCTTGCACACTCTGCACCGATACCCTCTGATGCTCCGGTAATAAGAATTGTTTTTGTCAGTGAACTATCAGTCATTTTAAATTTTAATAGAGAATGTTTATGTACTCTCAAAATCCTTTTTTATTGACACAATTTTCTAAGCTCTCAGAAATTTTACTATACTTAAAAGGAAACCCATTTGACATTAACTTTTCAGGCATCACATTTTGATCCGAAAGAAAAAGCTCTTCACCCATCTCTCCGAAAAGCAATTTAATTAGAAATTTAGGTTGACTAAAAATCGAAGGCATCTTCAAAGATTTCGATAAAGTGCTGACAAAAACTTCATTAGATACAGGATTGGGAGAAACAAAGTTTATTGCTCCATTCATTTTTGGATTATTCATACAGAAAATAATCCCTTCAATAACATCATCAATATGAATCCAAGACATTTTTTGCGAGCCATCGCCAAACTTGCCTCCAAGACCAAGCCTGAAAGCCGGCAACATTTTCTTCAATGCGCCACCATTACCAAGCACGATGCCGAACCTTAAACAACATACTCGAGAATTTAGCTTTAAAAAATTGTTCGCTGCCTGTTCCCAAGCTGAGCATAGTCGATGCGAGAATCCACCATTACCGGCTGCTGACTCATCCACCGCTTTTCTTGAGCTCCCATAAAATCCAATTGCCGATGCACTGATAACCAACTTGGGATATGAAGAGGCTTTTTCGAAATGCTTAAATAGCTGATTTGTGAGACCTACGCGGCTGTCATATATTTGACTCTTGACTTTAGTGTTCCACCTTCTCGAGTCAATCCTTTGGCCCGCAAGATTAATGATGCAATCAATTGTTACAGTCGGGTCCAGATCAGACATATCTGAAATTAACTCTAAATCTGATATCAATAATTTTTGATATTTTGCTGGAGATCGAGTCAAAACAATTACCTTTATACCCTTCTGAAATAATCTGTCACGAAGCTTTGAGCCTATAAAACCAGTTCCACCAGTAATTAAAACTGTCTTAATATTCAATACATCTCCTTATAATATTTTCATCTTTACCAACATATTACTGTGTTGCTAAACTTCGCTAACTCAGTCTAAAACAGAACTTGGAATTAAAGTATGAACTTTTCAGAAAAAGTCCTTGCACAAGGTAATGATCTTCGAATTAAAACCAATTTACCAGTGCATTCGGGGAAAGTTAGATCTGTCTATTGGTTGTCCCCTGAAGATAGCAAAAGGCTCATAGACGAAAAGAATTATCCAATAGCACCAGAATCAGATCTTGCTGTCATGGTTATAAGTGACCGAATATCGGCTTTTGAGTGCATTTGGAGGGGAGAGGGCAATATGCAAGGAGTCCCTGGTAAAGGGGCCTCTCTCAACGCAATTTCGAATCATTGGTTCAAAATGTTTAAGTCTCTAGGTTTAGCTGATAGTCATATTCTTGACGTGCCGCACCCGCTTGTTTGGATTGTTCAAAAAGCAAAGCCCGTTATGATTGAAGCGATTTGCAGGCAATACATTACCGGCTCAATGTGGAGAAGTTATGTGAAAGGGGAAAGAAGTATATGCGGGATTGAATTAGAAAATGATTTGCAGAAGGACCAAAAACTCAGTGAACTTCTGATCACACCATCAACGAAAGGTATTCTAGAAAATCTTAGAGGCGTTCCCGCGATAGACGACGTAAATATATCTCGAAGTGACATCGAAGCTAACCTCTCAGCATTTAAGTTTAAATGCATGGAAGACATTGATTTATATGAAAAACTGTTGAGAGAAGGATTCAATGCTATAAGCGATGAGTTAGCAAAGTTGAATCAAATCTTTGTTGATACTAAATTCGAATTTGGTTATGTCAAGGATGCCAATGGAAAAGAGAAACTTATATACATGGATGAAGTAGGGACTCCAGATTCTTCGAGAATTTGGGATGGTGATCATTATCAAAATGGAAAGATAATTGAAAATTCGAAAGAGGTATTCCGCAAATTACTTTTATCACACTTTGCAGATCCAGATATTCTTGTTAACAAAGATCGCATGGAGGAAAGGTATGCTCTTGCGAGAGATAACGAACTTCCTCAAGAAGTAATGATGACTGTTTCAGAAACTTACTTAAGCATTGCGTCCAAAATTACTAATAGCAATATAGAACTTTCAGATAATCCTAGACAAGAAATCCTTGATTCCTTGAACGATAGATATGACTTGATTCAATAAATGGTATAAAACAATGACAGACGCTAAAAGCTTTGATATTGACTCCCGAAAACTGTTTAATTTGGGTGCGAATCTTTTAATAGCAGGATTCGTAAAGCAAAAAACAGAAGAAGCAAAGAAGTTATTCAAAGAGTTAAAGCAGGGTGCACTCGTTCCATCTGGTCACCTGTCCTCGGAGAAAACAGGAATAAAGCTGCCAATTAAACTTCAACTTGAAAGAAGCGAATACCGAGGCCAATTTAATTTTCCAAATTTTGAGGCGTCATTAAAGATAATGCTGCAAAAATTTGAAAACGAAGCTAGGCGGGATCCAGAGCTCAAAGATTTAAGGACTCTCACGAATCAAGACACGGGTGGAATCCTATTTAATATTCCAAGTGGAATGAAGATTGGTGAGGAAATGAATGTTCTAATGATGGCCGCTGAACCCGTCGGGGGATCTCTGGTCATTAAATTAATGTTTATGGACCCCGAACAGTTCAAAAATGATAAATAATATAAAGGTCTAGTGAAATTTAAATATTATCAACTCACTAATTAAATACGATCTGCCCATCTTTGATGGTACAAGAAATACTGCTTCCTGCTGTAAAATCGCCGTTCAAGATTTTCTTAGCAAGAGGATTTTCAATCAAGTTCTGTATAGATCTTTTTAAAGGCCTTGCACCGTAGGTTGGATCAAAACCCAAGTCTGAAATCTTTTCATAAACTGAGTCTTCGATATCAAGAGAGATATCCTGCTCTTCTAACCTGTCAGCTAATAACTTTACTTGTATCTGAGAGATTTTCTTTATTTCATCTTTCTTGAGAGGATGGAAAACGATAGCCTCGTCAACACGGTTAATAAATTCCGGTCTAAAATTCAAATTAACGACATCCATTACTGCCGATTTCATTACTTCGTAATCCTCCTCGCCCGACAACATCTGAATTACATCAGAGCCCAAGTTTGAAGTCATAACAATAACAGTGTTTTTAAAGTCAACAGTTCTTCCTTGACTGTCTGTTAATCTTCCATCGTCCAAAACTTGCAAAAGTAAATTAAAAATATCGCTATGAGCTTTTTCAATTTCATCCAATAAAAGCACGGAGTAAGGTTTTCTGCGCACAGCTTCAGTAAGATAACCACCCTCTTCATATCCCACATATCCTGGAGGCGCTCCAATTAAACGCGCTACTGAATGTTTCTCCATAAACTCAGACATGTCTATGCGAATCAATGCGTCCTCACTATCAAACAAAAACTCGGCCAGACTTTTACATAACTCAGTCTTACCGACTCCTGTTGGCCCAAGGAAAAGGAAGGATCCATTAGGTTTAGATGGATCTGCAAGACAAGCACGCGAGCGTCTTATTGAGTTAGAAACAGCACATATCGCCGCATTTTGACCTATCAGTCGTTCATGCAACATTGATTCCATTCGCATCAGTTTTTCTTTTTCTCCTTCCAACATTTTTGCAAGAGGTATACCCGTCCATCTTGCTACTACCTCAGCAACTTCATCTTCAGTTACTTTGTTTTTCAACAGCTTCTTTGCATGTTCGTTCTGGACATTAAGCTCACCGATTTGTTTTTCCAGATCAGGAATTACGCTATATTGAATTTCAGCCATTTTTTCCAAGTTGGACGCTCTTTTGGCTCTATCTAGATCCATTTTAGCTTGCTCTAGATCACCCTTAATTTTTGCAGAGTTCTGCAACAATGCCTTTTCAGCCGTCCAGACTTCATCTAGATCGGCAAACTCCCGCTCCAATTCTTTAATTTGCTGATCTAACTTTTCTCTTCTCTTTTTTGAGGCATCATCTGTATCTTTCTTCATAGCTTGCAGTTCAATCTTTAGTTGAATTAATCGTCTATCAAGGCGATCCAAATGCTCTGGCTTAGAATCCATCTCCATTCTTATTCGGCTACCTGCCTCATCAATCAGGTCAATTGCTTTATCAGGTAATTGTCTATCGGTTATATACCGATTTGAGAGTTGTGCTGCGGCAATAATAGCACTGTCGGTAATATCAATTCCGTGGTGAACTTCGTATCGTTCTTTCAATCCACGCAAAATCGCTACGGTGTCCTCTATGTTTGGTTCATCAATGAGTACTTTTTGAAAGCGTCGCTCGAGAGCAGCATCTTTTTCTATAAATTGTCTATACTCGTTTAAAGTCGTTGCACCAACACAGTGGAGCTCTCCTCGAGCCAAAGCTGGCTTTAACATGTTTCCTGCATCCATGGCACCGTCCGCTTTCCCAGCCCCGACAAGATTGTGGAGCTCATCAATAAAAAGAATAATTTGACCATTTTGACTGGATATTTCTTTCAATACAGCCTTGAGTCTCTCCTCAAAATCTCCTCTAAACTTTGATCCTGCCAACAAAGCAGCAAGGTCAAGCGTCAAAACTCTCTTACTCTTTAAACCCTCAGGAACTTCTGCATTCACAATTCTTTGTGCTAAACCTTCCGCTATCGCAGTTTTTCCAACCCCGGGTTCACCAATTAAAACAGGATTGTTTTTTGTCCTTCTCTGTAAAACCTGGATGGTTCTTCTAATTTCATCATCTCTTCCAATAACTGGGTCTAATTTACCCAGCTCTGCTCTCTCTGTTAAATCAATGGTGAACTTTTGGAGCGCTTCTCTCTCACTTTCTGAAGTTGATTTGTCCACTTGTTCATTACCTCTAACTTCCTTGATAGCTTGTCTGATAGCATCTAAACTTCCGTGGTTCGAAAGAACGCCTGCGATCTGGCCTTTCTCATCTATCAATGCTTCAAGAAATACCTCGCTAGATATAAATTTATCATTCTTTTTTTGAGCGGCTCGATCTGCAAGATTTAAAACCTTTACGAGATTTTTTGAAATTATTACCTCTCCTGAAGGCTTGTTCAATTTTGGGAGTTTTTCGAGCCTATCTTCTAATTCATTTTTTATATCACCAATACTAAATGCAGCCTTTTTTAAAACCGAACATGCGCTGCTATCCTCCTGATTTAGAAGCGCCACCAAGATATGAATAGGCTCAACCTCACTGTGATCCCTACCAACAGCAACTGACTGTGCTTCTGATACTGCTTTCTGTAGCTGATTCGTTAATTTTTCAATGTTCATAGTTCGACCAAAATGACTTCTATAAACACTATGTGAGGTCAATGAAAGATAATTTCAACTATTTTTTTAGCTCTACATATTTGACAGTCTGAACATCGACTGTTACTTGGATAGTTTCAAATGAATCAAGGAGTGCTTTATACTCGATCACCTGATACGTTGAATTGAGAAGTCAGCTAATTCAATTAATGCATCTTTATATTTTGTGCTTGGCAAAGCTTTCAATGAGTTCTTGGCAAGTCTAACCTCGCTTTCCGCTTGTGCCTGACAATACAATAGCCCACCACTCTTCTCTATCTCGTCCAAAATCAACTCAAAACCCTCAGCACTTTTGGTAGCAACGGACTTCCTAATGAGTTTGGATATTTTCTCATTACCATTATCTCGAGTATAAATTAACGGCAACGTCATCTTCCCTTCAGCCAAATCACTACCAATGTTCTTGCCAATAACTTCCCTAGTTCCATGATAATCAAGTAAATCGTCAGTGATTTGAAAGGCCATCCCCAAATGTTTACCAAATTCCAACATGTCAGCCTCCTCCACATTAGCGAGAATTGCACCGACACGACACGCGGCCTCAAATAATTTTGCAGTTTTTCTATAAATGACATCTCGATACGTGATCTCTGCAAGCTCAGCATTGCCCGCGTTGGACATCTGTTTAACCTCACCCTCAGAAATAACATTAGTTGCATCGGCCATTACGCGCATTATCGACATATCAGCCACTTGAACTAGTAATTGAAATGCCCTGGAGTATAAAAAATCCCCAACAAGCACACTTGGAGCATTCCCCCACTGAACATTTGCTGTCTGTCTTCCCCTCCTAAGACTTGCCACATCAACAACATCGTCATGAAGAAGTGTCGCAGTGTGGATGAACTCAACAATTACTGCCATCTTGGTGTGGTCTGCTCCTTTGTAACCGTTCGCAAGAGCCGATAAAAGCACCAAAAGCGGGCGGAATCGCTTACCACCTGCATCAACGATGTAATGACCTATATTCTCAACCAACCCAACATCTGACTCGAGATACTCGATTATGAGGCTATTCACGATATCGAAGTCTTTCTCAACCACTTTTAAAAAATTTCTTTTCATTGCTGTTTCTAAGAATCCTTAAGTTCATCATCATCCGGAGTGGAGAGCTTAATGTAACTAACCCTCGTGATCGGAAAAAATACTTTTATGTCTTTTGTTGTTATATACTTCTCAAGATATCAGTTTACTAAATGACATACTATCTATTGTGCCTAGTCAGAAAACATCATACTCAAAGCAAGAACTTTTAGATGTCTCTAAAGGAAATGTGTTTGGTAAAAATAGTGCTAAATTGCCAGCTCCTCCGATGTTAATGATTGACAGAATAACGCAAATTAATAATACAGAGGGAAGTAACAAGCTTGGATACATAGAGGCAGAAATGGACATAACACCTGATCTATGGTTCTTTGACTGTCACTTTCATGGAGATCCAGTAATGCCAGGTTGCCTTGGGCTGGATGCACTTTGGCAATTAGTAGGTTTTTTCTTGGTTTGGAATGGTAACAAAGGACGCGGGAGAGCTCTTGGTGCAAGTGAAGTGAAATTTTTTGGTCAGATTCTTCCATCAGCGAAAAAAGTTACGTATAAGTTAGACCTAAAGAGGTTAATTCAAAGAAAATTAGTGATGGGCATCGCAGATGGAAGCGTCTATGTTGACGGAAAAGAGATTTACTTTGCTAAAAATTTGAAAGTCGGACTTTTCGAAGATACAGAAAATTTTTAAACAAAATTTTAATGAGGATCGGTTAATGAAACGTGCTGTGATAACTGGCTATGGGGTCGTCTCATGCTTAGGCAATGACAAAATGACAGTTGAGAATGCACTTTACAATGGTAACTCAGGGATTAGATATAGACAAGACTTCGAACAAATGGGTCTCAAATGTCACGTTGGTGGAGTTATTGATCTAAATCCAGCCGAATATATCGATAGGAAAACACTTCGTTTTATGGGGAATGCAGCTGCATATGGCTACATATCAGCAATTAAAGCAATTGAAGATTCTGGTCTAGATGATAGTGTAGTGCGAGATATCAATACAGGATTAATAATGGGCTCAGGCGGACTTTCTGGCGAATCATTTGTTGATGCAATTGATATTATGAGAGAACGAAGCGTAAAAAGAGCCGGGCCTTATAGAGTTACACAGATTATGGCAAGCACAGTTTCTGCCTGTGTTGCTACTCCTCTCGGAATCAAGGGAGTTAATTACTCACTATCATCTGCTTGTGCTACCAGCGCGCATTGTATAGGACATGCCCGAGAACTCATCCAGCTGGGAAAGCAACAAGTTATTTTGGCCGGGGGAGCAGAGGAAATGCATTGGTCAATGGCGGCTATGTTTGATGCTATGGGTGCTCTCACTAGCAAATATAATATGAGTCCAGAGTTAGCCTCTCGAGCATATGATATAAATCGAGATGGATTCGCTCCTTCATTAGGAGGTGGATGCGTTATCGTTGAAGAGCTAGAGCATGCATTAAAAAGAGGAGCAAATATTATTTGTGAAATCACTGGTTACGGTGCAACTTCAGATGGCGCAGATATGGTCGCTCCATCTGGCGAGGGCGCTGCTAGATGTATGGAAATGGCAATGTCTGACAGCAAAGGAGTTATTGATTACATAAACACTCATGGCACCAGCACACCTGTCGGAGATCTCGCAGAGCTAAAAGCCATCAAAAATGTCTTTGGTGATGATTGTCCAAAAATCAGCTCAACAAAATCACTGTCCGGTCATAGCCTCGGCGCAGCGGGAGTCCATGAACTTATATTTTCTATGATTATGCTAGAAAAAGGTTTTCTAGTCGCGTCAGCAAACATCACAAGTATGGATCCCGAAGCTCAAGAGATTCCAATTCTTACAGCGAGACAGGATATGGACGTCACGAGGATCATGTCCAATAGCTTCGGTTTTGGCGGAACGAACTCAACATTAATCATCGAGAAGTACATGCCCTAGAGGAAGGTCAACTTTAAGTTAAGTTTATCTGACTGATTTTGGTTACTGTAAAAACTTAAGCACTGACTCAACGCTTGATTTATCAACACCTTCTGGATCAACACCTAAATATAAAACTTTACTATCCTCCACAACCATTGCGTATCTCTGACTTCTTAAGCCCATTCCAAATCCAGAGACATCTAGAAGCAAACCTAATTCCTTAGTATAGTCAGCATTTCCATCAGCCAGCATTAAAAGATTTTCCGCATTGGATGCCTTGGACCAAGCATCGACTACAAAAACATCATTCACAGCCAAACAAGCTACAGAGTCCACGCCTAAGTTAATCATTTCATCAAATTTTGCAACAAAACCTGGCAGATGAGATATTGCACAGGTAGGTGTGAAGGCACCTGGCACAGCCATCAAAACCACCTTTTTACCAAGAAATATTTCCTCTGAACTTATAACCTGCGGACCTTTTTCACCCATTATAGTAAATGTTCCTTTTGGAATAACTTGTCCCACTTCAATTCCCATACCTTAACCTCTCTTTTAATTAGAATGGAATGTCATCGTCAAAAGCGTCAAGACTCTGGGCACCAGTGCCCTGAGGTTCTATAATTTTTTGGCTGCTGAAATCATTGTTAGGAGAGGAGTTAGTAGAACTTGTAAAGTCTCCTGATGGCCCTGAGGCGCGGCTGTCTAGCATTTGCATTTCACTACCGACAATCTCGGTTGTATATCTATCCTGACCATCTTGTCCCTGCCATTTTCTGGTCCTAAGTGAACCCTCGACATATAGCTTTGAGCCCTTTCTTACATACTCACCCGCAATCTCAGCAAGCCGATTAAAAAATACTATTCGGTGCCACTCAGTTCGTTCCTGCTGCTCCCCACTTGTTTTGTCTTTCCAAGATTCGGAGGTTGCGATACTTAGATTAGTTACAGCAGCCCCAGTAGCGGGTATCACCCGAGTTTCAGGATCCTGCCCACAGTTTCCAACCAAAATTACTTTGTTAATTCCTCTTGCCATTACCATCTCCCAAAAACATCAAATCATCAAAACGCTTAAAATCAAATCTTACTTTATTTATTTTTACGTAAGCCACGGAATCTTCGTCAGTGACGAGTATATCTTCTATTCCCTCTTGCTTTGAAATTATTTTTAATAAATCTTTAGATTTTTTACTGGTTATATCTAAAACAATCGTCTGCAATGGCTCGATGTTTCCAAATCTCCAAATTAGTCCAAACCATAATATTATTAGCGACCCGAAAAAACTAAAAATTTGGATTGAATTAAACTCCTGGATTACAAAACCACCTATTAATCCTCCAAAAAAAGTTCCAAGGAATTGACATGTAGAAAACAAACTTAGGGCAGATCCTCTTCTCCCTGGGGGGCTTAGCTTACTGATCCATGACGGTAGAAGAGCCTCGAGCAAATTAAACACACTGAAGAAAACTAGAATTGAGGTCATGGTTAACAAGTAATCATTCCAATAAGGCATTAAAAACATTGTTAAAGACAGCAAACCTATTGAGCATAGAAGAAGCACTCGCTGTCGATGAAACTTTTCGCTCCATATCATAAAAGGCAACATAACAAAAAAGCCCCCACCAATCAGGATAAAGTATAGAAAAGGAAGATACTCCTCAGTATGCCCTAACTCATCGATTAGTGTGACTGGTAAAATAACAAAATAGCTCATCAGTAAAAAATGAAGCATGAAGACACTCAGGTTGAGTCTCATAAGATTCGTATCCAAAAATGTAGAACGCAATATCGATGAGTCCAAACTTACCTCTAAATTATGATATTTCGAACTACACTCAGGAACAAAAATAAACATAATCATGATACCCACTAATCCCAAAAAAGCAGTTAATTTAAAAATCATGCTCATACCGAAACTTTGAGACAAAAGCGGTCCAAGAATCATTCCAAGCATAAATGACATTCCAATGAAACCACCTACAAATGCCATCGCTTTTGATCTCACTTTTTCACCGGTGAAGTCCGCCAAAAGCGCTAGGAGTGTCCCTGAAATTGCACCCGCACCTTGAAAGGCTCTTCCTAAAATAATACCCTCAAGTGTCTCTGCTCTTGCAGCTATTAAGCTTCCAATCGTAAACAAAATTAGTCCGAAATAGATTAATTTTTTACGTCCATATCTATCTGATAATATTCCAAAAGGAATCTGTAGTAACCCTTGAGTCAAGCCATATGACCCAAGTGCGAGGCCCACCAAAAATGGGCTAAAGTTTTGATAAGTGTTTTCCTGAAGCGCAAGAACCGGAATTATCATAAATAATCCTAGCATCCTAAAGCTAAAAATGAGCGCAATGGACAGAACTACTACTTTCTGTCGCGGACAGGAATCACGTGATTTCATATTGAAAAACTTTGAACTAGATAACTCGTCTATAATATCAGCAAGATTAACGTTGGAAAATACATTTAAAAAAACAACTTAAGTCTATACATAATATTCCTGCGTAGCTAAACGATACAGGAGCCATCAACGAAGATTTTAAAACATGAGCAACATTCAAATTCGTGGTGCAAGAACACATAATTTAAAGAATATAAACCTAGATCTGCCCAGAGATAAATTTATTGTAATTACTGGACTCTCTGGTTCCGGTAAATCGTCGCTCGCGTTTGACACAATATATGCCGAGGGACAAAGGCGCTATGTAGAGTCTTTATCGACATATGCTAGACAATTTTTATCGATGATGGAAAAACCAGATGTTGATCATATCGAGGGTCTCTCACCGGCAATATCGATCGAACAAAAATCAACCTCACATAATCCAAGATCAACAGTTGGTACGATTACTGAGGTGTACGATTATCTAAGACTGCTCTTTTCGCGAGCTGGAGAGCCAAAATGCCCAGATCATGGACTTGTACTATCAGCACAAACTGTAAGTCAAATGGTAGATCAAGTTTTAGAAATTAATCCCAATGAACGCCTAATGCTTTTAGCGCCGATAGTGAAACAGAAGAAAGGCGAGCACTTACATATTTTTGATAATCTTAAACGTCAGGGCTTTCTGAGGGCTCGTATTAATGGATTGGTAGTTGACCTAGAAACACCACCAAAGCTAGACAAAAATAAAAAACACACGATTGAAGTTGTCGTTGATAGATTTAAGCCCAATCCAGATAACAGTCTGAGAATAGCTGAGTCTATTGAAACAGCGCTATCACTATCTGAGGGTGTAGTTATTATCGCCTTCATGGATGGGAAAGAGGCAGATCGCCTCATGTCAGCCAAATTTGCGTGCCCGGTTTGTAATTATAGTGTTAATAAACTCGAACCGAGGCTATTTTCTTTCAATAGTCCATCGGGTGCCTGCCCCACGTGCGATGGATTAGGAGTTCATCAATTTTTTGACGTTGAGAGAGTAATTCAGCATCCAGATATTTCAATTTCGGAAGGCGCGATCAGGGGATGGGACAGACGAAATTTGTTTTACTATAATCTTTTAAACTCGCTAGCCACCCATTATGATTTTGATATAAGCACTCCATGGAATCAACTATCTGAGGTGCATCAGAATAAAATATTATTTGGTACCAAAGATGAAGAGATCGCTTTTTTTTATGTTAGCGACAAAGGAACTCGGTTCAGAAGAAAGCATAATTTTGAGGGAGTAATCCCAAATATGGAGCGAAGATTTAGAGAAACCGAATCTCAGTCTGTCAGGGATGATCTCGCTAAATATATGACTTCCACCAGCTGTCCAACGTGTGATGGAACAAGGCTAAGAAAATCTGCCCGCAACGTTTTCATTAAAGATAAACGAATCGAAGACATCGTTTGTCTTCCAGTTTCTGAGACTGCGACGTATTTTCAATCATTGGAATTGGTTGGCAGGCAGGGTGAGATTGGTGAAAAAATCATCAAAGAAATTAGTGAAAGACTAAATTTCTTAGTTGATGTTGGTCTAAATTATTTATCCTTGGATAGAAGTGCCGAAACTCTGTCAGGGGGAGAAGCACAAAGAATCAGACTTGCCAGTCAAATTGGTGCGGGACTCGTTGGCGTGCTCTATATTTTAGATGAACCATCAATCGGGTTACATCAAAGAGATAATGAACGACTTTTAAAAACACTTATTAGATTGCGAGATCTTGGTAATACCGTCATTGTGGTTGAACATGACCAAGATGCAATAATGGCCGCTGATCATATTCTTGACATAGGCCCTGGCGCCGGCATCCATGGCGGGGAAATTATAGCCGAAGGCACTGTGCAAAACATTTGTGACAAAGAAGAATCAATCACCGGTAATTTTTTGTCTGGAAAGAGAAAAATAAATGTCCCTGAGGTAAGGCATCATCCCAATAATAAATTTCTACAAATAATAGGTGCCAGTGGCAACAACTTAAACTGTATCAGTTTAAAAATTCCAGTTGGGCTATTTACATGTATAACTGGTGTCTCAGGATCTGGCAAATCAACATTGATAAATGGAACGCTTTTCCCTGTGGCAGCTACAGCACTCAACAAAGCGACAACTATGAAAGCAGCTGCGCATGAAACAATTTCAGGGTTAGGTCACTTAGATAAGTGTATTGACATTAATCAGAGCCCAATAGGACGAACTCCAAGATCAAATCCAGCTACATACACTGGGATCTTCACGCCAGTGAGAGAACTCTTTGCAGCAACACAAGAGGCTCGCTCTCGAGGATATACGCCAGGAAGATTTAGTTTTAATGTTAAGGGTGGCCGCTGTGAAGCCTGTCAGGGAGATGGCGTAACAAAAGTAGAAATGCACTTTTTGCCTGACATATATGTGCCTTGTGATGTGTGTGAAGGCAAAAGGTACAACAGAGAAACGCTAGATGTCATTTATAAGGGCAAGAATATTCATGAAATCCTGCAAATGACAATTGAAGATGCTCACATATTTTTTGAGGCAGTGCCAGTTATTTCAAAGAAGCTCCAAACACTTATGGATGTTGGTCTTTCTTATATAACTTTGGGTCAATCTGCAACTACCTTATCTGGTGGGGAAGCTCAGAGAGTTAAGCTTTCTAAAGAGTTATCAAAAAGAGACACAGGTAAAACACTGTATATTTTAGATGAACCAACAACAGGGCTGCACTTCCAAGATATAGATCAACTCCTAACAGTTTTGCACCGTCTTCGAGATCATGGAAACACAATTATCGTTATAGAACATAACTTGGATGTCATCAAAACAGCCGATTGGATCATCGATCTTGGTCCCGAAGGTGGATCTGGAGGAGGCTTAGTTGTCGGCGAGGGAACTCCAGAAGATCTCGCAAAAAATAGTAATTCATTCACAGGGAAATTTCTGCGCCCTCTTTTAGATTCTCGATCAAAATAGCGTTTAAATAAGTAAAATATCTAACGATAATTTATGGCAGAAATACATAGGTATAGGAATATTAGAAAGGTTAAAAACCTTAGAGAGCTCTTCTAAATAACTGTTCTAAAGAGATTTTAACTCTACCTTAAAAAATCATGAGTCTACTCTTTGGTAACGGTCGTCTTTATTGATTATCGAAGTACTCAAGTAGATCAAGAGGCTCATACTCAACACCGTCTAATGATTCACTCCAGTCTAATCCCGCAAGAAATACGTCGCTATGCATACCCACAAGCCAATCATCCAAAAACGTCTCTATTGCAATTTGATGCGGTTTGTATTCAGACCACTCACCCGTACACACTTTCTTTGGAATCTCGTTGCTAGACCAAAAAGGCATTACAAAAATGTTGTCGTATTTAGTAGACTCTACAAGAGCCCATTCCTCATTTTTATCAACCAATCCCCAGACAAAACCTTGATCATAAGTTCTTTCTATAAACTGGAAAATATCGGCATCGTCCACTAATTTAATACCTTATATCCCCTTCCTCTGAGGCAGTTTTTAATTATCTTTGATTGCTCATATCTCGCTTCAACATTTCCTTCCACTGCACCTAATATCCCAGCTGAGCCACCGATCTTTTTAGCGCCTTCCTTTCCTCCAAGTAGTGCTCCCACCGCAGCGCCTGTTACTCCACTTAAAGCACCCTCCTCAATTGTTCGCTCGGTAACATCAATATTTTTAGAAAAAGATGAACAGTCTAAAAGATCGTTTCTATATACATCCATATCAACACCACGAGTATCTATTATTGCAACATCATTCTTTTCAGATACATCATTACTCACGCAACTCGCCAAAAGGCACATCGATAAAAAGAGTGTAATTTTATTCAAACTTACTATCCTTAATTATTTTGAATTATTCATTATTCCTCTGACAGCTGCCGGGATGTCTGAAGGAAGTACAATGATCTTTGAATTTGATGATTGCGAAATATCACTTACCGCTTCTACATATTTCTCTCCAAGAAGATACATAGCTGGTAATTCTTTATCTTTAATAGCGTCACTGACTTTGGAAAGTGCTGTTTTTGTTGCCTCTGCTAGGACAACTTTGGCTTCTGCGTCTCTACGAGAAGCCTCTAAACGTCCATCAGCCTCCAAAATAGCTGCTGTTTTTTCTCCATCTGCTCGAGTTACAGTTGCTCGTCGCTGTCTTTCTGCTGCCGCCTGCTCCTCCATGGCCTGCTGCATGGTTCCAGATGGTTGAATATCTTGAATTTCAACAGTTTTAAGAGTAATACCCCAATAAGCGATATCATCAGAAATTTGTGTTTTTAATTTAGCCTTTATTTGCTCTCGAGATGACAGTGCATCATCTAAAGTCATCTCTCCAACAATTGATCTCAAAGACGTTTGAACAAGCGTTCTAATCGCCAGTTCATAATCCTCAACACCATAGACTGCTTTCTCAGGATTA
This sequence comes from uncultured SAR92 cluster bacterium, assembly GCA_902604945.1. Classification (GTDB taxonomy): domain Bacteria; phylum Pseudomonadota; class Gammaproteobacteria; order Pseudomonadales; family Porticoccaceae; genus AAA300-D14. The sequence goes on along the minus strand of CACLAG010000009.1, from coordinate 6,216 downwards.
AGAATATTTATGTATGCGACTGCATTTGCAACTATCACAACGTTATCTTTTGTAATGACCTCTTGGGAGGGTATCTCCAGAACAATATCTTTTGTTGTCGCTTTAAAAGCTACTCTATCAATAAAGGGTACTAATAAATTCAAACCCGGGCTGAGTGCTCTGTGAAATTTTCCAAGTCTCTCCACTACCCATTTAGAACCTTGTGGCACCATTCGTACGGCTTGAAATAGCGTTACTAATACCGCTAAAAAAGCGACTAATACAATTACTAAACCACCAAAATCCATCATAAATCTCCTATAAGTTTTTTATTTCTTCATTACTAAATGATCATTCAACACTTCTTTAATTTCTAAACTCTCGCCTAGTTTTACTTCCCCATCAAAAACAAAACTCCATTCATCTTTATCTAGGACGGGAGTTGAAAATCTTACTCTTCCGAAGGTCTGTCCAGCTGGGATTTTTGTGACGACTCCAGTTTCACCAATTGCAGACCTAAGAAACTTTGGCTGTCTCTTTCTTGTTGCCATAAATGGTCTCATCACTTTAAACCAGATTACAGTGCTGATAACCGAAAAAATTGTCCATAGCAATATTTGCATTCCCATTTGTAGGTCAAAAAGAAGCATTGAGATACCTACAAGGATCGCGCCGACACCAAACCAAAGTATCGTAAAACTGGGAATAAAGATTTCAGCAATAACTAGAACTAAACCAACAACAAACCAATACCAATACAAAATTTCAATATCCATAAAACTCCCAATTAATAGATTATCTAAAAAATATCGATGTCTGGAATTAGGATAACTCACTATTTTTGGGACAACAAGGCATACCTTTTAAACGTCTAAACGCATTGTAATTGCATTGCGCTGCAATTTGTCCCCGCTATAGTATCCATGCCGTCTCCCAATCTCAGTAAAACCAAGAGCTCTATAAAGCCTTAGTGCAGGCTCGTTATTTGCTGCAACCTCCAAATAAATTCTGGTTATCGATTCTTCTAATGTGTCTAACATGCGTTTAACAAGGAATTTGCCCAGACCTTGATTCCGGTAATTATCTTTAATAATTAAATTATGGATTTCTGCATCGGGAGAGATCTTTTTAATTACAATAAAACCTAAAGTAATTGTTTTATCTTTCAGAACATAGATATCATCACGAACATCTAGTATTTGCCTCTCCGACCAATATGGCCGTGTCTCATTCTTTTGAATATCTAGAATACTTTTCAGATCAATATAGTTGAACTTTTTGAGCAATAAAGCCAATAATTTACCTCAGTTCATCTAGTTTATATCGACATTTTTCAGATGCTTAATTTTCTCCCAAACGCCTTTTTTGAGTTCAGGTTTGTCCATTAAACTTTTAAGTGACGGTAGCATAATAGTAGTGATTTTTTGACTAATCTGATCCGAAATGGAGTCGTTATTTTCCCCTCGGCTATACCCCATTTCACTAAAAATCAATAAGTTGTCTATACTAGACGCTGTCAAAATAGCTCTAATATTCTCGGCGATATCCTCTAAACTTTCTGATACCGTTAATTGAGAGGACTTACTACTAAATGGCGATGTTTTATTTAATGACCTAATGATATCTTTAAGTAAGCTACTTTCCATCTTAGACAGGGTTTTGTCAGTGATAGTACATAAACATATTCCGGGCTCAATATTTGCTGAGGTTAGTATTTCGTTACTTTTTTCTTGTTTAACATTAATCTCAGAAGACCTATCTCGCTCAACATACATAGTGATACCAAAAACATCAAAATACGATTTTAGATCCATTTTTGTATATTAAATTCCTCCAAATTGGGGATGAACTCTATCAGGAGTCTGCATCAAAGTAAGGGCGTTCAAGTACGCCTTAGCACTTGCAATTAATATATCTGTGTCCGCACCTTGCCCATTTACAATTCTTTCATCTTTTTGCAGCCTTACAGATACTTCACCTAGCGAATCAGTGCCTTGAGTAACTGCATTAACCGAGTAAACCTTTAAGCTAGTGCCACTATTGACTAACTTTTCAATCGCATTAAAGATTGCATCTACGGCTCCATCCCCTGTAGCCTCCGACGCATATACCTGCCCCTCATATCCGACAATTATTTTTGCCTCCGGAGAGTGTCCAAGCTTTGTTTTTATCTCCAAATCAATTAATGAATATCTGATTTCATCAGAACCAAACTGCACATCTGATATCAGAGTCTGCAAATCTTGATCAAAAATTTCCCTTTTTTTGTCGGCCAAATTTTTAAATTGTTTAAATGCTCGCTCAAATTCATTCTTGTCATCTAGCGTGATGTCAAGTTCAGCAATCCTTGCAGCGAAAGCTGCTCTTCCCGATAATTTTCCTAATGAAAGCTTATTTTTTGTCCATCCAACGTCCTCTGCCTTCATGATTTCATAAGTTTCTCTCATTTTTAGCACGCCATCTTGGTGAATACCAGATTCATGAGCAAATGCATTCGCGCCGACAATTGCTTTATTTGGTTGAACAGGAAAACCAGTAATACTCGAGACAAGTTTCGATATGGGCACGATATATGAAGGGTCAATTGAGGTCGTGACAGGATACAACTCATTTCTTGTTTTCAACGCCATGACAAGTTCTTCAAGCGATGCGTTCCCCGCTCTCTCACCAAGACCGTTTATTGTGCATTCAACTTGTCTTGCACCGAAATTAACAGCACTCAAACTGTTCGCGACTGCTAAACCTAAATCATTATGACAATGGACACTAAAAATTGCTTTGTCTGAGTTAGGGACACAACTTATTAAGCGCTCTATGATATTACCGTACTCACCTGGGGAGGAGTAACCCACTGTGTCTGGGAAGTTAATTGTTTTTGCTCCGGCCGAAATTACACCCTCAGTAACGCGACACATAAATTCAAAATCGCTTCTACTTGCATCCTCTAATGAGAATTCAACATCGTCAATTAGATTTCTTGCTGTTTTAACGGCCCCAATAGCCTGAGCAATTACTTCATCAGGCTGCATTTGAAGCTTGTGCTTCATGTGAATAGGCGATGTTGCGATGAAAGTATGTATTCTTCCAGAATTTGCGCTTTTTAAGGCCTCACTAGCCCTTTGAATATCGCCTGTTATTGCCCTCGAGAGACTGCATATAACGCTATCTTTGATAGTTTCTGCGATTAACTTAATCGCCTCAAAATCACCAGGACTTGAGATTGCAAAACCTGCCTCAATTACGTCTACCCCCATTCTTTCAAGCAATCTCGCTATTCTGAGTTTCTCATCCTTAGTCATTGAGGCACCAGGACTCTGCTCGCCATCTCGCAAGGTAGTATCAAAAATGATTAATTTTTCTTTGGCTGAATTCATATCAATAATTCATCAGTCACTGCTTTGCGTTATCTATTATTGTTATTAATTAAATGCTAATTTTATTAATATTCTTGCAGGCCCAATTGCTGAATAAGTAAGTGCCATTAAAAATAAAACATTTGCTGGATCAATTGTAATGATAATCAAAGTGACCACCATCAAAAAAATGTTGAAAAAGGGAACTCGTCCTTTCATATCAAAATCTTTGAAACTTGGATAACGAAAGTTGGAAACCATCAACAATCCTGATAAGCCAGTAATTAAAGCTCCAAATAATGGTAGCCATAACGATGAGGTTGAAGCGGACGTCGACCAAATAAACCCGGCGATAAGCGCGGCCGCCACAGGACTGGGCAGTCCTGTGAAATCACTAGATGACGAGTTACTCACGGCAACATTGAATCTCGCTAATCTAAGAGCGGCACATGATGCATACAAAAAAACACAAGCAAAACCAATCTGCCCCAATGCATCAACACCCCATCCGTATGAAACTATCGCAGGAGCGACACCAAAAGATACCATGTCAGACAAGCTGTCATACTGAACACCAAAATCACTTTGTGTATTCGTTAATCTTGCAACTCTTCCATCGAGTCCGTCAAAAAGCATTGCAACGAAAAGAGCAATTACAGCAGACTCATATTGTCCACCAAAGCTCAATAAAATAGAGTAGAAACCCGCAAACAGCGCACCTGTGGTTAGTAGATTTGGTAAAAAGTAGATGCCCTTTCGTCGTACACTTAAAGAATCCGGGGGTTTGACATCAGTGCTTTTGGTAATCTCTATAATTTTTTGATTAATATTTTTCTTCACTTTACGCCCTGTCAGCATACGACTCTAAGTTGAAAGTATACGCCATTAAAACTCATCACTCCAAAAAGTTATCTTTTAACTGAAGTATGTCTTGATCTGAAAGAGCCAACCCATCGCTGAGAAAGACTTTCATCGATCCAAAGCTCATGTCAATAGCATCCAGAAATGCATTGATATTTTGCTCATGAACAGAAACATATGGAGTAAGCCAATCCCTATCCCAAGATGAAATTTTAGCTTCCTTGAGATGTCCCTCAATTATGGTAATAAGCCTATCTGGATTATAATATTTTTTAGTTAGCAGGTAGTCATCCACAATTATTTCTCTTGGTATGCTCAAACAAGACAAAATCAGAGCAGCTGCCATTCCTGTTCTGTCTTTGCCCGCGGAACAATGGAACAATGTAGTTTGCCCTCCATTGTCAACAAGAGCTCTCATTAATCTTCGGAATGATGGGATAACATCTTTGATACATGATTTATATGAATTAACGACTAACTCATGAGCTGAGCCAGACGAAAGCTTACCTTCTGCAAGAAATTCCCAAAACTTTGAAATATCTCCAATCGACATTTGATAATCGTCAACTAATTTGAAAGGAACAGCCACCGTTGGGGACTGCAATTGCTCATTCTCTCTACGAAAATCATGGATTTCCATCAGACCAAACGAACTAAGGCGGGATATATCATTTTTAGTTATGTTTGCAAGATGCCCACTTCTTAAAAGCTTTCTCCACCTAATGGTCTTACCATCAATACTCCTATATCCACCTAAATCTCTAAAATTGATGCCCCCATCAAGAGTAATAGCGCGTGTAAAGCCATCATCATCCATAACACCTTCCCGCAATTAAGCCAGCTAAGTTAACATGCAAAAAAAATCCAAATCAAAGAAGAAAAAAGTGATTTAGACCTTTAAATATTTATCTCCTCTCGAGATACCTGATATACCACTTCTGACAACTTCGACAACATCTAAGTGCATCGTAGCCTCCAGGAAAGCGTCTAATTTTTCGGCATCACCCACTAATTGTATTGTGTAAGTTTTAGATGTTATATCAACGATTGAACCCCTAAATATTTCGACACAACTTTTTATTTCACCTCTCTCCGCAAGATCCTGAGATCTAATCTTTATTAACATTAACCCTCTTTCAACGTGAGCGCCCTCAGTCAACTCCATTACCTTCAAGGTGTCAATAAGCTTATAAAGCTGTTTGATAATCTGTTCAACCATCTTATCATCACCATTCGTTGTGAGGGTGATCCGAGAAAGCGTCTCATCATCTGTTGGTGCAACTGTCAAAGAATCAATGTTATATCCTCGTTGTGCAAAGAGACCAACAACCCTCGACAATGCCCCAAATTCGTTCTCAAGCAAAATTGAAATTATCCTGCGCATTATGTTTTCTCCGTTTTGCTCACCCAAAGATCTCTCATCGCTCCTCCTGGGATCTGCATTGGATAAACATGTTCAGACTTATCGACACAGATGTCGATAAAAACAGTCTTATCTTTATACGCAAAATACTTCTCTAATTGACACTGCATATCGTCATACTCAGTAATTTTTACTCCAAGATGACCATAAGCCTCTGCAAGGGCAACGAAATCAGGTAAAGAATCTTCATAGAGGCTTTGTGCATAACGACCGCTATATTGCATATCCTGCCATTGACGGACCATACCCAAAGCTGAGTTGTTCAAATTTACGATCTTGATTGGGAGCTTATGTTGAGTGCAGGTTGATAACTCTTGGATACACATTTGAATGCTTCCCTCGCCGGTGACACAAACCACCTCTGTTTCGGGTTCCGCCAGCTTAGCTCCCATTGCCGCAGGTAATCCGAAACCCATAGTTCCCAAGCCACCTGAATTTATCCATCTTCGAGGTTTGTCAAAAAGATAATATTGAGCAGCAAACATTTGATGTTGCCCAACATCTGAGGTAACTATCGCATCCCCCTTGGTAACCTCATAAACAGCTTTGATGACATCTTGAGGTTTTATCAAAGATAATTTGCTTGGCTCATATCGCGAC
>CACLAG010000008.1:0-40527 GCA_902604945.1 uncultured SAR92 cluster bacterium | reverse complement strand
TCACGTAAAATTGGACTTAGCAGAGATGGCTCACCTGTTGATATTATCGGTGGAGCAAAATTGAGTGGTCGCCTAAAAGGATATGATTTAGGCTTTTTAATTGTTGAGCAAAATAACTATGCAGATATTAATCAAAAAGATTTAATGATTGGTAGGGTATCAAAAAATATACATCAAAACGCCACACTTGGTCTTATCCATACGAGAGGAAATCCGAGATCAAACGAAGACAATAGTTTGACAGGCATTGATTTCCGCTATAGAGATTCCTCTAGAAGAAATCAGATTTTTGAGGCTAACATGTGGTACCAAAAAAGTTCTACTCCAAATATTAAGGAAGGTCAGGAGGCCTTTGGTTTATCCTTGTCTATGCCAAATCCAAATGGATACCGAGCCTTAATTCAATATCAAAGTGTGGGCGAGAATTTTAATCCAGCGCTTGGTTTTGTGAGTAGGCGAGGTGTCCAGCTTCGTCGAGGTGTTTTAGGGTATATCAAACAACTGAAGAACAACTCGCTAATCCGTAAAATTTACTCAGGAGCAGATGTCGCTCAATGGAGATTTGAGGAGTCTGGGCGACTGCAATCATCCACTGAATTTTATAGGCTTATAGATGTTGAATCCAACATTGGAGATAAATTCAACATTTCTTATGTCAGATTTGGTGAGGGAATTTATGAGGATATTAATCAACCTTTTGCAGATCTTGGAATTATCCTTCCGAAACAAGAATATAGTTGGGATCGTTACGGTATTTATATTCGTTCGTCAAAATCTAGACCAGTAGATTTCAAAATGAACTACTATTCGGGTGATTACTACACAGGTAGAAGAGACTCTGGTTCTATAGATGTTGGGTTTCGACCGACCCCTGAGATTGATCTTTCGGTTGATTACAATTACTGGGATGTTGAATTGCCCGAGGGTGAATTTGTCCTGAGACAAATTGATACAAAATTTTCATGGTCGTTTTTGCAAAATTTTTCATGGGTTACTGTGATTCAGTATGACAATATTTCCAAAAACTTAGGTTTTAATTCTCGTATTCATTGGACTAAAAGAGCCGGCGAAAATGTGTACGTTGTATTCACCAATAATTACTTGGAGCTTGATGAAAATAATTCTAAGGATTTTAAACTCTTGACTAGAGACGCCTCAATTAAAGTAAACTACACGATAAGATTTTAACTTTACATTCATTTAATTTTAAATGTGGATAAAATGGCAAACTTAACTCATTTAAATGATTTGGGTGATGCAGAGATGGTAGATATTACGTCTAAAGAACCTACCGCGAGAACAGCCACTGCGGAGGCTCTTGTCGATCTAACGCCAAAAGTAGCCAAAGCTATAAGCGACAAAACACTTGAAAAAGGTGATTTATTCTCTACGGCTCGAATTGCCGGGATTCAGGCAGCAAAGAGATGTTCGGAATTAATTCCTCTCTGTCACACTATACCCATCTCAAAGATATCCGTGAAATTCGAACAAGACAAAAGTGTTTTGAGAATAGAAGTTTTCTGTAAATCCTATTTTAAAACTGGTGTTGAGATGGAAGCTTTAACAGCAGCTTCAGTGAGTGCTTTGACTATTTATGATATGTGTAAAGGAATCGATAAGGGTATAGTAATTGGTCCGGTACGCCTTATTGAAAAAACTGGCGGTAAATCAGGCATCTGGAGAGTTTAGAATGTCATCGAAAGGTATTTTTAGACTACTTTTTTTGGCCGACTGAGAGATATTTCTCATAATATTGAGGAAAATCAGGCAATTAAAGATGAAATCCGTTCTATTAAAGATTTAACCTCATGGTTAGATGCCAAGGATCCTATTTTGGGGAAAGAGCTTGTTAAGCCTTTCGTCCTAGTCTCTGTAAATAAGAATATAGTAAAGAACGATTACATAATTAGCGAAGGTGATGAGGTGGCGTTCTTACCTCCCGTTACTGGTGGATAAGTGAGCCCTTTGAAAGTTGAAGTAAGGGTTCAGTCGAATGATTTTGATATTGAAATGGAAATCGAAAATTTAAGACTTGATCTAGCTAATATAGGGGCAATAGTTACATTTTGCGGATTAGTCAGAGAGTTTGAGGGTAATGAAGCAGGTCGCAATCTCGATGTGTTGTCTAAGTTAATTTTAGAGCATTATCCTGGGATGACGGAGAAGTGCATCGAAGATATAGTTAAAGAAGCAGCAAATAAATGGAATATTGAGCGTGTTATTGTCATACATCGGGTGGGTACGTTGAATCCAAATGAAAAAATTGTTTTTGTAGGCGTTGCTTCTACGCATCGGTTAGAAGCTTTTAGGGCGGCAGAGTTTATTATGGATTACCTCAAAGTTCACGCAACATTATGGAAGAAAATAGTTATAAATGGTGAACAAAAATGGATTGAGCCAAAATCATCAGATCACACTAAATTTCAATCTTGGAGCGACTGAATGAACAATCTTAGTGCCCTTATTTTAGCTGGAGGGAAGTCTTCTCGAATGGGCGTCAATATTGTCTCTAAAGCTTTTGTAAAGTTGAATGAAAAACCCCTAATTGATTATGTTATTCAATCCATTGAACCTCAAGTTGATAGAGTACTTTTGAGTGGATCAAGAACATCACTACTTGGCTTGAGTTATCCAATTATTGAGGATTTAGGCTCTAGATATTCGGGACCTCTTGCTGGATTGTATAGCGCTCTCGAATCATCTTTATTCGATTCAAATGAATATATTGTCATAGTACCTTGTGATGGACCATTCATTCCAAATAATCTGGTTTGTAAATTACATGACGCAATAAAGGAAAATGATTCAGATGTCTGTTTTATTCAATATGATGGTATCCTTCAAACTACATTTTCAATTTGGAATACGCGGGTCAAGGAATCTGTTAAAAAAGCTTTTCTTGTCAATAAAGATGGAGGTTTCAAAAGACTTGCAGCTGGTTTGAATTCCACTTTTCTTCCTTGGCCAATAACGAGCGTAAATCCATTTTTTAATATAAATTCAAAAAAGGATTTAAATCTTGCTGAGGCAATATTGTGTCTTTAGCCCCTCATAATTTCCTGCGCTATAACAGCCATATATTAATTCCAGAAATCAGTGAAAATGGTCAAGAAATGATAAGAAAATCCAGAGTTTTGGTCATTGGACTTGGTGGACTAGGATGCCCAGTTTCAACCTATCTGGCAGCCTCTGGAGTTGGGTGTCTTGGTTTATGTGACTTTGATTGTGTCGAGCGGTCTAATATACAACGACAACTTTTATTCTCCGAGAGAGATATCGGTATTCCAAAAGTACAGGTTGCCCGAGAGAAGGTTATGAATTTAAACCCGGATGTCCTTGTTGAATCATATAAGATGAAATTCAACGAGTTAGTAGATGATTTGAACTATGATATTTTTATTGATTGCACGGACAATATGGAGACAAAATTGCTGCTGAACGACTATTGTTATAAGTCGAAAAAATATTTCATATCGGCTGCAGCCTCAAGATTGGAAGGTCAACTTATTGGTTTTGATTTCAAAAAGCATAGGAAATGTTGTTTAAGATGTATTTTTGATCATGATTCCTCACATCAATTCAACTGTGCAGATGTTGGTATTCTAATTCCAGTTTTGGGGGTTATGGGGTGTTTGCAGGTAACAATGGCTATCAATATGATCTTGGATAAATTCGCTAAGCATGCTGTCTTGTCAAGATTTGACAGTATCCGAAACGAGTGGATTGAATTGAAAGGAAATACTTTGAACCATTGTCAGGTTTGCGGGTTTTAATTAAGAGAACAAGGAGTATCGAGTTGAAACAACAAAATAGCGATGCGATTTCTTTAAAAATTGCGGTGCTTACAATCTCGGACACAAGAACTATAGAGTCAGATTCTTCAGGTGGTTGGTTGTGTGATGCCATAAAAAAACAAGGACATATTCAAGTTTCTCGAGAAATTGTGAAAGACGACATTTATGAAATTAGGGCTATCATCTCTCGATGGATTGCATCGCCTGATATTAATGCAATTATTACGACTGGTGGTACAGGATTTTCGGGAAGAGACTCTACACCAGAGGCGATATTACCTATTCTTGACAAAAAAATTGATGGCTTTGGTGAGTTGTTCCGGCAGGTATCTCATGAGGAAATTGGAACTTCAACTATTCAATCGAGAGTTTTTGGGGGATTGGCTAATAATACAATTGTATTTTCTCTGCCAGGCTCAACGCGGGCTTGTGAAACTGGCTGGAATAAAATAATTTGTGACCAGCTGAATAGTCTTTTTGAACCGTGCAATTTTGCAAACATAGTGCGTTCGGATACGCTATAAATGATTAGTGTTACTGAAGCACTGGATAAAGTAATTTTTGCGATCTCTAACCGAGTTGCATTCGAAGTAGTTGGTATTAATGATGCAGTTAGACGTGTTCCAAAAGATGATGTTTTCGCAAAGATTGACCTGCCAACTGAAGACAATAGCGCAATGGATGGGTACGCAATAAATTTCAATGATGCTCATGATTGTAATTTAGTTATGCCCGTTAGCTCGCGAATTACTGCAGGTGAATCCCGAATTTCTCTAAAAAAATACTCCGCCGCAAGAATTTTCACTGGAGGATTAGTGCCGATAAATGCAGATACTGTTGTACCTCAAGAGTTGTGTGAACTTAATGGAGAGAAGATAACAATTAATGTCGTTCCCAAATTAGGCTCAAACATTCGTAAACAAGGACAAGACATCGAGGTCAATAAAAAAGTTGTAGAAAAAGGTACGAGCATGAATGCTGGGATGGTTGGCTTAATTTCATCCCAAGGTATAAGTCAAATTAATGTCTTTAAAAGGCCTAAGGTAGGATTACTGTCGACTGGGAATGAATTAGTCGACTCCTCTGCGCGCTTGAAATCGGGACAAATTTATAATTCAAATATCCCTATGTTATCGAGTTTATTGATTGATATTGGCATCGAAGTTATAGATTTTGGTGTTATTGGTGATAATCCAATCGATTTAAAAAATAAGATAAAAGACTCCGTAAAGGAAGTAGATGTTTTAATAACAACTGGCGGAGCGTCTGTAGGTGATGAAGACTATATGAATTCAATTCTTAAGAGGGACGGAAAGGTTATATTTTCGAAAGTTTCAATCAAGCCGGGGAAACCGATAGTGTTTGGAGAAATATTTGGATGCCCTATCTTTGCGTTGCCAGGCAATCCAGTTTCAGCATTTGTAACTTTCCTTGTTCTTGTAAAACCTGCTTTAATGAGATTAATGGGCCATACTTCGCCCCAAAATTGTTATATCAAAGCCAAATCTACATTTTCATCTCCCGCAACAAGTCGAGAGCAGTATCTTAGAGGGTTTGCAAGAAGTGTTGGTGATGATTTAAGAGTTGATTTATTTCCAAATCAAAGCAGTGGCGTTTTATCATCAGTTGCAAAAAGTAATGTGTTAATTCGACAAACGATTGGGGATAATATCTATACAGAACAGTTGGTTGATATTCTTTATTATTAAAAATTAGGATTTGTGCAGTGACTCACGTTGAAACCAATCAGCATCCAAAGAAACGTTTAATTGATCCTTACAATCGGACTATCAGCTACCTTAGGCTCTCTGTTACCGATCGCTGCAACCTTCGTTGCACATATTGTATGGCAGAAAAGATGCAGTTCTTACCTCGCCAAAAGCTCCTTACTCTGGAGGAGATAAGGGATGTTGGAAAGGCTTTTGTCACGTTAGGTATAAATAAAATTAGACTAACTGGAGGAGAGCCGTTAGTTCGTCGAGGAATTATTGGCCTAGTTGACTCGCTCGCCTCAGAGGAAGGTTTGGATGAATTAACCATGACAACCAATGGATTGTTGTTAGAAAAAAAAGCGAAAGACCTAAAATTGGCTGGCTTAGGGCGATTAAACATAAGTGTTGATAGTCTGATTCCAGAAAAGTTCAGGCAACTAACGCGATTCGGTGATATTAAGGATTGGCATAAGGGGGTTAATGCCGCAAAAGAGGCCCAATTTTCAAATATTAAGTTGAATGTCGTTGTGCTCAAAGGATTCAATGATTTGGAGATATGTGATTTAGCTGAATATGCCATTGCTAATGAATTTGATATTTCTTTTATAGAAGAGATGCCGTTGGGTGTAACTAAGTCTCATGATAGAGTCCAAACCCAAGTGTGTTGTGGTGATATAAAACAACAATTAAGTCAAAAGTTTGAATTGATTGAAACTCTGGAGAGAACTGGCGGTCCATCTCGCTACATGAGGGTTGCGGGAACTAAATCAAAGATAGGGTTTATATCGCCAATTTCAGAAAATTTTTGCGGTGCGTGTAATAGAGTTAGAGTAACTGCGGATGGTAGGTTGCTTCTGTGTTTGGGAAATGAGAATAGTATTGATCTGAAATCAATTATTAGAAATCATCCAGGCGATGAAAATATGTTAAATGAGGCGATTCGGGGAGCAATACAAAATAAACCTGAGAGGCATTATTTTGATCCTTCTCGAACAGACATACTGAGGTTCATGAACACTACGGGTGGGTAAATATCATGCGATGTAGATTGATACTATTTTAAAAGTGGATTTTAAGCTTATGGATAATTTCACATTCAACACGGTTTCAGATATTGAGTTTGGCGCTGGATTTTCCGCCAACTTGGGGAAAATTATCTCAAAAATGGGCTTGAGGAAAGCTTTCATCGTTACTGATTCGGGTATTTTAGCCCATGGGTTAATGGATAAAGCGCTGTCAGATTTGAATAAATTGAAGATTAGCTATGAAATTTTCTCAAACGTAACGGCGGATCCCCCCGAAGAAATAGTTCTAGATGCTTGCAATCGGCTTATCCTTTCAAAATGTGATTTGGTAGTTGGCTTTGGTGGTGGAAGCTCAATGGATGTTGCAAAAATTATTGCTATTTTAGCTAAAGAAAAGCAAACACTTGCTGAGATGTATGGAGTAGATAATATAGTCGGTACCAGATTACCTTTGATCCAAATACCGACTACTGCAGGGACTGGATCAGAGGCTACAATGGTGTCAATTATAACTACAGGTCGGACTACAAAAGCAGGAGCTGTCAGTCGAGTTTTGCTCGCTGATAAGATAATACTTGACCCATTATTAACCCTTGGTCTTCCTTCAAGTATAACTGCTGCTACAGGTGTAGACGCTATGGTCCATGCGATAGAGGCTTTTACATCTAAACGATTAAAAAATCCAATCTCCAATATGTTGGCTGTGGAAGCTTTAAAGTTGATGTCTAAAAATATAGAAATGGCAGTGACAGATGGTCAAAACATAAATGCGAGGAGTGCAATGTTGATAGGTGCTATGAAAGCCGGCCAAGCATTTGCCAATGCCCCTGTTGCTGCAGTGCACGCTTTAGCATACCCACTTGGTGGGAACTATCATATTCCTCACGGATTAACAAATTCACTGGTCTTGCCTCATGTAATGAGGTTTAACATGGATGAAGCGTCTAAATTATATTCTGAGCTCGCTCATGTAGTTCTTTTTGACCGAGAAGTGCCGCAGGATGAAAAACAAGCATCTGAGATGCTGGTTTCATACTTTGAGACTTTACCTAAACGATTAGGTTTGCAGACTACTCTTAGAGAAATGAATATCCCTTTTGAGGATTTACCAAGATTGGCAGAAGAAGCCATGCTGCAACAGCGTTTATTGATAAACAATCCAAGGGAACTTAATTTAGAAAATGCGCTCGAAATATATAAACAAGCTTATTAAAAGGTTTTGGGGAAGATGTGCATGTCAACTTATAAAAACAGGAAAGATTACTTTTATTTCAATGATATTATTACCCGATGGATGGATAATGACGTCTATGGACATATTAATAACGTTACTTACTACAGCTATTTTGATTCAATCGTGAACAAATATTTGATAGAGGAGGGTGGTTTAAATATAAATCAAGATCAAGTGGTGGGGTTTGTCGTTGCGTCGAATTGTGAGTACTTTGCTCCTTTATCGTACCCTGAAAAGTTGGAGTCAGCTTTGGTTGTATCTCACATAGGAAATTCATCAGTTGAGTATAAGATCGGTATCTTCAAGAAAGACAGCGCAGATGTCTCGGCCTTGGGTGGTTTTACACATGTTTTTGTGTCTAGGGAAACTGGAAAAGCTGTATCCATACCGACTCATCTAAAAAATGCTCTATATAAGATTTATTCAACAAAAAAAATGTAAGTTTTTATTTAATGATAGGATTGAATTCTTTATGGACTGCCGAATTTCCATTGTAATTGCTATTTTATTAGCTATTTCTCCGGTCATTCACTCAATTGATTTTGAAGACTATGACGAGGACGTGGCAGCTTTACTCAGAGAATATCAAAACCAGTCAAACCCTGAGCAATCATACACCCCGTCAATACTTTCTTACAGCACAGCAAAGACATCAAAAACAATTGTAGATTTTGAAAGAGGCATTATTTATATGAATGCCTCCACACCGGAAACTCTCAGGGATGCCATAATTGATGTAGTGCTGACACAGATTGATCCGTCAGTAATCGACGCTCAAACTGCCATCGATTTTGGTTTAATTAATGAAGAGACGAATAAGCCATTTTTTTGGGGTCAAGTTTTAGATCACAAGGGTAAGCCAATATCCAGTAGAAGACCAGCCTTGGATTTTGCAAATTTTCTACTTCGCAAAAAAACATTCAGCGATGGTAGATTCGAAGTAACTATCCGTATGATTGATGCGCATAAAAAGATCGCGGGAGCGAAATACGTCAGCTTTGTGAAGGCTGCTTGCCGCGAGTACAGTGTTTCGTCATCGCTAGTAATGGCTATCATGGAAACGGAGAGTTCTTTCAATCCTTTAGCTCGGTCAAGATCAAATGCCCTTGGACTTATGCAAGTAAAGGCAAACACAGCGGGAAGAGACTACTTCTCACTCATAAAAGGATATAAACATACGCCATCATCAAAATTCTTATACAGCCCGAAAAATAATATTGAAGTTGCAACTGGGTATCTCAACATTCTAAGCAATAGATATCTTCGAGGTATTGAGGACCCAAAAAAATTGGAGTATGCAATGATATCTAGCTATAACGGTGGCGCCGGTAATTTGTGGAAAAGTCTGGATAAATCAGGCAATAAAACAAAGGCCTTGAAGCGTATCAATCAAATGTCGACTAAACAATTTTATTGGTTTCTAACAAATAGACATATTCGACAAGAAACCCGTGAGTATTTAAAGAAAGTTAACGATAGGAAAAGTAAATACACCTTAATTTAATGATAATTTAGTAAACTAGTTTAAAAACACAAAAAATTAAATATATATAAATCAATAATTTATTCGCGAATTCGTATGAGTCCTTCTTGAACTGTGCTCGCAACTAACCTTCCATCTAAACTAAAAAAACTGCCTCTATTAAGCCCTCGTGATGAACTTGTTCTAGGACTATCTAACTGGTAGAGAAGCCAATCATCCACTTTAAACTTGTCATGAAACCAGATGGTATGATCAAGGGAAGCTGGCTGCAATTTTTTGTTCAAAATACTAATTCCATGTGGAATTAAGGATGTAGTCATTATATTAAAGTCAGAAAGAAACGCTAATATTGCCTGATGCATGTGTTGACCTGAACAGTCTGGGATATGCTTTGAGGTTTTGACCCAGATTAACTGTTCAGGTTTCTTAGGTTTGGGATTAATAAAATCTATAGGATCAACTGAGCGCATTTCGATTGATCTTAATTTTGCTCGGTGAAGTTTTGATTTCATTTGATTATCAGGGTTTAGGGATTCACTGGCTTTCCTCCATCTTTCATTATCATTTTCGCACTCTTCCGGTCCTTTGCATTCAGGCATTGGTTTTTGATATTCATATCCAGTTTCAGGAATCTGGTAAGACATTTGGCAGCTAAAAATGACTTTGTTATTTTGAGTCGCTGATGCAGAGCGGGTGGAGAAAGATTTACCATCTCTTACTCTATCAATACTATAAATTATGGGTAGGTTTGGATCGCCAGGCCTTATAAAATAACCATGCTGTGAATGAATTTGACGATTTTCTTCAACCGTTTTCTGTGAGGCTCTCATCGCCTGCGCAAATACTTGACCACCGAATACCCTTTTTAAAGACGTTGAAGGTGTTTGACCAACAAACGTATTATCATCAATTTGCTCTGGGTTAAGAGCAGCAATCAATTCATCTAACGGGTCAGACATTTTAATTGCCATTATTGATTTGCGACTTTAACTATTAGCTTTCCAAAATTACTGCCTGTGAATAGCCGTTTGAAATATTCTGGAGCTTTTTCAAGTCCGTCTACAATCATTTCTTTATACTTTAACTCGCCTGATCGGACTCCACCTATCAGAAATTCATTCGCTTCATTAAAATTTGCGTAATGATCAAATACCAGAAAAAATTTGTGCTTTGGAGGATTTTTCATAGCACCAAATATGTGAAAAGGAGTTTTCACTTTTGTGATATCTTTCGCATTATAGTTAGAGATATATCCGCAAATTGGGGATCGAGATCCGGAGTTGAAAAACTCTGTGACTGTCTCGGTGACAAGTCCTCCAACCGACTCAAAATAGATGTCTACTCCAGAATCAAGCTTAGACGCGAGTTCATCTCGAAAGAAAGCTGATTTATAGTTCACGCACCCATCAAAGTTTAGTTCATCTACAACGTAATTACATTTTTCATCACTGCCAGCTATTCCGATAACATTAAGACCAATTTTTTTTCCGATTTGCCCAACTATAGATCCAACTGCACCAGATGCAGCTGATACAACTAATGTTTCTCCCTTAGATGGTGATGCCTCTTTCATCAAACCAAAGTAGGCCGTTCTTCCAGTCATTCCACATACTCCGAGATAAGTGGAAAGTGGTACTAGTTTTGGATCGACTTTATATGTCATTGGATCCTTATCATTCGAAATAAAATATTCTTGCCAACCTGAACGACAACACACATATTCGCCGACACTGTATTTTGTCGATTTGGATTCAATAACTATTCCCGCTGATTCAGCTGTTATAATCTCGCCAATTTGTAATGGATCTGCATATGACTTAGCTTCACTCATTCTTCCTCTCATGTATGGGTCTAACGAGAGATAAAGTACTTTTATGAGGACTTGGTTTTCTTTAAGAGTTTCGACTTCTGATATATTTATTGAAAAATTTTCACTATCAATCATTCCGTTTGGTCTTGTTTTGAGAGTAATACTCAGATTTTTTAATTTAGTCATCATTTATTCCCTGTTTATTTTTATTGTAAAATTATGTCACTGCCCAAGGATTTATTATTAGAGCGATGCGGCGAAGTAATGTTAATATACAATGAGAAAACTTTTGCTATTTATATTAATTTACTCGATATTTTAGCAGATTAATATTATTAATATGATGATTAAAATTTTACGAAAATAACTGTTTTGTTGAATAAAAAAGGAGTTTTGAGTGTCAGATATTCAAGTTTTTAGAAAAGAGACAAGAGACTGGCTTGAGAGTAATTGTCCAGAATCTATGAGGAAGCCAATGTCATCTGCTGACGATGCTTGTTGGGGTGGTCGGAACTGGGTATTTAGGAGTGATGATCAGAGAGTGTGGCTTGAGCGAATGGCGGAGAAGGGTTGGACCGCTCCGGAGTGGCCTTCCGAATATGGTGGTGGTGGTCTGAGCAAACAGGAGGCAAAGATTCTTCGTGAGGAAATGAAAGACATGAAAGCTAGATCTCCTCTTGATAGTTTCGGTATTTGGATGATTGGACCTGCTCTTCTAAAATTTGGAAGCGAAGCCTTAAAAAGGCAACATCTGCCACCGATTATCAGGGGTGAGATTAGGTGGTGTCAGGGATATAGCGAACCAAACGCAGGATCTGATCTTGCCGGATTACAAAGTAAAGCGGAGGATATGGGTGATCACTTTATTGCAAATGGACAAAAAGTTTGGACTTCTTATGGTGATAAGGCAGATTGGATGTTCTGTTTGCTTCGCACTGATCCAGATGCCAAAAAACAGTTAGGAATTAGCTTAGTCTTGTTTGATATGAAAACTAAGGGCGTCACACCAAAGCCGATTAAATTGATATCGGGGAGCTCACCTTTTTGTGAAACCTTTTTAGATAATGTGCGCGTTGAAAAAGATCAGGTAGTTGGTGAAGTGAATCAAGGTTGGACCGTTGCAAAATATTTACTTACACACGAGCGAGCTATGATTGGTGATATGGGTCTTGCGAGTGTGGGATCAAAGACTTTAGGGATGATCGCATCAGAAAAGGTTGGATTAACTAATGGTCTTTTAACTGATTTAGTTTTGCGAAATGAAATTGCAAAATGGGAAATTGATGCCATGAGTTTTTCTTGTACTGCCGAGCGAGTGCGTGACGAATCGAAGGCGGGTCAGGGCGTAGGTGCTACTTCTGCAATGTTAAAATATTATGGTACGGAGCTTAACAAAAGGCGTTTTGAGACATTGATGCGAATTGGTGGAAGTGATGACTTGATATGGGAAGGGCCAATATCCCGCGATGGATGGACTTCTAAAACATGGCTTAGAACCAAAGGTAACTCGATTGAAGGTGGTACCTCTGAAGTGCAATTGAACATTATTGCTAAAAATATTTTGGGTTTGGGATAACTGGAGAAGGTTATGGCATTAATATTAACTGATGAGCAACAAATGTTGAAAGAATCAGCGAAAGGTTTTCTTGCTGAGCATGCTCCCGTAAAAGAGGTTAGGAATCAACGAGATGCAGATAGCGAGACTGGCTATGACAGAAATCTTTGGCCAAAGATGGTGGAAATGGGTTGGGGGGCAATTCTAGTTCCAGAAGAGCTCGGTGGTCTGGAATTTGGGAATGTGGGAATGGCGCAAATAATGGAGGAAACTGGACGAACTCTCACGGCATCTCCACTTCTTTCAAATGCTATTATTTCAGTATCTTTAATTAAGGAGATTGGTAATCAAAATCAAAAATCAATGTTACTGCCAAAAATAGCATCTGGAGAGTTAATGATGACTCTAGCCATTGATGAAACGTCACACCATAATCCAGAGAGAGTCAGTATGATTGCCTCTGAAAATGGCGAAAGATTTATTTTGAATGGAACAAAAAGATTTGTCATTGACGGATCAACTGCAGACAAGTTGATAGTAGTGGCTCGAACCAATCAGGATTCTCACGATAAGTCAGGAATAACGCTGTTTATTGTTGATAAAGAATTGAGTGGCATTAGTGTGGAGAGAACCAAAATGGTTGACGGAAGAAATTCAACGTTTATAAGTTTCAATGACGTTGTTGTTGAGAAGGAAGATATTCTAGGAGAAAAGCACAAAGGGTTTGAGCCTTTATCAAATGTTTTAGACATTGCTAATGTGCATTTAGCGGCAGAATTATTAGGAATATGCCAAGAGACTTTTGATAGGACCCTTCAATATCTAAAACAGCGTAAACAATTTGGATCTCTAATTGGGTCATTTCAAGCTTTACAACATAGAGCGGCCAATTGGTGGAGTGAGATTGAAATCTGCAAATCAGTTGTGCTGAAGGCATTACAAGCTTTTGATGAAAATGATGCTCGCAGTTCATTTCTAGCAAGTATTGCGAAAGCAAAACTATGCGAAATTGCTGAGCTGTCAACAAATGAAGCTATTCAAATGCACGGTGGAATAGGAATGACTGATGAATACGAGATAGGTTTTTTTATAAAGAGAGCGAGACCCGCACAAATGCTGTTTGGTGATCACAATTATCACGTTAATAAATTCGCATCTAAATGCGGATATTAAAATAAAACAGAACTTAATTCTTGGAAGGAGGTAATGGAATGGACTTGGGGCCAAGTGACAAAGTCAAGCCGATTTTAGAACAAGTTAAGGCTTTTATTGATAACGAAATACTACCTGTTGAGCGGGAGTACCATGAGGAAGTTGATAAAGGAGACCGGTGGCAGTATACGGAGAGGCAGACTGAAATATTAGAAGATTTAAAGAAAAAAGCGAGAGCAAAAAATCTTTGGAACTTCTTTTTAACCCACTGGGAAGGTGGGTATGGATTGAATACCGTTGAATATTCATATATTGCAGAGGAAACTGGACGATCTCATTTAGCGCCTGAAGTATTTAATTGCTCCGCCCCAGATACTGGCAATATGGAAGTATTAGCTAGATATTGCTCAGACGAACAAAAGAAGAAATGGCTTGTGCCATTATTAAATGGTGAGATTCGATCAGCATATGCAATGACAGAGCCAGGCGTGGCCTCATCAGATGCGAAAAATATTTCAATGAGCTGTGTGCTAGATGGAGATGAATGGGTCTTAAACGGGGAAAAAATTTGGATATCAGGAGCAGGAGATCCAAGATGCAAAATTTTGATAGTAATGTGTAATACAAATCCAACAGGTCCTCGCCATTCACAGCACTCTCAGGTTCTTGTTCCGTTTGAAACTCCGGGTGTAAAAAATTTACGTCCTATGACTATTATGAATGTCGACGATGCACCCCATGGCCATATGCATATGCGTTTCACTGACGTGAGAGTGCCCAAGGAGAATATGATTTTGGGTGAAGGCAGAGGTTTTGAAGTTGCGCAAGGTAGACTGGGGCCTGGCCGAATTCATCATTGTATGAGATCAATTGGATTAGCTGAGGCTGCGTTAAAATTGCTTTGTGAGAGATCGGTCAATCGAGAAGCTTTTGGTAAGCCTTTGGCGAGATTAGGAGGTAACATTGACATAATTGCTGATGCGAGAATTAGTTTAGAGATGACTAGGTTACTTTGCCTCAAAGCTGCATGGATGATGGATAATGTTGGAACCGATGCAGCTCAACCATTTATATCTATGATAAAAGTTGTTGCTCCAAATATGGCATTAAAAATCATCGATGAAGCTATGCAGATGCATGGTGGGATCGGCCTCTCATCGGACACACCCCTTGCAACTTGGTACGGAAGCACGCGCGTATTACGTTTTGCTGATGGTCCTGATGCTGTTCATAGAATGGTTATTGGACGTCGAGAGTTAGCTCAATATATCAACTAAAATCAAAAACAAGAGGTTTGACTAGATGAAAGCATTAGTTTGCAGTGAGTTTGGTTCCACGCAAAATCTTACTTTGGAGGATGCAGGGGCACCTGAACCAAGCGCTGGACAAGTTCTAATCGATGTTCACGCAGCGGGAGTAAACTTCCCCGACATATTGACGGTTCAGGGGAAATACCAATTTAAACCCAAACTTCCGTTTACACCTGGCACTGAGGTATCTGGTGTTGTTACTAAAGTTGGTGAAGGTGTGACTACGCGAAAAGTTGGTGATGAAGTATTCGGTACTGTTCAAACCGGAGCCTTTGCGTCTGAGGTGGTGACCTCCGAATACAGCACGTTTTTGAAAGGGAGTATGTCATTTGAGCAAGCCGCAGGTTTTGCTGTTACTTACGGAACATCCTATTACGCTTTAAAACAACGAGCGTGTCTTATACCTGGTGAGACTGTTTTAGTGCTAGGAGCTGCTGGTGGTGTTGGTATAGCAACTATTCAAATCGCGAAGGCAATGGGAGCAAGTGTTATTGCTGCAGCCAGTAGTGAGGAAAAACTTGATTTTGCTCAAAAAGCTGGTGCAGATATTAGACTTAACTATTCTAAAGAAAGCTTAAAGGAGAAGGTTAAGGAGTTAACAGAAGGGAATGGGGCAGATGTCATTTACGACCCCGTTGGTGGGGATTTTTCAGAGCAAGCATTCAGGGCTGTAGCTTGGAATGGAAGGTTTCTTGTAATTGGTTTCGCCTCTGGGCCGATACCAAAAATTCCTTTAAACCTAGCTCTTTTGAAAGGGGCGTCGCTTGTAGGTGTTTTTTGGGGAGCTTGGGCTGCAAGAGAGCCCATCGAGTCTCAAAACAATTTTTCACAACTGGTGGATTTAGTTGATAGAGGAAAGTTCTCGCCTCTGGTTTCAGAAATATTTAAATTAGAAGATCACTCGTCTGCGTTTGCTTGTATTGAGGAAAGGCGCGCGAAAGGTAAAGTTGTTTTATCAATGAAGTAATTTTAGGATGACTTTGTAAGATTGCAAAGAGGTTTAAATTCTATGAGTATGATTTTCACCACAACAGAGACCATACCTGGCAAGGAGATTCGTGAGGTGCTTGGGGTAGTTTCAGGTAACGTTGTTCAGTCGAAGCACATCGGTAGGGATATAATGGCAGGATTAAAAAGTATCGTTGGCGGAGAAATACGCGGCTATACAGAGATGCTCAATGATGCTCGAGATGTCGCCATTTCAAGAATGGTCTTGAGTGCCAATGATAAAGGGGCAGATGCGATTGTTGGAATAAGATTTACAACAAGCGCAATAATGGATGGTTCCTCTGAGATTCTGGTTTTTGGTACTGCTATTAAATTTAATTAATTTTTTGTAGCATCTGGTACTTTCATTATAAAAACATGTTGCCAATGCCGCCTGAGAGAAGAAGCAAACCGCAGGACCAAATTAAGCATGCACAGAGGTCGGCTGTGCTAAATTTAAGCTTTTCTAGTCCACTCATGCCAACTGTTAAGGGTACCAAGCTTCTCACTGCTGGTATTAACCTTCCCAGTATAATCGAGAATATTCCATACTTGAGAACGATTTGTTTACTCTTCTTAATATTTTTCTCTCTTGATCTGGCAAATTTTGATTTTTCAAGATGTGGACCAAAAATCAGACCGAGATAATATCCAAAGTGGTCAGCAAGAATTGCACCAACAAAAGCTAGCGTAGCAATTTCTGGTAACGATAGAATACCCTGCGTATATAGAACTGTGCTCACAGTTAAAAGAATTGCTCCAGACACAAATAATCCTGCACCGGGGAATGCCTCTATAAAAGCGAGGAGGGGAATGGCGATCCATGCGATTTCACGATTGTTACCTATCCAGTTTGAAAAGAATTCAGTTATTTTATTTCTCCCTCTTAAAACTTTTTATGATGCATAATTCTCAGGTCTTACACCTTTTTTTGTGTCATAGAACGCCTTGATTTGTTTTATGTCCTCGTCAATATTTTGGGTTGGGTTGAATAAATTCTCAATGCCGATTGTTTTCGAAGCACTATCGACATATACCATTAGAATTGGAACTTCAGCGCTCCTTGCAATGTGATGGAATCCAAGTTTCCAATTTGGATTAGCACTTCGTGTTCCTTCGGGTGTAATTATTAGCGCGAATTGATCTTTTTTCTGATACATTTTTTTAATTTTATCGACTAATGAGCCACCAGATGCTCGATTGACTGGTATGGCTCCACAGTATTTTAAAAACCAACTCAAAGGACCTTTAAACAACGTATGTTTTATAAGCACACTAGGTTGTAATTTTAGAACTGACACAACGAAAAGAAAGAGAAAAAAATCCCAGTTCGATGTATGTGGTGCGACAATAATCACATACTTTTTCGTGCTTGGAAGAGAGCCAATTACTCGCCATCTTATTACCTTTAAGGCCATTATGGAAAAGATGCGAAGCGCATCTGAAATTAATGGAGTCGAAAAAATGGTATGCTTCATCTCAGATGTATTCTGCTCTCTCTTTAAAAAGAATACAAATTCGAAAGAAATTTTCTAATATTTTTTTTCATTTTACGCGGAACTTTCATACTGCAATAACGTTTGAATCATCACTCAGATTAAACAGCTGAGTATTTCCTCCAGAGGCCACTAAATTTTCAGTTTTTGTCCGCTCTAGGACAAGACCTAATAACCAATCAGTAGTTACTTCTTGAGAGCTATCCAGAGGATTTATAGCATTGAGAATTCCATATTTGCGCCGAGCGAACTCTTCCCTAATATAGCTGCTAATTTTCAATCTATCATCCATCATAATGTTTAGTATATTTTTGTTTTGAATCAGGGATTTTATTTGGGAATAATCCTGATAAATAACAAGTTTTTGTCCTTTGGCAAATACGTCAAAATCTTTGATTATTTTGGAGCACATATCAGATAAGTTTTTATCTGATATCAATATAATTGCGCACCCGCAAACAAGACTTAAAAAGATGTTTTTAACGACATCTGATTCGTTCATATCAGGGCTCAACAAAAAGAGAATAATTCCTCTCGATGCATAAAATAAATGATTTGATTCACCTGTCGGGCTGCTTAACTTAATAGGAAGGTCAATATTGCTCTTAATATATTCAATATTATTTTTTTGTGATTTTGGCATTCTCATACTCAATGGTGTCTCTAACCTCTGTGAGGGTGACAACTTGGACCAATAATCAAGAGTCTCTAGTAATCCATCGATTATATTGTCTGATTCTTGTTCATCCAGCATTGGTTTGTTGAGGTAACAATCCTCTTTAATTAAAGAATGTTTATTTAATAATCTCTTTTTAGAGAATGCTCTGAGATAGTTTGGACCTCCGGCTTTTGGTCCTGTTCCAGATAATAAGCTACCACCGAAAGGATTTACGCCAACCGTGGCTCCGATCATATCCCTATTTATGTAGTAGTTTCCATGGTGAGTGTTATTAAAGATGTAATCCCCAAATGCTTTTATTCTGCTATGCACCCCGAGGGTCAGAAAATATCCCGTACTATTAATTTGATTAATCACATCCTCTATATTCTCTTGCTTGTACCTTATTACGTGTAACACTGGACCAAAAATCTCTTTCGAAAGCTGGCTAATATGCTTCAACTCAAATATATGAGGTTGCACGAACGACGCTTTATTGATAATTCCTCTGTTTTCTTTTTTTGAGATTAATTTCGCACTTCTTGTCATCTTCTGAATGTGTGATCTAACTTTTTTAGCCGCATGATCGTCTATCAATGGACCAATATCCGTTTTAATATCCAGTGGATCGCCAATTTCGAGACTTTCTAGGGCTCCTGTCAGCATCTCTATGACTTTTTCTGCAACCTCCTCCTGTAAATATAAAACCCGTAAAGATGAGCATCTCTGACCGGCGCTCGAAAATGCAGAAGCTAATACATCATCGATTACTTGCTCTGGCAGGGCGGTCGAATCAACTATCATACAGTTTTGTCCTCCTGTCTCTGCTATGAAGGCAATAGAATCTTTTTTCTTTAAAATATTGAGTTGAATTTCATAAGCAGTATCATTTGATCCCGTAAAGGCTATACCGCTTAAATTTAAATTACTTCCAATTAATTTAGAGGCCATGACTCCATCACCTAAAAGCAAGTTCAAAGCAGATTTGGGTATGCCAGATGCATAAAATAATTCTACGGTCCTAAATGCTATCTGAGGCGTTTGTTCGGCAGGTTTCGCAATAACAATATTACCCATAGCAAGCGCTGCGGCTATCTGACCGGTAAAAATCGCCAATGGGAAATTCCATGGACTTATACATAGGAATATTCCGATTGCCTCTTTTTCCATAAATTGTTCACGGCTATGGATCTCTGCTTGACGAGCATAATAACGGCAAAAGTCAGAAGCCTCTCTGACCTCATCGAGCGCATCGTCGATTGTTCTACCTGCTTCGACACCTAATATGTATGATAGCTCCAAAGCCTTTGTTTCCAGCAGATCAGCCATTTTTTCAAGAGATTGTATTCTTTGCAATTTGGACTTTTTTGAAATCTCTTGTGATGATGAATTACAAAACTTGGCTATGCTTCTTATATCTTTTGTTGAGGCGGAAGACCAACTTCCAATCTCTATATTGTCGAAGGAGCTTTTTTGAGTTATCCGAGGGTTATAACAAATTTCACCATTTATTATCGAATTTGCATCAAAAAATTTATTTTTCATTTGTTTGTGGATTAACTTTATAGAATGAAAGTCATTGAAATTTTGAGTATCCAACCCACATGAATTGAGTCGCTTAGTTTCAGAATTCAAAAATATCTCGTGAGGAAGTTTGATTTCAGAATTTCTATATTCTTTTAATTCAGATATTTTTTTGATGGGGTCTTCTACGAGTTTAGTAGCAGGCTCTTTATCATCGAGAAATCTATTCACAAAAGAACTATTAGCGCCGTTTTCTAATAACCTTCTTACAAGATAGGGCAAGAGATCATTATGATCTCCAACCGGCGCGTATACTCTAGCTTTTAATGATGGCAAGTAAACTCTTTGCATCTCATCAAAAAGCGCAACACCCATGCCATGTAACCTTTGAAATTCAAAATTTTGATTTTTAAAGATTTCCGCTATTAATGCCATCGTGTACGCATTATGAGTAGCAAATTGTGGATATAAAGTTCCTTGATTTAGCGACAAAAGGTGAGTGCAATAATGGTAACAAGCATCAGTATTAACTTTTCTTGTGTATACTGGATATTCCTCTAAACCTTTTTCTTGGGCTCTTTTTATTTCTGTATCCCAATATGCTCCTTTTACTAGTCTGATCATAAATTTTTGATTAGTTTCTGAAGCAAGTGCATCAAGCCATTTGAGAACTAGAGGAGCTCTCTTTAGATAGCTTTGAAGAACGAAGCCTAAACCGTCCCAACCATTTAATTCAGGCTCCCTCGACAAATTTTCAAATATTTGCATTGCCAGATCGAGTCTTGCAGATTCTTCTGCGTCAAGTGATACACTAATATTAAAAGTTTTTGCTTCGAGGCATAGTTTTTTTATTCTCTGATATAATTTTTTCATGACAGTGGATTCATGCCTGAATTCATAACGATTATGCAAAGCAGAGAGTTTTACTGAGATACCATCATTTTCTTCAACTGATTTTCCTGGGGCACTAAATCGACCAATTCTTTTTATCGCATCTGAGTAGGCTTCGAAATAATTTATTGAATCGTTCTCAGTTCGAGATCCCTCACCAAGCATATCGAATGAAAAAAGTGATTTTTTTGTTTTTGCCGAAATTGCATCATCAATTGTTTGTCCTAAAACATATTGATTGGCCATTATTTTCATCGCTTTAAAAATTGCTTTTCGAATTATAGGTTCACCCAACTTTGCGCTGAATTGCTTCAACCAACTTTTTGTCGAAGATTGAATTTCATTATCTAATTCAACAATATATCCTGTTAACATTAGGCCCCAAGTAGAAGCATTTACGAAAATAGATTTTGAGACCCCAACATGGTTCAGCCAATTTCCAGACTTTATTTTTTCGGCTATCAAACGGTCCGCGGTCTTATTGTCGGGAACACGGAGCAGAGATTCTGCAATACACATAAGAGCAACACCCTCCTGGTTTGATAATCCAAATTCCATCAGAAAAGCATCTAGCATATTGTGCCTTGACTTATCTTGTCTGCAATTTTCAATCAAGGTTAAGGCGGTTCTTTCGACTGATTTTTTTTGTATGTTTGAGAGATATTGTTCTGAAGCAAGCTCGCGCACTGCTTTTTCTTCTTGCAAATAAACTGAGTTTCTTATTTGTTTTCTTAAGGCTTGGCTATCTTGCATGGTTAACTTACTGATTTCAAAACTTCAGTTTATGTAAAACCTCGGTACTCTTGATGTTATTCTAGATAAAAGTTCCCAACCGATTGAATCACAATATTTTGCGATTTTATTTACAGGCAAATCATGACCCCACAAGACAACATCATCACCTATACTAACTTCACAGACATCTGTCACGTCGATTGTAATCATATCCATGGAGACTTTTCCAACCAATGGACAAATTTTATTATTTACTAGAGTTGGGGTACCATTTTTTGCATTACGAGGATAGCCGTCAGCATATCCGACCGTAACAGTTGCTATTTTTGTCTTTCTTTTAGCTGTCCAATTTTGTCCATATCCAACAGACTCTCCAGCACTTATAGTTCGAATTGATATGATCTTAGATTTAAAGTCCATTGCAGGCTCTAACAACTTTTCAGTCTCATGCGAATGCATAAATGGAGAATTACCAAACAGTAAATATCCTGGTCTCTCCCAATCGCGATGTGAATCGACCCATCCCAGTAACCCCGCGGAATTCGATAATGATTCCTCGTATATACTTGAATCTGATTTGATATTTGAAATGTGTTTATCAAATCTATCTATCTGAATTTGGGTAAAGTTGGAGCTTAAGTCATCTGCATTGGCAAAATGTGATGCGATGACAATTGGTTTTTTGACATTAGTTGATGATTCGAGAATTTTAATATTCTCATAAATGCTATTTTGTTGAAATCCCAGTCTATGCATGCCAGTGTCAATACCGAACCAAATTTTTATCGGGGTTGATATTTTTGCAGACAAAAGTGCATCAACATGAAACTTATTTTCAACCATTAACCAAAAATTTTTTTCACTCGCGACTTGAAGCTCATCCTCGGTGAATAATCCCTCCATGAGTAGAATTGGGTTTTCAATGCCAGCGTTTCGTATTGAAATAGCTTCTTCGATGCAAGCGACGCCAAATGCTTCAGTGGAGTCTGATAATGTTTTTGCAATTTCAATAAGACCATGGCCATATGCATTTGCTTTGATTACAGATACAAACTTGGAGGTTGGGGCAAGTGAATTAGCTAATGCCAGATTATTTTTTATTGCTTGCCTGTTTACTATTACCTTTGTCGGCCTGCTCATAATCTAACCTTTTAGTAGTCGTACTTATGCTTTGTGAAAAGTTTTTGAGCTTCGACCCAAATATCGCCAATCATTCCATTCCCCACTGGGCGACCATCAATTTTAATGACGGGCCCGATTTCTTTGGTTGAACTTGTAATCCATATTTCGTCTGCATTATTGACTTCATTCATGTGGACAACTCTCTCTTGAATATCTAGATTGCTATGTTTTTTAAGAATATCAATCAATAAATTTCTGGTGATACCGGGTAGCAGTTGATTATCGAGAGGTGGAGTAGAAATTACGCGATTTTTGACTATAAAAACATTACACGCCGCGGCTTCAGTGAGTTCGTGTCTGTCATTATATAGAATTGTTTCATCATCACCATTTTCGTGACCATATTGAAAGTGGAGAACATTACCGAGTAATGCTGTGGATTTTATGTGACATCTTTGCCACCGAAGATCTTCCGCTGTGGAAACGCTGAATGTTTTTGCTGAATCTTTATCAGAGGAGGGTGAAGCTCCAATTTCAAACGCAAAACAAAATACTGTTGGCTTTACGTTTTCAGGAAAAGCATGATACCTTTTAATATCAGCTCCTCTGCTGACTTGAAGATATAACCCAAGATTTCCATTTCCGTTTTGGTTGCACAATTCGTCGCATACTGATTTCCACTTTTCATGAGACCAACCTAATTGGAGATTTATCCCTTCTAAACCAGCTCTCATTCGATCCAGATGAGCGTTGAATCCGAGAAGCTTGCCATGATAGGAAGGCACAACCTCGTATATCCCATCTCCAAAAAGAAATCCTCTGTCTAATGGTGATATTTTAGCTTGCTCCAATGGCAAAAAGTTATCATTTAAAAATGCGATGCTCATTTCTTCCCTTAGATAAAGATTAGGGTCTGATCATGCTACAAGTAGTCTAAGCCTGCAAATGAATATAAGCTTAAATTACTGCTAAACAGAATAAAATTAAGAAAATTTTCTCGTTTATAAAAAAAATGGCAATATTTTTTTCTGTTAGTAAAGATGAGATAATTTTTTTAAATTGTCTATGACTAATTCGCTTTCTTTGGGACTAAAACCATCCTCAGTGATCGAGGATTCACCACTTACACCATCTACGGCACCCAGAGAGCAGAGTAATTTCAATATTTTTTCATTATTCCAATCTTCAAACAGATTTTTGTTGTTTATTACTGAAAGAATTGCAAGAAGACCATGTGCTGCCCAATTTGACACATCAGCGACCAAGAGCTCGTCACAAGTTGTTGAGGATGGCTTTATATTTAAATCATATAGGTGTGATTCAACATTACCCATTCCGATCTCGTTCCCACCATCTCCTATGGAAATTTTTGGACATCTCGCATTTTCAAAGAATGAGTCAAAGTTTGCACACTTTTCTGAGATATCAACTCCTCTCATGTTATAATACCGTCCATCTTTATTCTTCCCAGGTCGCTCTATCGACATAATTAGTGATGGATTATATTTATTGATTAATTCCAATGATGAGTCATCGCCAGGTGTTATTTCAATTGCATTGAATTTGTGTTTTATAGCGTCAAAAAGAGGATTGTCACATACAATATATGGCTCGCCTCCCATAACTTTAATGCTCTTATAGATTGCTATTGCACCAAGTGGTCCGTCTGTCTCAAAACTTCCATTTACAGGAAAACCTGTTC
This sequence comes from uncultured SAR92 cluster bacterium, assembly GCA_902604945.1. Lineage (GTDB taxonomy): Bacteria > Pseudomonadota > Gammaproteobacteria > Pseudomonadales > Porticoccaceae > AAA300-D14. Next base: position 16,337 of record CACLAG010000008.1, on the reverse strand, counting down.
CAATGAACACTAATCGATGATTTCTATTTAATAATTTTGCTGCTCTAAAATAAGCATCTTTAGGCAGAAATTCACTTATCAGTGACATGCCCCTGCAATTCTTTTTCACCAATAATTTTTGTACCTGTAACGCAAGAGCTCTACTGTCAATTTTTGGAATATTTTTACTGATTCGAAAATATCTAAGTGAGAGTAGATTATGCGCCTCCTCTTTAGAAATAAGCTGGAAATTTAGTTTATCTCCTTGATTTAGTTGAGATAATTTATCTAAATCATCAGAAATGATAGATCCAATTTTAGGGTAGCCTCCAATAGTTTGCCTATCATTCATTAGAATTATGGGTTGACCATCTTGAGGAATTTGAATGGCTCCAAGACAAATTCCTTCTGATAGCATATTAGTTATTGATGATTGTATTTTTCGACCTAAAATTCGAATGCCCATTCGGTCATTGCGCTCTGATATCTCATATTCAGAGTTGAAAAAAATGTCCTTCTGATCATTTGAGAAATTTTCAGATTGATATCCTAAAACTACTCGTATTGTTGAGACACTCCTCATTATTTCATTTTCAATGTGGGCAGGTTTAGTTTCGCATTTAAGAGGCGGCAGAAATTTACAAGGTTTGCATGGAATTAGATCTGAAGCTTTTAAGGGACTTCCGTTTTTAGAGAGACCTCCAAGTGATTCTCTGACAGTCGTTGCACAACTGCCAAACACATTTTTAATAATAAACCCTCCCGCGGTGGCGAGGTAAGCGCGCATTCCTTTTAACATATAACCAAATTTTAAAATTTCTCCTTTTGATATCGGTATTGTTTCCCACATTTTTATGTTTTGATCATTTAACGTAAGGGGAACTTTAGCCCCGGTAATCGCAATATGTGTTGAGAGTTTTGCTTCTAATTCAAGGCCGCCTATTGTTACCTCAATGGCTGGAGCATTAAGATCGTTTCCACATAGTTTGTTTGCCCAATAAAAGGATTCTTGATCCATTGGTCCACTGGTAGTGATGCCAAGGTGATTGAAACCAAAGCGCCCGCGATCTTGGATTAAGGACTGAATGCCACCATTCACTACTTTGAAACCTTCTATCATTTATTTTTAAATTCCATCTTAAGCTCATTAAATTCGTGCTCATCTATTGATTTGAATTTAACAGTGTCGCCAACACGCAGAGGGACATGAGGTTTTTGAAATGCGTCAAACATGGGAACTGGGCAAATTCCAATAATATTCCAACCGCCAGGGGATGCCGATGGATATACTGCAGTTTGTCTATCTGCGATAGCTACGGAGCCTTGCGGCACCAACTTCCTTGGTGTTGATATTCTTGGTGTTGCAATCTTCGAATCTACTTCTCCAAGGTAAGCAAATCCTGGAGCAAAGCCGATTGCATAAACTGAGTAAGAGACTGATTGATGAATCTCTGCTACTTCATCCACTGTTAGCCTTGCTTTACTAGCTACTCTTTCCAGGTCAGGTCCATTCATACCGCCATAAAAAACGGGTAATTGGATAAGCTTACCTTTTTTACCAGAATTTTTATTTTTAGATGATTCTGTACTGATAATCGCGGTTTTCACCATTTTTGTAACTGTCAGATGATTGGTTTGGCTAGAGTCAAAAATCACTAGAACTGACGCATAAGAGGATATAAGGTCTTCTATGTATGTCTCATGTTTCATTTTGATATAGCTGCAAAACTCTGCGATATGTGAACTAACAGAATTGGAGGGTTCATCCCCAAAATATACGATAATGGAGTTTTCGCCAGCATTTTGGATAGAGGGCATAAATTACGCTTTATTAATTAGTGCTTGTATATCTTTTATAATTGCAATTCCCGATAGATTGTCACCATGGACACAAATAGTGTCAATATCTAGTAAAAGATCACAACCATTCTCAGTCTTTACAAATTTATTTGTTGTAATTTGAATAACTTGTTCTAAGATTTTTTGTCTATCATGGACAGCATGTGATTTATCTCGACTAACGAGCAATCCTTCATCTGTGTAACATCTGTCTGCAAAAGCCTCAAACAAAAGGTCTATATTGAATGCTGATGCCTCTTTTTTGAGCATCTCTTGCTGATTATTAGCCATAACCATGAGTTTTAACGGAATCTTTATAGAACTTATGACTGACATGATTATGTTTCGAATTTCAGCGTCTCGCATCATATCGTTATAAAGAGCGCCATGCGGTTTAACATAAGTTATGGTGGTATTTAAATCCTCACAAATCGTCTGTAAAGCCATGATTTGCTGAATGATGACTTCTTTTAGCTCTTGCTCTGGTATTTTTAGCGACAGTCGACCAAAATTCTTTCGATCCGGATAGCTTGGATGTGCGCCAATTTCTACCTTATTTGCGATTGCGAGAATTACAGTTTCTCGCATTACATCTTTATTTCCAGCATGGGCCCCACAGCAAATATTTGCTTGATCTATGTACGGCATTACTGACTTTTCGGGGCTACTTGGGACAAGTTTTTCTTGTTCTCCAAGATCACAATTAAGTCGCAAAATAATTCCTTTTATTTTCCTTTAAGTTCATGGTTAAGTTTATCTGTTACTAACATGCAACCAGGTGAATGAGTAATGCAAATTGGGGGAGCAGCATTTTGTATTGCAACTTGTGGCGTTACCCCGCATGCCCAAAAAACAGGTAATTCGTCGGATTTGACGGTAACTCGATCTCCAAAATCAGGAACATCTAAATCAAAAATCCCAATTTGTTTTGGATCACCAACATGGATGGGTTCGCCATGCACATTGGGGAACTGTCCAGTTATTTTTTTTACCAAAGGTATATCATTTTGCTTAAATGGGCGCATGCTCACTACCATTTTCCCAAAAAAATTTTTAGTGCGCACACACTCAATATTAGTTTTGTACATTGGAACATTGACGTTTTCGGTTATGTTTCTGATTTCAATGTTATTTTCCAGCAATGCTTCTTCAAAAGAAAAGGAGCATCCAAGTAAAAAAGATACATAATTTTGGGACCAAAGGGATGTAATATTAGTTACTTCAGAAGAAATATTTCCATTTTTAAAAATACGATATTTAGACAAGTCTGTCCTGATATCTATATCTACTCCTAAGTAATTCATTTTGAATTCCCCAGGTTTTGATTTGTAAACAATCGGACAAGGTTTTATGTTTAGTTTACAAAAACTATCAAATTCTTCGGCCCATTTTTCTTCAAGAATTACCAAATTACACTGAACATGACCCCTGCATAAGCCACTAGTTGTGCCTGTAAATATCTCTGTCCTTATATCTTGACGCAAAAGAGATGGGCTTTTGTAGCTAGTGTTGATCATTAAGCCTACTTGCGTTCATCAAAAATTCTTTTATGTCGTTAAGTTTAATATTCTGTGGTGTGTCTGATGTTCTATGTTGATACTCAACGTTACCTTCTTTCAATCCTCTATCTCCTATAATAATTCGATGAGGAATTCCCATTAACTCAATATCAGCAAGCATGTTCCCGAGCCTTTTGTTCTTCTGATCCATCAAAAGAACATCAAAACTCATTTCAGTGAGCTCATCGTGGAGCATCGACGCAGCCAAATTGACGTCCTGAGATTTTTCCATATTTATTGGCACGATTGCGATCGAAAACGGAGATAGACTTTCGGTCCAAATTATACCTTTACTATCATGATTTTGTTCTATCGCAGCCGCGACAATTCTACCTATTCCAATTCCGTAGCAACCCATATGAATGTATTTATCTTTTCCATTTTCGTCTAAAATTTTTGCATTCATCGATTCACTGTACTTCGTCCCGAGCTGAAAAATATGACCTACTTCAATCCCTCTTTTTATCAGTAGTTTTCCTTTCCCATCAGGGCTTTGCTCACCTTGCAAAACATTTCGGATATCTGCCACTTTAAAAATCGAACAGTCCGACCAATTTACGTTAATAAGATGCGTATTATTTTGATTAGCACCACAAACGAAGTTGGTCATTTTATGAGCCGCTGAATCAACAATTACTTTTAGTGCAATATCTACAGGACCAATTGAGCCCTTTCCGCAACCTACTAAATTTTTAATTTCTTCATCTGATGCAAATTCTAAATCTCCCAAAATTCCCAGCTCTTTAATAGTTTTTAGCTCATTTAATTGATGGTCGCCTCGAAGTATCAAGGCAAAAAATTCCTCCTCAGTATCATTAGTGATCTTCACTATTAGAGATTTAACAGTTTTATCGAGTTGTATGTTTAAAAACTTTGTTAGTTGCTCCATTGTATGGATATTTGGCGTATCCACCATACTAGGTGGTCTGGAAATTTCAGTTGTTAAATCCCCGTTATCTACAATCATCGATGTCGCTTTTTCGATATTGGCGGCATAATCGCTGGAGTCTGAAAATGCAATTGCATCCTCGCCGGATTCAGCGAGAACCATGAATTCGTGTGATTGAGTGCCACCGATACTGCCAGTATCAGCGATCACCGCGCGAAATTTGAGACCAGATCTATCAAATATTTTCGTGTATGTTTTGTACATCACATCGTAAGTGTTTTCCAAACAGGATTCAGAGGCATGAAATGAATAAGCATCTTTCATACAGAACTCTCTTGTTCTCATAACACCAAATCGTGGTCGTCTTTCATCTCTAAATTTTGTCTGTATCTGGTATAAATTTAAGGGCAATTGCTTGTAGCTACTGATTTCATTTCGGACAATGTCTGTGATGACTTCCTCATGCGTGGGGCCGAGGCAAAAGTCTCGCTCATGTCGGTCTTTAAAGCGCATTAGTTCAGGACCAAATTCACTCCATCGGCCTGATTCTTCCCATAGATCCGATGGTTGAGCAGTGGGCATCAAGAGTTCTAATGCTCCTGATTTATTCATTTCCTCTCTTACAATCGATTCTACCTTTCTGAAAACTTTCAACCCAAGAGGCAACCAACTATAAAGTCCGGCTGCTGTTTTCTTTATCATTCCAGAACGCAGCATTAGTTTATGACTAATGATCTCAGCTTCAGATGGATCATCTTTTGTGGTTTTTATTAAAAACTGGCTAGCCCGCATGAATTTTTTGCTTCTGCCTTATAACAATTTCGATATATTACCTTTGTTAATATCTATCATCCATCGATTTATGGTGCAATCAAATTATTCTATATCGTTACTCGCTAATGTATACTGCCGCAATTCAGATCTAGCAAAGCTTTTAAAAGTCAATGTTGAGGGTAAAATGCCGATTTATGAGTACCGTTGTCAGAGCTGTGGGCATCAATTTGATAAACTTCAAAAGATTAGTGATGCCTTATTAGTGGAGTGCCCTGCATGCGGTAAATCGTCACTAAAAAAACTCGTCTCAGCGGCGGGTTTTCGTTTAACGGGAAGCGGTTGGTATGAAACTGATTTTAAAAATAATAATAAAAAATCCAATGAAAAAGTAGCCGGAAAAGGGGATTCAACTGAGAAATCATCGGCCGATAACACTTCCGGTGAGAAAACAAAGAAAAGTGCTTTAAATGAGAGTAAATCTGAGATAACTAACTCTAAAGCAACAACATAACTTAATTATTGAGATGAATGATATGTTTAGAACAAGTTACTGTGGTCTGCTGACCAGCGAGCATGTCGGTGAAGAGGTCACTCTATCCGGTTGGGTCGATCGCAGAAGAGATCATGGGGGAGTAATTTTCATTGATTTGAGAGATCGTGAAGGGATTGCTCAAGTTGTTTTTGATCCCGATGGAGAGCAGTACTTCCAGTTAGCCGATAGTTTGCGATCTGAATATGTTATCAAAGTAACTGGGACGGTCCGAAAAAGATCAATTGAAACAATAAATTCTGATATGCGGACCGGAGAGATTGAAATTTATGGGACTTTTCTGGAGGTTTATAATTCTGCATTAACGCCTCCATTTCAGTTAGATAATCATGTGAGTGTGGGAGAAGACGTTCGATTAAAATATCGGTACATGGATCTCCGACGTAGCGAAATGCAGAAAAATTTGAGATTTAGATCAGAAGTCACGTCTACGATAAGAAATTATCTTGCAACAAACGAATTTCTCGATATTGAAACTCCAATAATGACAAGAGCAACACCAGAGGGTGCAAGGGATTATTTGATACCTTCGCGAACTCATCCGGGTAGTTTTTTTGCAATGCCTCAATCACCTCAACTGTTTAAACAGTTGTTAATGATTTCTGGATTTGATCGCTATTATCAAATAGCTAAGTGTTTCAGGGATGAGGATTTGAGAGCTGATAGACAGCCTGAATTTACACAGATAGATATTGAAGCTTCTTTTATTGAGGAAGAAGACATCCTTAATTTATCGGAGGAAATGGTTAAAAAGGTTTTTAAAGATCATATGGCCACAAATCTATCGACATTTCCTCGTATGACCTTCGAATGTGCAATGAATAAATATGGGTCAGATAAACCTGATCTGCGAATTCCTCTCGAGTTAGTTGATATCAAGGATCTACTCCAAGATATTGATTTTAAAGTTTTTTCTGGGCCAGCTAATGACTCAGAATCCAGAGTTTCGGCTCTCTTGGTGCCTGGGGGAGGAGTCTTGTCCAGAAAGCAAATTGATGACTATACGAAATATGTAAGTAATTACGGTGCGAAAGGGTTGGCTTGGATAAAGGTTAACTCAATTGCAGATGGAATAGGTGGTTTACAGTCTCCCATTATAAAGTTTCTTGGAGATGAGGTAACAATGGAGATAATGGCACGATTAAAGGTGTCTGATGGTGACATTGTTTTTTTCGGAGCGGATAAATATTCAATAGTCTCTGAATCTTTGGGTGCATTGCGTTCAAGACTTGGTGAAGATCTTGACCTTTATACTGATAAATGGTGCCCGCTCTGGGTAACTGATTTTCCGATGTTTGAAAGAACTGATTCAGGAGATTTAACGCCGCTTCATCATCCTTTCACTTCTCCATCATGTGACTTTGAAGTGCTTAAAAAACAGCCTGAAAAGGCCCTGTCCAGAGCATATGATCTTGTTCTTAACGGAGTTGAATTAGGGGGAGGATCTATTCGGATAAGTGATCAGAATCTTCAATCGGTGGTTTTTGATATTTTAGGAATAAATGAAGGTGAGCAAAAAGTGAAGTTTGGTTTCCTTCTCGATGCATTAAAGCAGGGTGCTCCGCCTCATGGAGGAATAGCGTTTGGGTTGGATAGACTGATTATGCTTCTCACTGGCTCTAGCTCAATAAGAGATGTTATTGCATTTCCCAAAACTCAATCTGCGGCGTGCCTGCTAACGGATGCTCCTGGCTCAGTTGATAATGAGCAATTAACTGATTTAAGTATTCGAACTTTACATCATAAAGCGTAGGTCGAATCATGGCAGGACATAGCAAATGGGCTAACATTAAACATCGTAAAGCAGCTCAAGATGCAAAAAGAGGTAAAATATTCACCAAGATAATACGGGAACTAGTTGTTGCATCAAAAGCAGGGACTCAAAATCCTGAGGATAATCCTAGATTACGTGCAGCTGTAGAGAAAGCTCTAGCTGCGAACATGAAGCGAGATACGATTGATAAGGCGATTGCAAGGGGTGCCGGTGTTGGTGAGGGGGATGCTTATGAGGAGATTGTTTACGAGGGTTATGCGCCCGGAGGTGTAGCTGTCCTAGTTGAATGTATGACCGATAACCGCAATAGAACTGTTGGAGAGGTGAGGCATGGTTTTACAAAAAAAGGTGGTAATTTAGGGACAGACGGATCAGTGGCCTATCTTTTTAACCGGTTAGGATTTTGCACCTTTTCCGAACTTTGTGATGAAGATTCGCTCTTAGAAGCATCACTAGAACTTGGTGCGGAGGATTTTCTTAATAATGATGATGGCTCCTTCACAATTGTTACTGAATGGGAGAGTTTAATCGCAACAAAAGAACAGCTCGTCGAAAAAGGCTTCAGTGTGGTAGATTTTGAGGTAGTGAGAAAAGCTGAGCTGGAGGTGGACATTGATTTTAAAACTGCCGAGAATCTTTTAAGTCTAGTTGATGTATTAGAGGACCTAGATGATGTCCAAAATGTTTTCACAAACGCACATATCGCTGAGAATATTTTGATCGAACTTAGTGAAAACGGTTAGGTGATATTATGAGTAATTTAAATAAAAGTTAGTTAACGAGTAGTCAGAAAAGGGGAAAGAGATGAAAGTAGTCAAAAAAACAAAAGCGTACATTATTTATAAGAAGGCTTCAGGACGATTTGCAGTTAAAGATGCAGATAATAAGTGGATCAATGCTGAGGCAAAAGTAAAAATACTTTTAGATGATGGCTTTATAAAGGCATTCGTTCCACCAGTAAAAGAGGAGGTTGTTGAAACTCCAGCTGTTGAGGAGGTTGTTGAAACTCCAGCTGTTGAGGAGGTTATTGAAACTCCAGCTGTTGAGGAGGTTGTTGAAACTCCAGCTGTTGAGGAGGTTGTTGAAACTCCGGCTGTCGAGGAGGTTGTTGAAACTCCAGCTGCTGAAGCTCCGGCTGAAGAGCAGACTAGTGAGGCTCCAGCTGCAGAGGAGGTTGTTGAAGCTAAGCCAAAAGCAAAAGCAAAAGCCAAACCAAAAGCCAAACCAAAAGCCAAAGCTAAGCCTTCGGTTAAAAAATAACAACATGGAGAGTCGAACGTTCTTCAAATCGACACAAGTAATCGTTCTGGAAGCGCTTCCCTTGGGGTACATCTAAATCTTTAGCAATGGTCAAAAAAAATTACGAATTATAGGGATTGATCCCGGATCTAGGAGAACGGGTTATGGAGTTTGTGATTTAGTTGGATCGGAACTGAAATATGTTTGTAGTGGCGTTATTAAATTGCCAACAATTAAGATGCCTGAGAGGTTAAAAATCATTCATCAAGAGATTATTAACCTTATTGAAAGGTACAGTCCTAATGAAATGGCAGTAGAGGATGTATTTTTCGCGAAAGATCCTCGTGCAGCACTCAAACTTGGTCAGGCTCGAGGTGCTGCTATTGTCGCGGGTGCTCTTTCAGGGCTAGAAATTGGAGAATATTCTCCAAGAACAGTAAAGCAATCTGTCGTGGGAACGGGTGCTGCAGCAAAAGAGCAAGTTCAAATAATGGTAATGCATCTTTTATCTCTTTCGGGAAGGCCAGCAGAGGATGCCGCGGACGCGTTAGCAATTGCGATTTGTCATGCGCACCATTTGTCGAACAATAGTTTGACAGAATAATATGTTAGGATAAAACGACACGGATCTTAGGAGCTTTTTAGAAGCAGTATGGGACCTTTATGATTGCGAGATTGGAGGGTGAATTATTAGATAAGCAGGCTCCCTGCGTCTTAATCGATGTGAATGGTGTGGGATATGAAGTCAATGTTTCACTTAATACCTTGGTCTCTCTCCCTGAAATAGGCGCAAATCTGGCGTTACTGACGCATTTTGTTGTTCGAGAAGATGCTCAAATGCTTTATGGATTCATATCAAGTCGTGAGAGAGAGTTATTCAGAGCACTTATAAAAATAAATGGAGTTGGACCTAAAATGGCTCTTGGAATACTCTCAGGTATGACAGTTGATGAGTTTTCGACTGCAGTTTTTAGTGAAGATATCGGGTTGCTAGTTAAATTGCCTGGAGTTGGCAAAAAAACAGCAGAGCGACTTGTTATCGAAATGAGAGATATTATTGATTCAGTTGGATTAACGTCAGCTATCGATAGCAGTAATGAAAATAAGGACGTTCGATTAGAAGCTGAAGGCGCATTGATTAGTCTTGGTTATAAACAGCAAGATGTGTCGAAAATAATGAGTAAACTAGATTTAAAGAGTGTTTCTACTGCCGAGGACATTATAAGGCTGGCTCTAAAATCAATTGCCAAAATTTAATTCAACAATTATTTTATTTAAAGATTATCGATAGCACAGGCATAAAAAAGATGTTGGAACCAGACAGACTTCTATCCCCAAAATCCTCCTCGACTGAGGATCGGTTTGATCGCGCATTGAGACCTAAAACATTAGACGATTACATAGGTCAGAAAACTGTTAAAGATCAATTAAGTATTTTTATTGAGGCTGCAAGAAAGAGAGGTGAGCCTTTAGATCATGTGTTGATTTTTGGTCCTCCGGGTCTTGGGAAAACAACCTTAGCACACATAATTTCAAACGAAATGCAGGTCGATTTAAAAACTACTTCTGGACCAGTTCTTGAAAAAGCTGGCGACCTTGCGGCTCTTTTAACAAATTTGGGCGAGGGTGATGTGCTTTTTATTGATGAGATTCATAGGTTGAGTGCGGTTGTTGAGGAGATTCTCTATCCTGCTTTGGAGGATTACCAGCTAGACATTGTGATTGGTGAGGGGCCAGCGGCAAGGTCTATTAAAATAGATTTACCGCCTTTCACCTTGGTGGGTGCAACGACGCGTGCTGGATTGCTTACATCACCGCTTAGAGATAGATTTGGTATTGTTCAGAGACTTGAGTTTTACTCAAAGCATGATTTAGCAAAAATAATTAAGCGATCTAGTGGAATTAATGATATAAAAATTGATGATGAGGGAGCTCTTGAAATAGCGCGCAGATCGCGAGGTACTCCCAGAATAGCGAACCGATTATTGAGGCGGGTGCGTGATTATGCTGAGGTAAAATCAGATGGTAATATTGACAAATCAGTAGCAGATACTGCCTTAAATATGTTGGATGTTGATGGAATTGGTTTAGATCATCTAGATCGAAAATTACTCGAAACGCTGGTAAATAAATTTGATGGAGGTCCTGTGGGAGTTGATAGCTTAGCGGCTGCACTCAGCGAGGAAAGAGGTACCATTGAGGATGTCATAGAACCGTTTTTAATTCAGCAAGGTTATTTAATGCGAACGGCAAGAGGGCGGATGGCAACAAAACTTACTTATCAGCACTTGGACTTGATCCAACCGAATAAAATCCAATCCGAGTTAAAAATTGAAAATGAATGAATTTTTCATTGATGTTCGTGTCTATATTGAAGATACAGATGCTGGTGGTATTGTTTATTACGCAAATTATCTGAAATTTTTAGAGCGTGCTAGGACGGAGTTTATGAGATTTCTAGGCATCAATAAACCAGCTTTAATGCAAGATACTCAGCTTGTCGTTGTTGAACTGAATCTCAGATATCTGTCGCCTGCATTACTTGACGATAGTTTAAAAGTAACTGTGAATTTAAAAGAACTTAAAAGAGCGTCTTTTTGGATTGAGCAAAGGGTGTTCAGAGACAATGATATTTTGATTGATGGTAAAGTAAGATTAGCAGCACTTGAGAACAAAAGTAAAAAACTTATTGCCTTGCCCAAAAAGGTCAAAAGCTGCTTGGAGAAGATAGAAATAATAAAGGAGTAATGGTGTGGCCGAAGAAAATTTGTCGATTGTCTATTTGATACTAAATGCCAGTTTACTTGTGCAGTTTGTCATGGCTGTTCTTCTAATCGCATCGGTCGCATCTTGGGTAATGATTATTCAGAGAGGCATATCATTGCGGCAAGCGACCGAGACCTTTAAAAGTTTTGAAAGCACATTTTGGTCTGGTGAAGCTTTAAATATTTATTATGAAGAGTTAATGGATAAATCTAATAATGGAAATGAGATAGAGGGCGTCGAAAATGTATTTATGTCCGGTTTTCAGGAGTATGACCGTTTATCCTCGTCAGAAAGTGCAGATGCAGAAATAGTAATGGAAGCTGCTGATAGAGCGATGCGTATAGCTTTGGCGAGGGAGGATGAGAAACTTAGTGTACATTTACCTTTTCTGGCGAGTGTAGCTTCTGTCAGCCCATATATAGGTTTATTTGGCACGGTGTGGGGTATCATGAACTCTTTCCGGGGTCTAGCGATGGTTCAGCAAGCCACATTGGCGACAGTAGCTCCTGGGATATCTGAAGCTCTCATAGCGACTGCGATGGGCCTTTTTGCGGCAATACCGGCAGTAATTGCATACAATAGATTTTCATCGAAAGTGGATGAGTTAAATTCAAATTATGAGACATTTGCTGAAGAATTTTCCAGTATTTTAAATAGACAATTTCATTCAAAATAATTGAATCAAATTGAAAGGATTCGAGTTTGATTCGAAGTAAAACCAAAAAACGCAAACTAGTTGCCGAGATAAACGTAATCCCATATGTTGATGTAACGTTCGTGTTACTTGTCGTCTTTATGATAACAGCACCTTTGTTGATGCAAGGAGTGCAGGTAAAGTTGCCATCTGTAGACTCCGCTCCGATAAAAAGTGCTGACAATGATCCCTTCATTGTGTCGATCAAAAATGATGGCACATACTGGATTGATCAGAAAGGAGAAAATCAGAACAAAGAGCTGGCAGATGTCAAACAAACTGTTAGAAAAATTTTATCTCAAAATCCAAGCAAACAAGTGCTGGTTTGGGGTGATGAGGCCGTAAATTACGGTTCTGTTGTTGCCTTAATGAGTGAACTACAGAGTGTTGGTGCAAAGTCAGTTGGGCTGATTACAGATCCTCCAAGAGATTAACATGAGTTCTCTGAAGAGTTATTCAATAGGCCTTGTGGTAAGCGTCTTGATACATGGAAATATATTGGCTGCATTGGTATTTGCATGGGAGCCGAAAGAATCTCCGGTAATTATTATCCCAAATCAAATTGAAGCGTCCTTGGTCCAGTTGACCGCGAATCCAAAAGTCTCTGAAGATATTAAGGTTCAAAAAAAACAAAAGAAGGAGAGTAATAAAGTTCTCAAGCCAGTAGTGAAGAAAGAAAAATCCCAAGTATCAACTGCTCCTAAAACAATTCAAACAACCGTAGATGATATCTCACAGCGAAAAATTGAATCGACCTCTGAGCCAATAAATAGTGAGATGGATACATCTCTTCGACGCACTGAAATCGAAAATGAGTTTGAGGAAAGTCTTTTGAGGGAAAGCGAAATGCTGAAACAAAGAGAGGAAGAGTTGGCAGCAAATAGTTTTCGAAGACTCATCCAAAAACGTCTATCAGATAATTGGAGTAGACCACCAAGTGCTAGACTTGGTATGCAAGCAACTCTAAGATTAAATTTAGTCCCAACTGGAAGAATTGTTGGTATTGCGATAATTAGTTCAAGCGGTGATCAAGCATTTGATAGGTCTGTCGAGCAGGCGGCCTCAAAAGCGGGATATTTTGAGGAGATAGATTCAATGTCAGCAAAAATGTTTGAACAAAGCTTTCGAACAATTGAAGTTTTGTTTAGCCCTGAAGATTTAAGGCTGTAGTAACTTAAGGAAATATGAAGATCATGAATAAAATATACAAACTCTTGGTAATAACTTCGCTTCTTTTCTTGTCTTTGGATGTATATTCAGAATTAGTAATTAAAGTAACACAGGGCAATGATAAGCCGACTGAAATTGCAATCTCTCCAATTGCAGTCGGTGAAGCGATATATGATCAAGATATTGGACTGATTATTGAATCTGATCTCGAGAGGAGTGGAATGTTTAAAACAATCTCACGTGAGAATATGTTTGCTTATCCGTCTAATCCAAATGATGTGTACTTCCGTGACTGGCGCCTTTTAGGCTCGGAATATTTAGTCGTCGGTTATATTGAGGAGATCGACAGTATTCAAATTAAGCTTACGTTTAACTTATTGAATGTAAATTTGCAATCAGATTTAATTCAGCATTTTGTTATTGGACGCAAAGATCAACTTAGAGAAATTGCCCATAGAGCATCTGATTTGATTTATGAGGAAATTACCGGCATACGCGGTGCTTTCAGCACAAGATTAGCATATGTGACTGCCACACCTAAAGATGGATCTATTCTCTATGAGTTAAAAGTTGCAGACTCTGATGGCGCACAAGAGAGATTAATGTTCGGATCAAGGCAACCGATCATGTCTCCTTCGTGGTCACCGAATGGCAAGGAAATCGCTTACGTTTCCTTTGAGACCGGAAGACCCGCAATTTATCGTCAAGATTTAGTCTCTGCAAAGCGGCAACAGCTTACGAATTTTAAAGGTCTAAATGGCGCGCCAGCTTGGTCTCCGAATGGTGACAAGCTCGCGATGGTTTTATCCAAAGATGGGAATCCAGAAATTTATGTTTTAGATCTTACTAAAAGAAAATTGTCGAGACTAACGCGACATTTCTCAATTGATACCGAACCTACATGGCATCCTGATGGAGATAGTATTTTATTTACCTCAGATAGAGGTGGTACTCCTCAGATTTATGAATTAAATCTGAATACCAAGAAAATTAGACGGGTGACTTATGCGGGTAATTATAACGCTCGTCCAAGTTTGGCTCCAGATGGACGAACTTTAGTGATGGTCCATCGAGCAAAGGATGTTTTTCATATTGCAACACTCGATTTAAAGACTAATAGAATGTTAGAATTAACTGAGACTAGACTAGATGAATCACCAACAGTGGCTCCAAATGGAGCGATGTTGATATATGCAACTAAACAGGGAGATAGAGATATTCTTGCAGCAGTATCAATAGATGCAGGTGTAAAATATTTTCTTCCGCTTGAATCAGGAGATGTTAGAGAACCGGCTTGGTCTCCTTATTTGAGATAAATTTAAACATTGGGCGATTAAAAAAAGGAGTTAAACATGGATAATTCTTACGTAAGGTTATTTACACTGGGCATGCTATTGTGCCTTGCAGGAGCAGGTTGTAGTAGTAATACCACAAAAGATAGTGCAGAGGCCGTTAGTACTATTGAAGATACAACTGTCGCGACTGCCACAGTTGAGACAGAGGCTGATCCAATGCCGGAGATAGTTGAGGAAGAGGCGGCACCTGTTAATAACGCAGCGACTGTTTTCTACTTTGAATTTGATAAGGCAGTTCTCAGTGACGAAACGCGTATAGCTTTGACGGAGCACGCTGAGTTTTTGGATGCGTATCCAGCTCCAGTGAGGCTCGAAGGCCATGCAGATGAGCGAGGGACTCGAGAGTACAATATGGCTCTAGGCGAAAGGCGAGCAAATACGGTTAAGGAGTATCTCGTACTGCAAGGTGTTCCCGCCTCGTCAATAGAGGTGGTTAGTTATGGTGAAGAGGTAGCTGCATCTTTTGGAAGTAATGAAGCTTCGTGGAGAATGAATCGAAGAGTTGAGTTAAAGTAATTATCTAAACCAAGGTAGTATGAAAGTATTTTGTAACTCTAGATGCAGGGATAACTTTTCGTGAGAGTTAGCCTTCTTTTCTTGGTGATTCTCGTCTGGAATTATGGGCTTGCGCAGGAATTAACGCCAATAGAGGAGGCGACGCCTACTTATTTTCCACTTTCGGAAGAGGAGGTAATGGTGGGAGAGGATATACCTTCTGCTAAACCTGACCAAACCTTTGATCTAATGCAAAATCTAAGAGATGAAGTCCGAGATTTACGTGGGATAGTTGAGGAAATGTCCTTTCAGATTCGAGAACTTAAACAACGTCAGCTTGACGACTATTTGGACCTGGACAAAAGATTGGGTGTAATCGAGAGAGCGCGAATATCAGATCATGATACTGACTTTGAAAAAAGCGGGAAAGAAAATCCAAATCTGTCACAATTAGATGATGAAGCGTTTACTCCCAACCCAGAAATTGTTAATGAAAAGCTACAATCTGAGATAAGAGCTGATTATGAAAGGGCTTCTCAAAAACTTCTTAGAGATAGGGATATTGGCGGAGCAACACAAGCACTCTTGGAGCATCTAGATAAATTTCCTCAGAGCACTTATGCCCCAAATGTTAGATATTGGCTTGGGGAAATATACTTGCTTCAGGACAAAGTTGAGCCTGCTCGGCAGCAGTTCTCGATTATACTGAATCAGTATAGTAATCATGCCAAAGCAAAGGATTCCAAGTTTAAACTAGGTAAGATTTATTATGAGTTAGGGCAACTTGATATGTCTGAAAAGCTTATGGAATCAGTGTCAGACGGACAGGGCCCTATCTCGGAGAAGGCATCAAAATTCCTAGACGAGAATTTTTGAGGTCAATGTAATATCTAAGAAGACGGTTTTAAAATATTCCTTGAAATTTAGTAATCTGTAAGTATCATACCACCACCTCTGGGGCCGTTAG
This sequence comes from uncultured SAR92 cluster bacterium, assembly GCA_902604945.1. Classification (GTDB taxonomy): domain Bacteria; phylum Pseudomonadota; class Gammaproteobacteria; order Pseudomonadales; family Porticoccaceae; genus AAA300-D14. The sequence continues at coordinate 287 of CACLAG010000008.1, read as the reverse complement.
CTCAGTTGGTAGAGCAGTTGGCTTTTAACCAATTGGTCACTGGTTCGAATCCAGTACGGCCCACCATTTTTCCCCATTAATGCGCAATAATAAATAATATTCCCTTATGGAATAATCTTTATCTCATATTTAGGCCCACTAACCTTATTTTCACATTTTTTTAATTTTCAAAGTGCAAAATTGACTTAAAAGGGTATCGAATGGATTTTTTAAGAATATTAATTAACAAGATAGGTATTGTTTTTGTTGCCCTTATTCTTGTTGTCTCATCAGTTAATGCTAACTCT
>CACLAG010000007.1:0-44698 GCA_902604945.1 uncultured SAR92 cluster bacterium | reverse complement strand
TTTAAATTGAAGTTAGCACAATGCTTGGTAAGCGGCGTAAAGTTTGTTAATAGTAATGTTCAATTAAATGATAATGTTTCTAAATATACGCCAAAGATTTTTGATAATGCTATTCATGATTTGGCGGCAATTAAAAACCAAATTGATTCTAGTATTATTGAAAAAGTGGTTGATCAGTTATTAAATGCGCGGAGAATCTTTTTCTTCGGATTAGGGACTTCAGGAGCAGTAGCAAGAGATGCAGAAAACAAATTTTTCAGATTTGATCTTCCTGTCTCTTTTCATGTCGATGTTCTTACAATGAGAATGTTATCCGCAGCGGCAAAACCAGGCGATTTATTTTTTATGATCTCGCATACAGGGAGAACCAAAGCAATAATAGATGCTACGGATGATGCCAGAGGAAATGGAGCCATTGTTGTTGGACTGACTACCCCTGGATCAATGTTGGCAAAAAAGAGTGATCTTGCTATCGAGGTCTTGGTATCAGAAAATACCGAAGAGTATATGGCGATGACATCTCGTATTGTTCATCTTGTTATTTTGGATGTACTCGCAACTGGGTTTATTCTAAGTAAAGGACCAGAATTTTTAAATCATATGGAGAAAATCAATCTCAGTCTCAAACCGACTCGCTACAAACAATAATAAGATCCAACGGTATGTGTAATCTCTTTTGTATAAATAGAAGATAAGAGGGTATAAAAATGTCTTATGAAAAGATTTATCCAGTGCAACGAGATCAAGCTGAGCGCTGTCTCATAGATAAAAAGACGTATAACGAAATGTATAAGTCTTCAATAGCTAATCCCTCTAGTTTTTGGTCAGAGCAAGCAAACAACTTCTTAGATTGGCTCGTCAAATGGGACAAAGTTGCTGCCTTTGATTTTAATACAGGAAGTGCAAAATGGTTTGCTAATGGTAAGTTAAACGTCTCTGTAAATTGCATTGACCGACATTTGGCTACCGAGGCTGAAAAAACTGCAATCATATGGGAGGGAGACTCGCCGCAAGATAGTAAGAATATCTCTTATCAAGAACTGCACCAAGAGGTATGTAGACTGGGCAATCTGCTCAGAGATAGGGGTGTAAAGAAAGGTGATCGAGTTTGTATTTACATGCCCATGATCCCGGAAGCGGCGTACGCTATGCTTGCTTGCGCTAGGATTGGTGCTGTTCACTCAGTTGTTTTTGGAGGCTTTTCTCCCGAATCTTTGAAGGATCGTATTATTGATAGTGACTGTAGAGTGGTTATTACTGCGAATGAAGGTATACGGGGAGGGAAAAAAATACCTTTAAAAGAAAATGTAGATTTTGCACTCAAAAATTGCCCAAATGTCCGCACATGCGTTGTTGTCCAGAGAACATCGACAAAAGTCGATTGGACTAAAGGAAGAGATCTTTGGTACCGCGAGGAGGTTCAAAAGCATGATGATATTTGCGAACCAGAAGTCATGGATGCTGAGGATCCCTTATTTATTTTATATACGTCCGGTTCAACTGGAAAACCAAAAGGGGTAATGCACACTACTGCTGGATATCTCCTTATGGCAGCAATGACTCACAAATTTATATTTGATTACAAATCAGAGGATATATATTGGTGTACCGCAGATGTTGGATGGGTAACTGGGCACACATACATTGTTTATGGCCCTTTATGCAATGCTGCAACCACTCTCATGTTTGAAGGTGTTCCGACGTATCCTGATGCATCAAGATTTTGGGAAATTATCGATAAGCACGGTGTTAATCAATTTTATACTGCACCAACGGCTATTAGGGCGTTGATGGGGGCCGGTGATCATTACGTCAATAAAACTTCTAGAAAAACCTTAAGAATTTTGGGAACTGTAGGTGAGCCAATCAATCCTGAGGCATGGTCTTGGTATTATAATGTTATAGGAGATTCCAAATGTCCGATTGTTGACACATGGTGGCAGACAGAAACTGGAGCGCACATGCTTACACCCTTTCCTGGAGCTACAGACTTAAAACCTGGTTCCGCTACGCTTCCTTTTTTTGGAATTCAACCCGTGTTGTTAGATGGGAATGGTAAAGAAATTCATGGTCCGGGCGAGGGGCTTCTCATGATCAAGAGTTCATGGCCAAGTCAATTAAGGTCAGTTTATGGTGACCATAACCGTTTCATTGAAACATACTTCAAACCTTTCCCTGGTTATTATTTTACTGGAGATGGAGCAAAAAGGGACGCCGACGGATATTATTGGATTACTGGCAGAGTTGATGATGTGTTAAATGTATCGGGGCATCGAATGGGAACGGCTGAAATTGAATCTGCTCTCGTTCTTCATAGCTCGGTCGCTGAGGCAGCGGTGGTCGGTTTTCCTCATTCGATAAAAGGTCAAGGGATATATTGTTATGTCACTTTAATGGAAGGCTTTCTACCAGATGATAATTTGTATAGTGAACTTTTAGAATTATGTAAAAGAGAGATTGGACCAATCGCAAGGCCTGATATGATTCAATGGTCACCAGGACTTCCTAAAACTCGATCAGGGAAAATAATGCGCCGAATATTGAGGAAAATAGCTTCGAATGACTTAGCAAACCTCGGAGACGTATCGACGCTCGCAGAACCAAGTGTAGTAGATGATTTGATTAAAAATCGCCAGACGGAATCACTGTAACTTTTCACATATAGAATTTTAATCATGAAATCTTTCTGTTTGGTTTTTTCTGCACTGTTGTTTGTTTACGGATCTCTAATGTTAATTCCGTCCAAGGCAGCTAATGACATCCCATTTTACAGTCAATATGAAAATAATTTGGTAATTGCCCACAGAGGTGGAAGAGGTCTTGTACCTGGCAATACGATAGAAGCCTCTGCAAATGCATTAGAGCTTGGGGCATCAATAATTGAGTTAGATATTCAATTAACTAGAGATAAAAAGATTGTTGCCAGACATGATGCATCGATAGACACTACTTCAAATGCCAGTGGGTTGATTTCAGAACTGTATTTTACCGATATGCAGAAATACAAATATGGTTTCAATAATATCGACTATCCCGATATTAAGTATAAAAAGCCCCTACATATATCGCTTTTAGAGGAATTTTTTGAGGTATTCCCCGAGCAGAGATTCTTAATAGAAATAAAACCTAAAGATCCGTCAGCTGCCGATGCATTGTGTGAAACGATAAATAATCATGATTTTAGCGAGAAAGTTTTGGTGGGATCTTTTAATACGAGTACTTTAAGATACTTTAGGCGAATATGTCCTCAGGTGCCGACGTCTCTTGGTCGAAGTGAAATTACGTTGGCTATCATCCTTAAAAGTTTTCAGTTGGGCAATTTGTTTAGATCATCAGGATTTTCTGTTCAACTTCCCTTTAAAGTTAATAATCGTGAACTCATTAACCCTGGAATTGTAGATTTTTTTCAAAATATGAATATGAAAGTTGATGTATGGACTGTAAATGATAAAGACTCTATTGAGAGTCTCCTTAATTTTGATGTAGACGGCATCATTACTGATTACCCAGATTTACTTGCCTCAATTATAAAACATAATCGAAAGGAATAGATATTTTCGACATAAATTTCTGGTTGATTGTATTTTTAACTTGCTTGTTCGGAGCGATGTCGCCGGGACCAAGTCTGATTGTTGTGTCACAAAACACTTTAATTGGCGGATTAAGGACGGGTATCCTCACCTCCGTTAGTCATGGAGTTGGAGTTTGCTTTTACGCATTCTTGACTGTATTTGGTGTAGCTCTAATGACGCAAAATAGTCAAATTATCGTTTCAGCAATTAGAATTTTTGGTTGTATTTTTTTATTTTATTTAGCCTGGAATGTCTACCATGCAAAGTGGAAGTTTGACCCACAATCCTCAAGGGATAAAACTATAGGATCGTCTCTAGAGGCTGTGAGAGATGGATTTACGATAGCAATTATTAATCCAAAAATAATATTATTTTTTACAGCACTATTCGGGCAGCTTATCGAAGAAGATACACCTGTGTTTATAAAGTTTAACCTTGTCTTGATAGCAACTCTGGTGGATATAATTTGGTATATTTTAGTTGCACTATTGCTCTCTAGATCTAGGCTTGCAGTATTGCAACGCAAAGAGCATTTTTTGACAAAAAGCTTTTCTTTAATGTTGATTACTTTTGCTATTTATTTTTTTATCGATATTGTATTCATTGATTTGATTTAAAAGAATTAGCTATGGATTTTGATGAGATTCTTCACATCGCGATTTCTGCAACCGGATCCAGAGAGATTCTATCTGAGCGGTTACCTAGACCCCTGAGTTTTAGCAATCTGCAAGAACTAAAAGATGATCGTTTTTTGTCGATGATATCTCGGTGTATCTTCAGAGCAGGCTTCGTATGGAAAGTTGTTGATAAAAAGTGGCCAAACTTTGAAAAAACATTTTTGAATTTTAATCCTTTGGCAGTTGCATATTTAAGTGATGATCGACTAGAGGAAATAGCAACAGATAAGTCAATAATTCGGAATTTCACAAAAATATTAGCAACTAGAACAAATGCGGCTTATGTAATCGAAAAGCAATATGAATATGGGAGCTTTTCAAAGTATATTGCTGATTGGCCTGAACACAAAATAGTCAATTTATGGTTTGAAATGAAAAGAGATGGCTCAAGGCTCGGTGGAATGACTGGCCCTATGATACTTCGCAGTATGGGTAAAGATACTTTCCTGCCAACTGCTGATGTAATAGGTGCTTTAATAAAATACGGATTTGTAAAGACGCATAGTAATGGTAGCAAGAAAGATCTTGAACGAGTCCAGGAGATATTCAATCTTTTAAGAGAGGAGTCAAATCTTCCTCTGTCTCAAATTAGTAAGGTTCTCGCACTGTCAGTATAAAACTGCCTCTAATTATTGAGACATCCAATCATTGATCTGATCCTCCAAAATATCTAGGGGAAGGGCGCCTCTTTTATGCAATTCGTCATGAAAATCTCGGATATTAAATTTATCCCCAAAGTGTTGTTTTGAGCGGCGTCTTAATTCTTTGAATTTAAGTTCACCGATTTTGTATGCCAAAGCCTGTCCGGGCCATGAAATATAACGGTCTATCTCCACTTCAATATCATGGAGACTTTTCGCTGTATTACTCGCAAAATAATTAATTGATTTTTCTCTACTCCAGCCAAAGTAGTGCATACCAGTGTCCACAACTAGCCGCACGGCTCTCCACATTTCATAGGTTAATTGTCCAAACTTGCTATATGGATCTTTGTAGAAACCCATTTCAGTCCCCAAACTTTCCGCATATAAACCCCAACCCTCTACAAAACCTGTATAACTGAGATTTTGTAATAGAGGATGCGTTTCTGGCAATTCTTTCGCCAATGAAATTTGCAAATGATGCCCGGGCATTGCCTCATGGAGAGTAAGTGCCTCCATCTCCCACTTGGGTCTCGTATTTAACGCGTACGTGTTCGCATAAAAGTAACCCGCACGCCCATCCTTTTCAGAGCCACCGCGATAGAACGCGGTTGTTTGCGATTTAGCTGCATAACTTGGTATTTCAATTACGCCATAGGGCATTCTTGGTAGCTTACCGAAAAGTTTTGGTAATTCTGGATCAGCTTTCTTCGCAATGTCTCTGTAACCTGCAAGAAGTTCTTCTGCAGTTTTGGCATAGAATTGAGGATCTGTTCTTAAAAAGTGAGTGAACTCATTAAAAGTCCCATTAAAACCCGAATTAGTAATCACATTATCCATTTCATTTTTAATTCTTTCGACCTCTCGAAGTCCTAATTCATGGATTTCCTCTGGAGACAGGTCAGTGGTTGTAAATTGACGAGCGCGATGTCGGTACCACTCGCTGCCATTTTGATTGTCTGACAATGCAATCGATTCATTTGCATTTGGTATATATTCCTCTACCAGAAAATCATATAGATCTTGAAACGCTGGATAGACTTGCATTTCGATAATGATCTTAGCAGCCTCCTTAATTTGATCTATTTCTTCGGTGGTCATGTTTGTCGGAAAATTATTAAAACTAGTCAATAACGGACTTACGTTTATATCACTAGGAATAGTATTCATTATTTGCTGGGGGACATCTCTCAAAGTGATCTTGGGAGGCGTAATCCCCTGCTCGAGTCCAACTCTTAAAACATCGATAGTTTTGGCAATATATTCCGGCGCATTTCTTAATCGCATTAATCGGTCATCAAAGTCAGATTTCGAGTTCTTGGACATAACAGATAAGATGTCAGGGATATCTTGCTGTACGCCAGATCTTTGGTGAATTAAGATAAATTTTTCAGGGAATTTAAAGCCCTGTATCTGAGTGCTTAAACTTTTTTGAACAAGTTTCAACCCAAGACGCTGATCTTCGGACAAGTCTTCACTCTTGATATCCATGAGTCGTTCAAGAAAGCTGGTTCTTGAGGCTTCATAAGCTTTTTTGGCATCTAAGCTGGGATCCGACCATCGGTGATTTTGCCCAGGATATCCCACATAAGTTGCATAGGTTGGAAATGTGATCATTTGATGATCCCAAATATCATCATAGAGCGCCTGCAATTTTGATGATTCAGATTGTTTGTCTATGGAGCAACCTATAATAAAGAGAGTTGCAAAAAAAATCATAAAACCTATATTTTGTTTTATTTTAAGTCGAGTTGTCATTGATTGGTTATCCATTTTTTTACATTTTCCTCCAAAATTGGCATTGTTACTGAGCCGTGTTTAAGCACTACGTCGTGAAATGCTCTTATATCAAACTTATCATCGAGTTTAGACTCTGCAAGCTTTCTAAGCTCTTGTATTTTTATCATGCCAATTTTGTATGCAGTAGCTTGTGAGGGCATTACAACATATCGTTCAATCTGTCTAACGTTATAGTTTTTCGAATGAGGAACATTCGCATTCATATAATCTATTGCCTTTTCACGACTCCATTTTTTTACGTGAATTCCTGTATCAACAACAAGTCTGCATGCTCTATATAATTCACCTGCTAATCTTCCAAAATTTGAAAATGGATCTGTATAAAATCCCAGTTCCGCAGGTATCGCCTCAGAATAGAGAGCCCAGCCCTCATTAAAAACAGTAAATCCACCGTATAAGCGAAACTTTGGGATATTTTGTAATTCTTGAGCAATTGAAATCTGCATGTGGTGTCCAGGTATGCCCTCGTGATACGCCAGTGCTTGCATATTAAATTTAGACATATTTTTCATATTGTATAGATTGGCAAAATAGACACCAGGTCGACTTCCGTCGGGTGCAGGTCTCTGATAGAAAGCTTGACCAGCGGAAGCCTCTCGAAATGGTTCCACTGCTTTTACAATCATTTTTGCTTTAGGAGATACATAGAATAACTTATCCAGATTTTCTCCCATATGATCTATGTATTCAGTTGCTTTTTTGATGTAGGCTTTTTTGCCAGCTTCGGTATTGTCATAGTAAAAACTTTCGTCATTTTGCAAGTAGGAGAAAAACTCTTGAAGGGTTCCATCAAACTTAACTTGAGTCATGATAGTACCCATTTCTCGCTGAATTCTTGCAACTTCATCTAATCCGATCTGATGAATCTGATTAGAATCAAGGTTGGTTGTTGTCGTTCCCTTCAATAAAAAGTTGTAAAAAGATTCTCCCTCTGGAAGTTTCCACACACCATCATGATCATCAGCATGATTTTTCAACTCGAGTAGATAGTTTTTTAATTTTTTATAGCTGGGCTCAAAATTGTCTTTTAACGCTTTTCGATTTTCATTCAACAACTCATCATTTACGTTAACGGGTAGATTTATCTGAGATATTTTTTTCGAAAAATCTGCATAAAGCGGACTATTCTCTCCTTCACTAAATGGATGCCCTGACAAGATATTATCAATTGAATCGATAACAAGTGGGAATACAAAGTTTGGTATGATAATTTCTTTTTTAGCTCGTATTTCCAATTGATTTATCAATTCATCAATCACAACCGGCACAGCTTTCACTCTGTCGATGTAAGCGCGGGCATCACTCTCATTATCTATACTGTGTTGATTGATTAAAAAGGATGGAATTTGACTATGCTTCCCTCTCATTTGATTTACGGGATAATTGTGATACCGCCATTTATCAGCCTCAATTCGCCTCTCAAGTTGAGCTATAAACATCTTTACGCTTAGCTTCTCTGAATCTGTTGCAGTCCTTAGATCAATTTTTAAGGCTTTTTTCAGTTGTGATTTAAGAATTTCAAGTTCTCTGTCTTTAGCGTAATCAGAAATGTCATCCCATTCACCGTATCTATCTTTTATTCCCAAATAAGTCATTGATTCTGGTGAAACCTTGAGCAGTTCCATGAAAAAATCATCTAAGATCTCATTTATATTTTGACTCTCGTCTCCAAGAAGATTCTCATTACTACAATTCGTTATCAGACATAACAAAAAGACTATTTTTATGAGGTGTTTAAAATTTTTCATAAACTGATCCTGCAAATTCATAGGGGTTCTGTAACTTGATGACTTCAGAGTGCATTCCATTTATGTTATGATGCTCAACAACCTAAGGGGCGGCAAAAAATGCCTGAGAAGAACCCTTTGTACCTGATCCGGGTAATCCCGGCGTAGGAATAGGTGTCAGTAATGTAAAATTCATTTCCCTATTTATCAGGTCTCTAATTTAAAGCTCGGAGGCTGATCATGCAATTAAAAAGTAATTTTTTCAAATATCTCAATTCAGTTTTCTTTATATCATTTTTAATGGGTTTTTCATTTTTTTTGCACGCAAACGTCCAAGCTAACGGAAAAGAAATCACGGAAATAGTTGTCATGTCAGATCTTAGGAAAAATACGGAAGACACAGTGTCAACTAGTTTGCAGATTATTGATTCAGAATCTATAGATCGACGGAATGCTCAGCATCTTGATGCGCTTCTAAATACTGCAGCCAATGTAAATTTTGCAAGTGGTGCATCTAGAGGAAGATTTATCCAAATAAGAGGGATTGGTGAACGAAGTCAATTCGTGGAGCCGATCAATCCGTCAGTGGGAGTGGTAATGGATGGTATTGATATATCTGGAATGAGCGGTGCTGCCATGACTCTGGATCTAGATCGTGTTGAGATCCTAAGAGGACCACAAGGAACAATTTATGGTTCAAACGCATTAGCGGGACTAATTAATCTGCGCTCAAACCGACCGACTTCTTATGAGAGTGGATCTTTTGCTTTCGGAGTTGGGAACTATGCAACATCGATGGTTGATGGCAGTTATTCCAATGCGCTCGCCAGTAACTCAAACTTTCGAATTGCTATGAAGAAGACAAACAGTGATGGTTTTATTAAAAATACTCACCTAGACAGAAAAGATACAAATAACATTAATGAATTTTCATTGAAATCAATGATCGACTGGCAAATGACCAATAAGTTGGACATAAATTCAACTCTTTTAGTTGTAGATATTGATAATGGTTATGATGCTTTCTCACTGGACAACACCAGGGAGACTTTATCTGATAATCCTGGACAGGATCGTTTAGAAATGTTGGCTCTCTCAATAGAGACTGAATATAGGGCCAATAATTTCAATTTACTTGGTTTAATTAGTGGCTTCGATAGTGATACAGAATATGGCTATGATGAGGATTGGGCTTTTGCTGAGATATGCAGAGGATTAGACTGCGATGGATGGGAATACAGTTCGCAAGATAACTATCTCAGAGACAAAAATAATCTAGTTTTAGATACAAGACTAGTTTCGAACAAAGACTTTTTGATCGCAGGTGCTGAGTCCAAATGGGTTATCGGTTTTTATGCCAGACTTCAAGATGAGATCTTGAGACGTGAATACACCTATTTACCAGAAGTTTTTAGAAGTGGATTTGATACAAAAAACATTTCTATTTATGGTCAATTAGATTCTGATATTAGAGAAAATGTCGTTCTCACAGGAGGCCTGAGGCTTGAGAGAAGAGAGGCTTCGTACATCGACAGTGGAGATCTAGATCACAACATACGGGAGAATTTATGGGGTGGAAAACTGTCTTTAAATTATATTTTTGATAATTCTTTGACGGCCTATATTCTGCTATCCAAAGGTTATAAGGCTGGAGGTATTAATAATAATATCTCGCTGCCAATCTCAGATCGCGACTTCGATACAGAATATATGTGGAATTTCGAGTCAGGGCTTTCAGGTGATTGGTTTGCCAGTAAGCTTAAAGGAAAGATTTCAACATTTTATCAATGGAGGCGCGACGTTCAACTTAAGCAATCCTTGGTCATACCCAGAGATGACACCAATGCAGTCGAGTTTATAGATTACATTGGTAATTCAGCAAAAGGTATTAATTACGGGATGGAAATTGATTTATCTCTCAAAATTAATAATCGCATTAATTTGTTTGGATCAATAGGACTGCTCGAGACAGAATTTCGAATCCCAGAATCTGAGTCTTTAAATTTAAGAGATCAAGCTCATGCTCCGTCATATCAATATATGTTCGGTGCTGATTATATCTTCGCTGAATATTTCACTTTATTGATTGATTTGGAGGGAAAAGATAAATTTTATCTATCCTCGAGTCACAATGAAGAGTCGACTGCTTATACTCTTCTCAATGCTGCCATCAATTATGAGCCGACTAATTTGAAAATTTCGATTTGGGGGAAAAATCTTTTTAATGAGGAAGTTGTTATTCGAGGATTCGGTGGCTTTGGTAATGATCCAAGAAAATATTATGAAGTAGAACCCTACTATCAATTAGGTTCCCCAAGAGCTTACGGACTCACTTTAAAATATGAATTTTAACCACAGTTCTATGATGAGGAAAACAGATAAATGATTACAACAGTAGATATTAGCATGTATCCCTTTTGTGAAGATTTTAAGGAACCAATTTTAGGTTTTATAAAAAGAATACAGAATTATAATGATCTGAAGGTAATGCCCTCAGCAACAAGCACAGTGGTTCAAGGAGACTTCCATCACGTAATGCGATCGATTCAGGAGACCATAGTTAGCTGCCAAGAGGAGTTTAAAATGGCAGTGTATGTTTTAAAAATTATCCCAGGATATGGCGCTATAAAAGAAATATGACGCTTCTTAGCCTTGAAAGTTTAGCCGTAGCTCTTTCAATTACTTATGTAGTCTTCGCCGCTATTGAAAAAAAAGTTTGTTGGTGGTTTGCCCTTGCGAGCTCCCTTATATACATATTTATTTTCTATGATGTAAAACTTTATATGGAGTCAATGCTGAGTGTTTATTACGCATTGATGGCACTCTACGGAATATTTGTTTGGGGGAAAACAGGTAGTGAAAAACAGAACAGTCAAATTATCAGTTATGATTTTAGAATTCATTTGCTCATCTTGACTGCCATCATAATTTTATCTGGTCTCAGCGGTTATATTTTGTCTAACAACAGTGATGCCTATCGACCTTATATGGATTCATTAACAACGTGGTCAAGCATCTTTGCGACTTTTCTAGTTGTCAAAAAAGTTTTAGAAAATTGGATTTATTGGATATTGATAGATAGTGTTTCAATAGTACTGTATTTTGAAAGAGAGCTATATCAGACAGTATTTCTTTTCATTGTGTATCTGGGAATTGCTTTTTTGGGTCTTTTATTTTGGAGAAAAAACTTTGAATCACAGAACAAATGATTTGTTATCCCAAGCTTTGTCCCGTTGGAGGAATTGGGTGCCTGAAGTTTACTCCAAGTCAGCTGAGCCTCCTAAGATAATTGAGAAATTGAAAAGTGGAAAAACCAATGAATCATTTATAGTCGGTTTTCATGAGTTCAAGGCAGTAGTAAGGATTAATTGTTTAGACGGGAGAACACTTGGGATAAATAGAAAGCGTGAGGATTTAATTTTGCGTATGTTAAGGAATAAATCTTTCGTACCCACAATTTTTTTTAATGATAAAGATATTCAGATAAGAGAATTTATTTGTGGAAGAAATCCTAAATTATCTGAACTTAAAATTTCAAGGTATCGTGAGCAGGTTGAACTCTGCTTAAATGCGATTCACAAAATTGATGCTAAATCATTTGAAAAAAAGTGTTACCTAACGTATGTCAAAGATTATGAGGCTAAGCTCGAGAGTATCGATTCAAAAATGAGATGTGCAATAGAGCATGCTGCAAGAGTAATCGATGAAAGTCATTGGTCTCCTGTGATAGTTCATAATGATTTAATACCAGAGAATTTGATTTTAAGCGGAGATAAGTTATACCTAATCGATTGGGAGTACGCTGATTTTGCGCATCCATTGACAGATAGATTGAGAATATATGGTAAAGAAGATTGCAGGCTTTTTTATGCTAATAGTATAGTTAACGCATTAAAAATACTTCAAGATGGTGTCGACTATATTTGGTTAAAATTGAGGGCTCGATTGAATTATGAAGATTAAATTAAACACGTTAAATGAACTAGAGAAACACATTATATTAAATAAAGGAACTGAAGCCCCGTTCACTGGTGAATATAATAATTTTTCGTCAAACGGTTTATATATCTGTCGTCAATGTAATGCACCACTGTACAGATCTGATGATAAGTTTCAATCGAGCTGCGGGTGGCCAAGTTTTGATGATGAAATTGCTGGTGCAGTAAAAAGACTGCCAGATCCAGACGGCCGGCGAACCGAGATAGTTTGTGCATCATGTAACGGCCACTTGGGGCATGTGTTTTTGGGGGAAGGTTATACTGCGAAGAACATACGCCATTGCGTTAACAGCGTCTCAATGAAGTTTGTCTCCAAAATCAGAGAGACTGACTAGATTCGGTTTGAAGATTACTCCTCGGCAATAGTCGAAGGACTGGTTAATTGGTTCTTTTTTGAAATAAGTTTACCCAAAATTAAGCCCAATTCGAATAGTAACCAGGTCGGTACAGCTAGCATAATTTGAGATATCACATCAGGTGGTGTCATCAACATACCAACAATAAAGCACATTATTATCACATACGGGCGTTTAGACGATAATTTGTATGGGTCTAAAGCATTTGTCCAAGACAAGATAACGATTCCAATTGGGACTTGAAAACTAATACCAAATGCAAAAAAAAGCTTAAGTACAAAATCAAGATAGCTTCTTATATCTGGCATTAAGCTTATCCCGTCTGGTGCTATGTTAGAGAAAAAAGCAAAGATCAATGGGAAAACCAAGTAAAAGACAAATGCAATACCTGCATAGAAAAGGACGATACTCGCCAAAAATAAAGGCACAACTATTATTTTTTCCTTCTTATATAAACCTGGCGCAAGGAATGCCCAAGTTTGATAGAGAGAGTGGGGCATGGTCAAAAATATTGCCGAAATAAGAGCTAGTTTGAACGGAGTCAGGAAGGGAGAAGCAACCTCAGTCGCTATCATTGTGATGTCGTTAGGCAGCAGATTCCGGATCGGAGCTGATATATATAAATAGAGCTCTGCACTAAAAGGGATAATCGCAAGAAAAGCGATAAATATTATTAATATTGATAATAAGATTCTATTTCTTAATTCGATTAGATGCGCGATAAGAGGTTGCTTATCAAAGTTGGAGTTATCGTTTGGCATCTTTTTTATCCGATGACAAATCTTCCGTTACAGAATTTAGTTCTGCCTTAGTCTTTGCAATTTCTTGCATAACTTTTTCATTATGGAGTTGCTTTTTTATTTCATCAATACCGACTTCATTTTCAATATCGGAGCGAGCCGAGTTAATAAAATTTCGGAGTCGTCCAATCCAGAGTGTTATTGCTTTGATAGTTTCGGGTAGTCTATTAGGACCCATTACTATGAGAGTTAGCGTTGCAATGATTAGAATTTCAGAGAAACCGATATCGAACATTTAGTTAGGACTTATTCTGTTTTAAATTGAGCGTCTAATCACCCGCTTTTTCAGATTTATCTGATTCCTCTTTATTCTCGTCAGAGACTGCTTTTTTAAAATTTTTCACAGCTCCTCCTAGATCAGAGCCTATGTTCATGAGTTTCTTTGTCCCAAAAATCAGAGCGACTATAATCAAAATTATTAGTAATTCTTGCCAACCAAATCCCATTTTTAACTCCTAACTGCTTTATTATTCAATCAAAATTATTTGTTTAACGTTTTCTCAATTATCGCATCTATGTTGTAGTTTACCAATAACTCATCGTAAACAGTAAATAAGAACCAAAAACTCCTAAACTCAAACCAATAAGAAGATAGATATATTTTCTTTGGTTATTCGATTTAGAATTAGTTGATGAAGCATTTTTACTGGGTCCGTCAATTTTGTCTAAATTCTTCAGCGTTTGAAGGATTTCTTGAAGTGTCATTGGAACGTCAGAAATTTTCTCAATGATATCAGGGCCATTTTTTTTCAATTTTTTAATAATACTCTTAGGAGAATAACGATCTTTCAGCCATTGCTCTAAAAAAGGTTTTGCAGTGTTCCAGAGATCTAACTCCGGATAAAGTTGTCTACCCAAGCCTTCTATATTTAAAAGAGTTTTTTGAAGTAAAACCAAAGCTGGCTGAACCTCCATTTGAAAATCTCGAGCCGTAGCAAATAAATCAATGAGTATATGCCCCAAAGAGATCTCATTTAGAGGCCTCTGAAAGATAGGCTCACAGACAGTTCGAACAGCACCAGTGAGTGCCAATACTGAGGTGTTTTTAGGTACCCATCCTGACTGAATATGCAACTCAGCTACTAATTGGTAATCACGTTGAAAAATCGCTAGTAAATTCCTTGCAATGTAATACTGGTCCTCATTTGATAACGAACCAATAATCGCGCAATCTATACCGATGTAGGTGGGTGAACGTGGGTTTGACGCGTCAACAAAAATATTTCCTGGATGCATGTCAGCATGGAAAAAGTTATGGTGGAGGACTTGAGTGAAAAAAATCTCCACTCCTCTCTCTGCTAATAGTTTGAAATCTACATTAAGGGATTTTAATTTCTTTACATCTGTGACAGGAATTCCAACAATTCTATCCATGACAAGAACATTTTTTGAGGAAAACTCCCAATAAATTCTAGGAATATACAATAAGTCAGACTCTTCAAAATTAGACTTTAATACTGACGCATTCGCGCCTTCAGCCTTTAAATCGAGCTCACCCATAATTGTATTTTCATATTCTTTGACAACTTCAATCGGGTGAAGTCGTTTCGTATCTTCGCCAAATCTCTCTATCAGACTAGCTATTGCGTACAGCAGTTTTAGATCTTTCTTAATTACACCCTCGATACCGGGGCGAACTACTTTGATTACAATATCTTGTCTATTTTTCAATTTTGCCGCATGAACTTGAGCAATCGATGCTGATGCCATTGGCTCACTTTCGTAAGATTTAAAGATGGCTTCTACACTCGAACCAAGTGAATTTTCGAGAATATTTTTAAACTCTTTTGAGCAGAAGGGAGGCACAGAATCTTGAAGAAGTAGTAACTCTTTCGCAATATCTGGAGGAATCAAATCAGGCCTAGTCGATAAAAGTTGACCAAATTTTACGAAGATCGGTCCTAACTCCTCGAGAAATTCTCTAAGGCGAACTGCTCTTGCTTTTTCTGGCGTTTTTAAAAAAACAGTGAAGAGAAAGAAGATCTTTATTCTTTTAGGGAGGCGAGCTTTATTTACAAACAAATCCAAGCGATGCTTTAACATCAATGAGATAATTTTTGTCAACCTGGCCGTTGCTATCATTGTTTATTTTGCTTATTTTCGCCGAAAACCTGAGACTTTAATTTTTTAATCCTGGCCTCGAGCCTGTCAGCATTAGTTGCTAGATTCCTGATATTTGATGAAAGTTCAGTAAACTCATCCAAGCTTGGAACAATGTCCACCTCTTCTTGAATACTTTCAATCAGATTTTTAGTAACTTCTTGCCTTACCTTATTGTTTATCCTTATTAGGCCTATGAAGGTTTTACAAAAAAGCCGTGCAGGTATTTTGCCAATTATTTTCCCAAGAATCCCTTCCCAATCAATATCAAGTGATTTACCAATATCCCCCAGTTTTTGTAGGGTCTTTAAATCGCCGCTAATGTTAAGATTAGCATCTGCCATGGCTGATTTAGGATCTTGATTAATTAGGGCTCTTAGTATTTCAATTAGTGATCCTGAAACTTGCACTGTTTGCTGTTTAGGATCCATATTGTTGATTTTTATGCCTTGTTCATCAACTGAAATAACCAATATGAAAGAAGGTTTGGTGCTCTCAATAACAATTATATTATCTATAAGCGATAACAATTTTTCGAATGTTTCTGGGTCTGTTTTCAGAGCAGAGTTTACTATTTTCTCTATCTGGTCAAGACCTTTAAGCTTATCTCTAGACAACATTTATGGCTTGATTCCTGTATGAATTGCTACAATTCCAGAAGTCATATTTAAGAACGAATTGTCGACAAATCCAGCGTCTTCCATCATCAACTTTAGTTCGTCTTGAGTAGGATGCATTCGAATTGATTCTGCTAAGTATTTATAGCTTGAGGAATCCTTTGCAAATATTTGACCAAGCAACGGAATGACTTTGAATGAATAATGATCATAAAGCTCTTTGACAAGTTTAGCTTTTGGTTTTGAGAATTCAAGAATCATTAGCTTGCCTCCCGGTTTAAGAACTCTCGCCATCGATTTTAGAGCTTTGTCTTTATCGGTAACATTCCTCAATCCAAATGCGATCGAAACTACATCAAAAGTATCATTTGGGAACGGTAAATCTTGTGCATCTGCCAGTGAGAATTTTGCATTATTGCTGAACCCTTGGTCGATTAAGCGATCTCTACCAATCTGAAGCATTTCATTATTAATATCAGAGACTACAACTACACCATTTGATCCCACAACCTTGCAGAATTTCATAGCTAAGTCAGCAGTGCCACTGGCAAGATCAAGGACCTTGTTTCCTGACTTTGCACCACACATCATTACTGCAATTTTTTTCCACGCTCTATGAATCCCTAATGACATCAAATCATTCATTAAATCGTAGTTTTTTGCCACTGAATTAAAAACCTCAGCAACTTTCTTAGTTTTTTCTGCTGTATTAACGGTTTCAAAGCCAAAATGAGTAGTTTTGTTTTCCATAAAGATCTATTTTTGAAATCTGCATTGTAACTACAATATATGCGATAAAGTAGTCATGTATTATAAGTACACAAATCAAATCATATTGGATGATCTACCGGAATTACTTTGTTCTTTCATTTGAGCTCTAAGATTTGAGTATCGGGTAATCGAGATTGACTCGCTTTGGCGAGAAGTAAAAGGTAGTTCTTCCAATAAGCCTCGTAATTTTTTTTCAAGGAGAAAATGTAATCCCAAGAATAGATCCCTGAGTCATGACCATCATCAAAGACTAACTGTATAGCATACAGTCCTACTTTTTTAACGTTAATGATGCGTACATTTTTCTTTCCATATTGAAGCACATGATCTGAAGGATGATGCCCTCTTACTTCAGCGCTTGGAGAGTAAACACGCAAATATTCAGCAGAAAGCGATATTCGATCTCCCATTTTATAAACAAGAGTGAGCTTGTCCTTCGCCTTTGAAACTATTATTTTTTCAGGTTTAAATTCAGACATTTTTTACTAAATTTAAATCAAAGAATAAAACGACTTAAATCCTCATTACTCGCTAAGTCCCTTAAGCTCTCTTCAACAAATTTTTTATCTATCACCACTGAATTATCATTTGAGCTACAGTCAGATGCATTAAAGGAGATCTCTTCTAATAAGCGCTCAAGTATAGTGTGCAAGCGTCTTGCCCCAATATTCTCTGTGCCCTCATTGACCTCGAACGCAATTTCTGCGATTTTTTGGGTCCCGTCCTCTGTAAATTCAAGTTGCAACCCCTCTGTTTTCAGTAACTCTATTTGTTGCCTTGTCAGCGACGCATTAGGTTCAGTTAAAATACGCTTTAGGTCATCAATTTTGAGAGCATTTAACTCCACCCTTATAGGTAGCCTTCCCTGCAGCTCAGGTATCAAATCAGAGGGTTTGGATAAATGAAATGCGCCAGAGGCTATGAACAAAATGTGATCTGTTTTTATCATGCCGAATTTAGTCGAAACAGTACAACCTTCTATTAGTGGTAGTAGATCTCTCTGAACCCCCTCGCGAGAGACATCAGCACCTGAGGTTTTAGTATTTCTGCAAACTTTGTCTATTTCATCTAAAAAGACTATACCGTTCTGTTCAGCAGATTCTATGGCAGATGCTTTGACTTCTTCTTCGTTAATCAGCTTTGCTGCTTCTTCTTCTTTAATCTGCTTCAATGCATCTGCAACCGATATTTTTCTTGTCGTCTTTTTGTTTTTGCCCATATTACTGAACATATTTTGTAGTTGTGATGTCATTTCCTCCATCCCAGGTGGCGCCATTATTTCAACACCAACGGGCATTTGACTGAGCTCAATTTCGATTTCTTTTTCATCCAAAGCACCCTCACGCAATTTTTTTCGGAACACTTGCCTGGTGGTGGAATTTTTTTCTTGAGTACCCTCAGAGCTTCTTGCTGGTGGCAAAAGCGCGTCAAGTACTCTCTCTTCAGCTGCATCCAAGGCTCGTTGATCGACTTTAAGTATCTCCTTCTCTCTGCACTCTTTGACCGCAGTCTCGACAAGGTCTCTGATAATAGATTCAACGTCTTTTCCCACATAACCCACTTCTGTAAACTTCGTCGCCTCAACTTTCACAAAAGGAGCATTTGCAAGTTTCGCAAGTCTTCGAGCAACCTCTGTTTTGCCCACACCAGTTGGGCCTATCATTAAAATATTTTTTGGCGTTACTTCATTCCTGATATCTTCATCAAGTTGAGATCGACGCCATCTGTTTCTGAGCGCAATTGCGACAGCTCTTTTTGCATCATCCTGCCCAATGATGTGTTGGTTAAGCTCATGCACGATTTCCCTTGGAGTCATGTGTGACATTTTTTAAACCTCAAGATTAAGTTCTTCGATAGTAGTATTGTGATTTGTGTAGACACAAACATCACCAGCAATTTTAAGCCCACTCTCTACAATTTCTCTGGCCGATAGTTCTGTATTATTGAGAAGGGCGCGCGCAGCTGATTGAGCAAAAGGCCCACCAGATCCAATAGCAATAAGGTCGTCTTCTGGCTGGATAACATCTCCATTTCCGGTAATTATCAGTGAGCTTTCTTTGTCAGCAACCGCTAAAAGGGCCTCAAGTCTTCGCAGCATTCTATCTGTACGCCAGTCTTTTGCTAGTTCGACCGCTGCTCGTGTGAGATTTCCATTATGCTGCTCTAGCTTCTGTTCGAATCGCTCAAATAATGTAAATGCATCCGCTGTTCCTCCTGCAAATCCAGCAATCACCTCGTCGTTATGGAGCCTCCGGACTTTTCGAGCATTTCCCTTCATAATCGTATTACCCAGACTGACTTGGCCATCGCCTCCTATAACCACTGACGAGCCGCGTCTGACGGATAGAATAGTTGTCCCTCTATATTGATCCATAAAACTTCTCCTTTACTTTTATTTGGGGTCATTTTAATTAATATCAACATGCTATTCGATTTATTCAAAATCAACGTTTTAATTTCTCATATCCTAAGTGCTTTATTGTTAGTCGATAAATGAATTAGATTGCGCTTTAGTGAATAATTTTAATGAAGAAAAAGGTATATCCTTTGGTCTTATATTATTGTAACTTTGTCTCTATAGATTTGATCTAAAAAAGAGGAATTTAGAAATGAAGTTAGATCTTAGCGATCAGACTTTGCTCACATCGAAGAACTATCTGAATGGGATATGGATAGATTCTGATGATGGAGAAGTTTTAAATGTTGATAATCCCGCTGATGGGAAAAGTTTTGCCTTTGTAGCGAAGTGTGGCAGAGCAGAAACTAGCCGAATGATAGATGCAGCTCACAAGGCTCAAAAAACTTGGTCAAAATCTTCAGTAAAAGAGCGCGCTAATTTGCTCAATAATTGGTTTGATTTAGTGATCGCTAATAAGGAAGATTTGTCAAAAATTCTGACTTTTGAACAGGGGAAACCAATCGCGGAGGCCAGAGCAGAGATAGTTTACGGGGCAAATTATATACAGTGGTTTGCCGAGGAGAGTAAGAGGGTATATGGAGATATTATCGCACCGCCAACCAACGATAAAAGAATAATGGTGATCAAACAACCTATTGGCGTTGTTGCATGCATAACACCCTGGAATTTTCCCAACGCAATGTTGACACGGAAAATTGCACCTGCCATTGCCGCCGGGTGCGCTGTTGTTTGTAAACCAGCAAATGCAACGCCTTTATCAGCACTAGCGCTGGTAATTCTGGCTGAGCGAGCAGGATTTCCGCCAGGGTTGATAAATATTGTTACGGGCAATACAAATGAAATTGGTGCGGAAATGACCTCTAATAGTTTAGTTAGAAAACTAACGTTTACTGGGTCAACTCCTGTTGGTAAAAAACTCATAACTGATTGTGCTCAGACTGTTAAGAGGACATCAATGGAGTTGGGTGGAAATGCACCTTTTATTATATTTGACGATGCGGATATAGCTGAAGCGATAAAGGGAGTGATGATTTCAAAGTATAGAAACGCGGGTCAAACTTGCGTTTGCACAAACAGAATTTTGGTGCAAAACTCGGTTTATGATGAATTTCTATCCAAATTTAAAGCAGAGTGTGAAAACCTAGTGGTTGGAAATGGCTTAGGCGAGGAGACCACAATTGGCCCCCTTATCAATAGAAAGGCTGCGGCCGATGTTAAAGACTTGATAGAGGATGCAAAATCAAAGGGTGCAATTTCAGAGCTTGGTGAAAATAATAATGTATATGGAGATTGCTATGTAGAGCCGACAATTCTCTCGAATATTAATACGAGTATGAGAGTATTCAACGAGGAAATCTTCGGTCCAGTAGCTCCAATTATCAAGTTTGAATCCGAAGATGAAGCAGTTGAGTTGGCAAACAAAACTGAATTCGGCCTAGCAGCCTATTTTTATTCCAGAGATATCGGCAGAATATACAGAGTTTCAGAAGCACTAGAGTTTGGGATAGTTGGCGTAAATGAAGGCATCATATCTAATGAAATGGCTCCATTTGGCGGTATAAAAGAATCAGGGAACGGTAGAGAGGGTTCCAAATACGGTTTAGATGACTATTTGGAAATAAAATATTTGTGTATCGGCGGAATAGACCAGTAGAGGCGAGAAAATGACTCATCTTATTTACCCCACCACTAATTTTAAAGCGATAGAGCAGATCTCAATTGATCGAGGAGAGGGCTGTTATGTATGGGATACCCATGGTAATCAATATTTAGAGGGTCTTTCTGGACTTTGGTGCACAGCGCTGGGATACGCGAATCAAGAATTGATAGATGTTACCGCGGAGCAGATGAAAAAGCTTACTTTTAGCCATATGTTTGGAGGTAAAACTCACAAAGTCGCAATCGAGTTATCAGAAAAACTGGCGAATATGATACCCATGAAAGATCCTGTGATTTCATTTGGAAATTCCGGTAGCGATGCAAATGATACGCACATTAAATTGCTGAGATACTATCATGAAGCTATTAAAAAACCAGAAAAGCGAAAGATTATTGCTCGAGAGCGCTCTTATCATGGCGTTACCGTTGCAGCCGCTTCTCTAACGGGACTACCGGTAACGCAGAATCATTTTGACCTGCCAGTTGATGCGCTAGGAATATTGAGAACGGATCATCCCCACTACTATAGAGGTAAGCTTGAAGGAGAAACTGAAAATCAATTTGTCGATAGAATAGTCGGCAACTTGGAGAATTTAATTATTGCGGAGGATCCTTCGACCATAGCGGCTTTTATCGCGGAGCCAATAACGGGCGCGAGTGGTGTCATAGTTCCACCGGACGGGTACTATGAAGGAATTCAAAATGTATTAGATAAATATGGAATCATGTTTTGGGCTGATGAGGTAATTACTGGATTTGGTAGGACAGGTAATGATTTTGGTTGTACCACAATGGAAATTAAATCCCCAGATATGATGACATTTGCAAAACAATTATCCTCTGCATATATGCCGATTAGTGCATCGGCGATTAGGCGAGATGTTTATGAGGCGATGATAGATCAGAGCGCTTCGGCAGGAGCGTTCGGTCATGGATACACCTACTCAGGACATCCGGTGGCCTGCGCCGTGGCCTTGAGAGTACTCGAAATTTATGACAGAGACGAAATCTTCGATCGAGCGTCAACTACAGGTAAATATCTTCAAGAGCAATTGAGTCAATTTTCTTCACATCCATTAGTGGGAGAGGTAAGAGGCAGCGGTTTGCTCGCAGCTTTGGAGTTAGTTCCAAATAAAGAGCTAAATCATCAATTCAAGGATGGCAAAGTCGGTGGAGTGGCTCAAAAAATGGCACAAGATAATGGCTTGTTAATCAGAACAGTAGCTGGCTCCAGCATTGGTATTTGTCCTCCGCTTATCATTACAAATAATCAAATTGATGAGTTGATTGATAAACTTGGGGATGCCCTCGATAAGACTTTTCAGTATTGTCAAACGTATAATCTTTTGACACAGTAGCGGCGCCGGCTACTGTCGCAGTAAATCTGAATAAATGATGAGTACGTGGCAATTAAAGTGATAAAACATAATTGTAAAGATAGTGAAATAACCGATGAATCGGTCTTTCTTAATAGGCGAACTATACTTAAACAGTTGGGTTTTCTGGGTGGCACTTCTTTACTTGCGTCCTCTTCTTTTTCTAGCCCCAGCGAGAATTTGTTGTTAGGAAAAGAAATTGATTCATCAGTCTCTCTAAACTTCAAAAAAGCAGGACCTATCTTGGATGAATTAACACAGGAAAAAAAAGCTGTTTCGCATAATAACTTTTACGAGTTTGGTAGCCAAAAACATCAACCAGCAGAGCTATCAAAAAATTTCAGGGTTAAACCGTGGAGTTTGAAAGTAACTGGTGAAAATAAAAGTTCAATTGAACTTTCCTATGACGATTTATTTAATATGTTTGATTTGGAGGAAAGAATCTATCGATTGAGATGTGTAGAGGCGTGGTCGATGGTAATCCCTTGGATTGGCTTTCCACTCAGTAAACTTATTAACAAATTGGCTCCAACAACAAACACCAAATATGTCCGATTTCAAACCTTGTATAACCCTGGGCAGATGCCAGGACAAAAAAATTACTTTTTAGGTGGCGGTATAAACTATCCCTATGTCGAAGGATTAAGAATTGATGAGGCAATGCACCCGCTCACGATTTTAGCGGTTGGGCTGTATGGTAAAAGACTTCCTCCTCAAAATGGTGCTCCAGTGCGTTTGGTTGTGCCATGGAAATATGGATTTAAAAGCATTAAATCAATCGTAGGAATAGATCTGATTCGTGAAAAACCGAACACTACCTGGAACTTATTAGCAGATAATGAGTATGGATTTTATGCGAATGTAAATCCTGAGGTAGATCATCCAAGGTGGAGTCAAGCATATGAGAGAAGAATCACCTCTGGAGGTATTTTTAATCAAACTCGAATAAAAACACTGCCATTCAATGGGTATGCTGATGAAGTTGCTTACTTGTATAAAGGCTTGGATCTCCGAAAGAATTACTAAAGCATGAGCCTGGTCCTCCGACGTCACGATATTGTATTCGCTAAGTTTTTTTTGCACACACTTTTTTCTTATTTGCTAATTAATCAGTTTTATCTTGCGGCTATTGACGAACTTGGAGGTGATCCAGTCAAATCGATAACTCATTTCACGGGTATGGGCGCCCTTAATCTTTTATTGGTAACTTTGAGTGTATCCCCGTTATCAAAGATTTTTAAAATTAGGCAGTTTGTCAAATTTAGAAGATTAATCGGTCTTTATTCATTTTTTTATGCAATAACTCACATACTTTGTTTTCTATTTTTTGAAGTGCAGTTTGATATCATTTTTTTCTTCGAAGAAGTTATTAATCGTCCTTATATTTTAGTTGGAATGACTGCATTCTTAATTTTAATGATATTGGCTCTGACATCTTTCTCTCTTTTAAAAAGACGATTGGGAGCAAAATGGCAGACACTCCACAATATGGTTTACTTAGCCACATTTCTAGTGACAATTCATTTTCTTTGGTCAGTAAAATTAAATGTAGTTGAACCAGTGATATACATTGTGTTGTTAATTTTACTAATGATTCCGCGAAGGAGAAAAGTAATAAGTATGGTATCGAAATTAAAAAAAAGTTAATTATTACTCTAGAATTTCCTTGATTCGCACATAGGCAGGTTGTAAGGAGGAATACATTTTTTTATACACTTTGTTATAAAGTCGATCATACAACCCTTTGTTTATTTCATTGGGTTCAAAAATTTGTCCTACTTTTACCATGTTGCTCACAGCAACTTTAAAGTTTGGATAAGCTCCAGTACCGACCGCGCTGGCAATTGCAGCGCCCAAAGAGGAGGCCTCAAAAACACTTGATCTATATACTGCAGTGCCAAGAACATCTGCGCTAATTTGCATTATTTCATCGCTCTGTGATCCACCACCTGAAATCACTATCTTTGTGAATTTCTCTCCAGTTCTTTTTTCAATAATTTCCTTACACTCTCTCATTGCATACACAATGCCTTCAATCATTGCACGATACATATGTGCCCTCGTATGAAGCTCATTAAATCCAATTATTGCACCCCTAGTCTCATCTCCATCTCCATTTGAGGGAGACCAGTAGGGTTGAAGCATCAGACCATCTGAGCCTGCAGATACAGACTGTAGTAATTGATTAAGGAGGGTCTCAGCTGAAGTATTTTTTGTTTTAGCGAGTTGTCTCTCAATATCACCAAATTCATTCTTAAACCAACTGATCATCCAAAAACCTCTTTGAAGCATCATTTCAATGTTGTAAGAACTTGGAATTACGCCGGGATAGGCTGGATGGAATCGCAAAGCCTCTTGATATTTACTTGAGCTGACATTCACCGTTGCTAGACTTCCATAGCTAAGATTAGCCATTTTTTCATCGATACATCCAGTTCCCAAAACTTCGCAAGCCTTATCTGAGCCTGATGCAATAACAGGAGTACCCTCGAGAATGCCTGTCTCAAGCGAAGCTTTATTCGATACAACGCCAATTTTTTCACCAGCTTCAACAAGTTCTGGAAGCATATCTTGGCAAATTGGCATTATTTTCCATTGAAAACTTTTTTCATCTGCCCATTGTTGTTTTCTGAAGTCAAAGGGCAAATAACCAACCGTACTGGCAATTGAATCCCTAAATAGCCCAGTTAATTTAAAATTTTGATAGCAAGAGAGAAGAATAAATTTTTTGACCGATTTCCATAGTTCTGGTTGATTTTGGGAGATCCAGTTCGCTTCTGCATTTTGATGAAACATGTCGACGAATCTTTTCGCGCCTACGATTCTGAGTAAAGCCGATTCTATAAAATTTAGTTTAGGCTTTGTATTCACTTTTCGTGAATCCAGCCAGCTTATTGCCGATCTTAATGGCGTATTCTGATTATCAAGACAGACGACAGTTGCTCGTTGGGTGGTCATGGAGACTGCTTTAATATGTGACTTTGGAAAATCAATCACTTTCCAAAGTTCGTTTGTTGCCTTGCAGACAGATTCCCAAAAATAAGATGGCTCTTGCTCAGCCCAACCATTTACCTTGGAGTAGTAGGGAGTTATTGGTACGGCGATTTTTGTAATTTCTCTTCCAGTTTTATCGAAAACAATAGCTCTTATGCTCTGTGTTCCATTGTCGATACTCAAGAAATAGTCTTGCTCGTCTACCATAATCATTATTCCTCTTAGGGGATGTAATAAGAGTCGCGCCAAATTTGATTATATCTGACAACTTCTTCATTCCACTTTTCGTCTGTCCAATTTTTCTCTTCAGTAAACAAAATTTTTAATCTTGGTAGTAGAGTTTTAGCGCCATCTGGCAGACACATCCCTAAACGCGTTCGACGAAGCATTAAATCATCAATATGTTCGATAGCCTCATTAGCGATTGCCCAGCGACATTCCGTAAGCCAGTAATTTGATTCTCCAATGAACTGATCCTCATTGTTTATGATTGTGCTTAAAAGTTTCGTTGCTTTATCTCCATATCTGCCTAGAAGTCTTTTTGAGTGCATTGGATTTGAAGCATCAATATGGTGACCGGTTTTTTGAGGAGTTTTGAACATAGCTTGATCGTCTATGTTTTTTGGTTTCGGCAAGGTTGCTTCAGCTTGATCAAGAGTGTCGAGGGCTATCAGTCTGAACGTAGTTAATTTGCCACCACTGACAGTTATCAAGCCATTATTATTCCAAACAACGTGATCTCGGCGTTCTTTCGATGGATCTTTATCTTTGCCACTTCCAATGACTGGTCTTACACCCGCCCAAGTAGAGATAATATCTTTTCTATCTATTTTAACTTTATCAAATTGTGAATTAAAACCATCGATTAGATAGTTTAATTCCTTGTTTGATATTTTGGGCTCTGAATTTAATTCTTCATTATGATCTAAATCGGTTGTACCCAAGACGACAGCATTTTCCCATGGATAAACATAGACGCCTCTTTTGTCTTTTGGATGAAGAAATGTAAATACATCCGAGACAGGACAGATTGATGCGGAAATAACAGCATGACTACCGCGGAGAGGTCTCACTTTCTGTTCATCGCAAACATCTTTCCTTACCAAGTCAGCCCATGCTCCAGTCGCATTAATCACTGTTCGTGCCTCCAGAGACAAAAGCGTGGATGAAGTTTTGTCTTGAATTTTAACCCCAACTACTTTTGAATTTTTTGTGATTAACTCTTTGGCCTCAGTGTAATTTATCGCATATCCACCTAGATCTATACTGTCTTGAAGTACTCTCAAAACTAGTCGAGAGTCATCCACCATAGCATCAGTGTAGGCAACAGCGCCTTTTAGATTTTTTTCATTAAGATTTTTGAATTTTTTTGACAATTCAGCATTTTTAAAAAATCTGTGGTCTTTTTTCCTCGCAAACTTATCGTAAATAAGCATGACAATCTTCATTATCAATGGTCCAGGGAAAAGACCTTTCCTGAAACTAAAAAAAAATGATATTGGATATACAAGTCCTGGTGCCTCTTCCAATAATTTCTGTCTCTCCTGGACAGATTCTTTTGTTAGTTTATAGTCTCCAGCTGCAAGGTACCTTAGTCCTCCATGAATCATCTTTGATGACCTGCTTGATGTACCCCACGAAAAGTCATTTTGTTCGATTAATAAGGCTCTATATCCTCTTCTGACTGCCTCTCGCAGAACACCGGCACCTGTAATGCCACCACCAATGATAATTATATCCCAGGTCAAATTATTTCCACTTATCATTGAGCTAATAAGGCTGGTTTTATCTGTAAATCCTGGCACTATCTGTCACTGCCTTTTTGTATAAGTTTTCCCTGATTCATCATTTTCTCTGGATCAAAAAATAGACAGACAGAATCAATTGCGTCGACACCAAGTCTCCCCTTTTCAATAGGGAGATAACTCATATGATCCAGGCCAACACCATGCTGATGACTGATTGTTCCTCCAGCATCCATAATCGCTTTAGAACCTGCAGTTTTTATTTTTCGCCATCTATCCAAGCCTTCTTCATAGCTATCCCCGATCCGAAAAATATAGGTAGTATAAATACTAGATCCTTGTTTATAGACGTGTGATAAGTGTGAATAAACAAAAATATTTTCATTTTCTTCCCGTAGGGCTTGAGAAATGTGTTCTTCCATTGACTTCATAGTCATTTGAGTATCTTTCCAATTAACTGCTGTCTCAATTGTATCCACGGCATAGCCAGCGACTCCCAAGGGCTCCCTTAAATATGGTGCTTTGAATCGACCGTGCTTCCAATTCGTCATGAGCTCAGATTCATCTAAGACACCATCGAAATTTGAGCAAACATCATTGATTTGACGGATAAACATCTCATCTGTGTCGGTTTCACCAAAGGTCAAAATAACTTTTTCTGCTTTTATTCCTTTAGCGGATAGATCTTTGTCCAGCTTATTTATTTCCTCAGGAGTTTTTCCACTCATGTAAATCAAACTTAACGTTTCTAACTGATTACTCAATCGCATCATAGAGAGATTAAAATCTTTTTGGATTAATGTTCTGACTGCGGACATTCCAGACTCCCAAGATGGAAAAAATACTGCTCCAAATCTCTCTCTTTTTGCTACTGGTGAGACTCTTACTGTCGCTTCTGTTATGACGCCTAAACGACCCTCTGAACCAAGAATAAACTCCTTTAAATTCGGTCCAGCAGAGGAGGCTGGACATGTTGGTATCTCTAGAGTTCCTCTAGGCGTTTCAATCTTCCCTCCTGCAAAAAGATTTTCAATTCGTCCATATTTAAGTGATTGCTGTCCGCTTGATCGGCTGGCAATCCAACCACCAAGAGTCGAATATTCCCATGATTGAGGAAAGTGACCTAGTGTAAATCCCTCTTTATTTAGTTGCTCTTCAATTTGTGGACCTGAGGCGCCAGATTCGAACTTTGCTAATAAACTGATTCGATCTAGTTCTATTAGTTTTGTCATTTTGCTCATGCTGATTGTTAGATTTAGTTTTCCAGTTTTCTCTGGATTAATGTGTCCAACAACAGAAGTTCCTCCTCCATAAGGAATTACATTAATCTCATTTTTTGAAGCAAAGGCGAGAAGCGCCTGAACTTCTTCGATTGATTTTGGGAAAGCAACACCATCTGGGAAGACCTCAACCTTACCACTATGCATAATTAACCAATCAGGTAGGCTTTGTCCTCTTGCATGACGGAGTCTAATTTCGCTGTCTGTGGAGATGAGATTATGTTTTGGTATGTTACTTTTTGGTATTTTGGCAATAACATCTTCAATTGAAGCGATCGGAAGTGGTTTTCCAGGCCCTAGAAGACCAGATAACAAGGCGCTTAAGCTTGAATTTAATTTTACGTCTTTATATTCGTTGTGATCTCCCCATCCATTCCACAAGCGCATGTATTTTCCCTAGTAATTTTATTTGAGTTTATCAGATTAACCGTGTTGATACTTTATAAAAGTCTTTGATCATTTGCCCATATTTTGGAGACTTTCATTCCATTATCAAGAGATGTTTCTGGCCTCCATCCAAGTAACTTTTCAGCTTTTTTTATTGAATACCAGCTCTTAGTTGAGAGTTGATGCACCGTTGCGGGTGAAGCTTCATTAAGCCTTCCGAAAAGTTTAAATATGAAAGTAGTTATGATCGACAAAATCAGTGCAGTTTTTGTAGACACAACTAACGGTTTAGATTTACCAAGCCATTGGTAATGATAAGTGAAATATTCTTCAGTGGTAACATACCCTTCGCAAGATAAATTTATTATCTCGCCAGATGCAGATTCGGCATGACATGCTAATTTAATGCCCTTTATTAGATCGTCGATAAAAACAGGTCTAAAAAACCCTTGGCCGTTGGCAGGTAACATAAATTGTCTGTTTTTTATTGCCTTAATCGGTTCAATAATCCAAGGGCGGCTTCCTGGACCGTATACATCTCCAGGTCTGAGAATTACTAATTCAATATCGTTTTTTAATTTTGCTTGAAGTAAAGCATGCTCTGACAATATTTTTGTATGTACATAGTTTCCTCCAACAGAGTTGACTGGCATTTTTTCGCTTATTTCGCCCTCCGCAATATTGCCGTATACAACAATTGACGAAATATGAACAAATCTTTTAACGTTGCACTCGATAGCCAGTTTTATCAGGTTTGATGTATTAACGACGTTTGTCTTCCATATTTCCCCATCAGACATCGCATTGGATACCATTGCTGCTGTATGTATAACTATAGAGCAATCTTTCAATGCGTCCTTTACCGTTTCAGGTTCACTTAGGTCAGCTTTAATGACATCTTTGCAGTCACTTTTCAAATCCACTCCAACCACGTCCTTGCCATCCTGCTTGAGAGAATTCATCAAATGCCCCCCAATAAAACCACTGGCACCTGTAATAAGAATTTTTTCTTGATTTTTTTTTGTCATCTGAATGTCCTGAGTTTAGATTTCTTTTAGGTCATATTTTTTCGATAAAAATTACCAACGTGTTTGCTTAGAAATTCTTTCGAGAAACAATGTGTAAAACCGCAGGTTAATTTATTCATAATCCCAGGAACAATTAGTCTCCTGCCACGTAAGCATCCTCTTACACCTACCTCTGCAACTTTATGAGCAGAGAGCATTAGTCGGTTGGGGATTTTTAATATGCCACCTTGATCTGGATTATTCATCATTTTGGTTGCTGTGAATCCTGGGCATAATGCTGAAACGGTTATGTTATCTCCAGATGTTTTTAATTCATCGGATAGCGCAAGTGAGAAAGAGAGAACAAAAGACTTTGATGCAGAATATACGTTTTGATTTGGGATGGGTATCCAACCTGCTAGAGATGCTACATTTAAAAGATGCCCTGCGGTTCCCTCTAATTTTAAATAATTGATAAAAAGATGGGATAGTTTAGTTAACGTCATAATATTAAGATTAATCATCTGTTGTTGTTTCGTTATTGGTAGCTCAGAAAAATAACCATTTTGTAACATGCCGGCGTTATTTATCAGGAAGTTGACGGCTATATTATTCTTCTTTATGAAAGAAAATATTTCCTCTGCTGAGTTTGAGTTGGATAGGTCCAAGGCTAGAACTAAACATTTAATTTTAAATTCAGATTCGAGTTTTTTTGCTTGTTTAGATAGAAGATTTTCCCTTCGAGCAATGACAATTAAATTGTATTCAAGTGATGCCATTACCTTTGTGAATTCAAATCCTATGCCCTCTGAAGCACCGGTTACAATTGCATAATTTTCACTCATCATTATCTCCTTATGAGGATATTAATCGTGTTGACAAAAAAAAGGACGGGATATACCCGTCCTTTTAGTTTTAACTTAAAGATTAAAAGTCATAACCTAATCTTACACCCCATATCGCGCCTGGGGCAGTGTATCTCATATGCGTTCCAGCTGCTAAAGGTGTGTCGGCTGCGCCAGTTGAGAAGATCTGATCATTTACGTTACTTCCATAAAGCATGATATCCCACTTATCTCCTGTTATACCTGCTCGAAGGCCTAATCTCTCAAATCCTTCCTGAACATCGATAGGATCCAAATCTCCGGTCATAAAGTAATGGTCGGTAAAGTAGAGATCTGCACTTAAGAACCAAATTAGTCCATTATCGAGTGCGGATGAGTAATTCGCAGATAGAGTGCCACTATACTTCGCTCCTTGCTGGCCACCAGATATATCTTGCGCTGAACCAGACTGCTGACCAGCTGCAGTAAACTGTGCATCACATCCGCTTGCTGAAGTTAGCCCTTGTGCGAGCGCTCCAAGAAGATCAGAGGCTTGTCTTGCCGTGCAGCCTGCGCTATCAAATTCACCATAAGTGGCGTCAAGGATAGCAAAGTTTGCGCCCAGTCTTAAGTTTTCAGTAGCCTGCATCTTAAGATCAACCTCAAGACCAGTAACATCTGAGGTTGCAGCATTTGCAACTACGAATCCTAAACCTACGAAAGTTGATACCTGCTGATCGAGGTATTCACTGTCAAAATAAGCCCAGTTAAGACTCATTGCACCGTCCATCAGTACATGTTTACCTCCTATCTCAAATGAACTTGCTGTCTCATCATCGTATTCAAAACCAGGTCCGGGTACTGTTCTTAGAACTGTACCATCAGCAAGGAATTCTGGATTTTGATCATCTACCGCATTGAAACCACCACTCTTAAAGCCTTCTGAATAACTTATGTAATAATTACTAGAATCGGAGGCTTCCCACTGGAGATTAAATGCAGGCATAAATTGGTTTGTTGATCTATCCTCTTTAAACTCGTGAGCCCAAGAGCCGAAGCTTGCAGCTTGAATTGCTGCTGCATATGGATTTGGGTTTGGATTTGCCAGACCAGTATTGCTCTGAGTGAGGTCGGTCTTTGCGTGAGCTGATTTCTCTTCCTTAGTGTATCTGAAACCTGCAGTTAAACTTAAGTTATCAGCAATGTCATAAGTTCCCTGAAAGAAAACCGCCCAAGCATTTGTATCCTGCTCCCATCGAGAAACTCGACCTAAAACATCAAAAGCAGTAACTCCATCAATACATCCGCCACCAGGTATTGCTAAGAAACTTCTACAGCCAGTAGCTAGGGTCATAAATCCGGGTTGCCCCAAAGTTCCATCAATAGCCACCAGACGATCAATTTCTTGTTTCGAGCTTTGCAAGTATGCACCAGTTATGTATGAAAATTCTGAATCAACGGGTGAACTGAGCCTAAATTCCTGACTTAATGATTCATATTCAGAGATATCGCTTCTTCCAATAAATCGAACCGGTAAGAAATCAGCGTCAATGCCATCGTCATATTCATATGATGTTAGACCTGTTACTGACGTGAAGGTATTACCATTTGCCATTGTTCGCTCGACTGTAACCGTAGTGTCTTTGGTCTGTGTATCTGTTCCCTCGAGTTGCTCCTCAGTGCTATCCAGATCCCTCCCCAATGATTGCGCCAGTGCAAGTCCACCAATTGAAAGAGCATCTCTGTAGGCATCATTCGGGTGCCCAGCTGCTGCATTTTGAGCAATATTAGGGAAAAATGTTCCCATCACCGCGTACATTAGAGAATTTGATGCCGGGATATTTGCCTCTGGTTGGAAAGTTGTAATAACTGCATTTCCTCCAAGTCGCAAATAATCACTCTGTGTATGTTTCGCCTTGATTACAACATCATCACTTGGCTCGAACGTCGCACTTAATCGCCACATTTGCTCATCAGTTGTTGCCATTGTGTCTGTTGAGGCGCCTGGCATTGTATTTTTAAGGTGACCGTCACGTGTTCGATCCCTCATCGCGAATCGAAGAGCGAGGTTGTCAGTTACTGAACCGGCGATATGAGCGTCAACAATTTGTCCATTGTAGCTTTCCTGACTAACATCAATACCTCCAGACATTTCATCACCAACATTAGCTGATGCAGTTGTAACATTAATGGCACCGGCCAGTGTATTTTTACCAAATAAAATACCCTGAGGCCCTCTAAGTACTTCCATCTGTTCGATATCAAACAATCCGCTTCTAACTTGTCGGCTTTTTCCAAAGTGAACACCATCGACATAAATACCAACAGACTGTTCGAAAGATTGATTCGATCCAATACCAATACCACGCATTGTGATAATTGTATTTACAGGATTCTCCGCGATCTCAAGGTTAGGTACATAACCTGAAAGATCTTGAAAACTGTGTATACCATTGTCTTTGATAGTTGAACCACTCAAAGCAGACATCGAAATTGGAACGTCTTGAAGACTTTCAGCACGTTTTTGTGCCGTTACTATTATTTCCTCTAACTCAGCAGAATAGATTGCAGTCGTGGCAGTCGATATTGCGAGCGCGAGGGTACCTGCAGTAAGAAATGACTTCTTATTCATATGAGACCCCTATAAATTTTGTTTATTTTCAAGCTTCTATTGAGCTTTTTAGCCTAGTTTTATTTAAATTTTTTCTAAGCTATCTGGAACTATAAGCATTTCGGTATCGAAGAACAACAAATTTGTTAGTTAAATAAATTATTAGAAATATTGAATTTCACTAAAACTCTAAATGATTTGATCGATGTATGATTAATAACTTTGGAAGATTAAATGGATAAAAGTTGGTTTATAAACAAATTATCACTCTTAATGTTTTGTCTTGAAGAAAAAGTTGGCACATCGCCAAGTCGAACAATTATCGATTTTTTTATTGGATCTATCAGAAGTAGTTGGAGTCCAACACCCTCCATCCAGAATGTGTTTGGGTATTCAGTTAGACCAGAGTAGATATGATAACCATACTCGTTACCAAAAAATGTATTAGTTGCTTGAACGTAGAATTTATCTGTGTCAACAGAGCTACTTATCATCTTTCGTAACCATTTAGGATTAACAATATGTTGATTAGGGTCAATGAATAGTTTGCCAATGCTGAGCCATGATCTTGCGGTTGCGAACACACAACAATATCCAGCAGAGTTTTGAATGTAGGCTTTATCAAGTTGAAGAGGACCCCAGATTTTTTTCTCTATTATTTGATTGAGCGGTAAATTATAGACGTTCTTTAATATTGAGCTCAGTAAGTGATAGTTCATATTGTCATACTTAAATTTTCTGATTTCTTTAAATTTTAGAGGCTTTTCTTCAAAATTTAATTCTTTGCCACTCAGAGTTTGATTTAAATTTGAAAAAGATGACTCGATTCCAGATGTATGTGTCAACAGATTATGAAATGTTAGATCGCGTGCATACGTTGGAAGATCCAACTCAATGTAGTTTTTGATGTGGTCTTTTTCTGATTTTATAAGTTTTTCATCAATTGCGATCCCTATAAGAAGTGCAGTGATGACTTTTTGCAATGACATGCCATTTACATTCCGGCCAGAGTCTGAGCCTAGTGAGTATCTTTCATAAACAATTGAATCATCTCGGAAAAAAATTAGTGCGTCTGTGTTTGTAGAATCAAACCAAGCATCCAATTGATTACGAATTTCGCTATCCAGTTTTGTAAAGGTAGGATTATCCTGGAGTCTCCCAGGTATCTGTGAGAGAGAATCTTTATATATGGAAGCAGAGGGATTCTTTAAAAAGTTATTGATTATAAGAATAAAAGTTAGCTCAAACTCAGCCTGTACATTCTCTCTGGAGATTAGAAGGGTAGCCAGAATGCAGATCAATGAGATTGAGAGGAATGCTTTTTTGATTTTCATGTTAGATAACTAAATTATTTTTGATTTCTTAAACATTCAATAAGCATTGTAATATTTTGGTTCCCTGATAGGGTAGTTTAGATTGGAATTGTCATTGAGTTACTCATGAAAAAAGAAATAGGTTTCTGGCGTGCCTGGGCAATTGCGGTCGGATGCGCAATTGGGTCGGGTATATTTATGATGCCAACCCTTCTTGCTCCTTATGGATTGATGGGTCAAATAGGTTGGTTATCAGCAGGATTTGGCACTCTTCTTGTGGTTTTATGCTTGGCAAGACTAGCAAAGCGTAGCCCAAAAATTGGTGGTCCGTATGCGTATGTTAAAGAGGGTATGGACGACTTTGCGGGTTTCATCGTCGCATGGACATATTGGATATCCTGCGTGGCTGCTTGTGCCGGAATATCAATAGCATTTGTGGGATATTTAGGCTCGATCTTCCCTAAAATTTTGGAGTCATCATTCTTTAGTTATTTTGTGGCAGCAAGTTTAGTATGGCTCTTAATTCTTCTAAATGTCCGGACTGTAAGAGGTTCGGGAACTTTTCAGCTGGTCACTACGCTCTTAAAAATAGCACCAATGGTTATTTTGATTTTCTTTGGAGCCTTGAACTCGAATATTCATATTAGTCCTGAGTTCAATCCTTCAGATTTAAATCTGTTCTCTTTGCTCTCAACTGTAACGATGCTAGTCATGTGGAGTTTCATTGGTCTGGAGACGGCCACTGTCCCCGCCGATAATATATCCGAGCCAGAAAAAACTATTCCAAGAGTGATGATGGCATCAGTGGCGACCATTATGATTTTGTATTTACTTATCAGTACGATAACAATGTATCTAGTCCCAGCAGAGGAGCTTATGAAATCAACTGCTCCCATCGCACTTGCTGCGTCAAAAGTTTTCGGTACAGCTGGCACTCTTTTGATAACTGTTGGAGCACTTGTTTCCACGGTCGGCGCGCTTAACGCTATTATTCTGACTGCTGGACAAATGCCGCTCGCGGTTGCAAAAGACGGACTTCTTCCAAAAATTTTCTCTAAAGTAGGCACCTACGGAACTCCAGTTTTTTCTTTGCTTATATCAGGCAGTGTTGTCTCTATTCTTTTATTCATGAATTATAATCAAGGACTCGTAGCTGCCTTTACCTTTATGGCGCTACTTTCAACGCTATCGACACTTCTTGCTTATGCACTCTCCGCTGTTGCTGAATTTTATTTTCTTCGAACTGATGAGCAAAGTTTTGAGAAATCAAAGGCAATAGTTTTAAGTTCGTTGGCATTTATTTATTCGTTGTTTGCTATTTGGGGAGCAGGAGTAGAAATTGTTGCCTATTCTTTTTTGTTGATTTTGATAGGAACTCCTATCTTTGTACTATCCAAGAATACGAGAGTTGAAAATGCAAAAATTTAATGAGTACTCAAGGCTTCGGCGTGTCGCGATAAGAAATCCAAATAGCGCATTCATATCACAAAAAAAACTTCAAAATGAGTGGGAAAAATTAAGATTTACAGATGTGCCAAATTTTGAAAAAGCATGCCATGAGTTTGAGATATTTAAAAACATCATTGAAAAAACTGGCGCAAAAATAATCGAATTACCAGCTCATCGTGATCTCTCGATAGACAGCATATATCCGAGAGATAGCAATTTAATTTGTCCTGATGGGATAATTAAATGCAACATGGGCCGTGCAACGAGAACTGTTGAGACTAAGGTCAATGGGGATCTCTACGAGATGCTTGATTTACCAAGTGCAGGAGAAGTGCAGAAGCCAGGTACTTTAGAGGGAGGAGACTTTATCTGGATTGATGAGCATCATGCGGCTGTAGGACTTGGGCCCAGAACAAATAAGTCTGGTGTTGCACAGTTAAAAAACATCCTTGGATCAGATGTTGATTTGATGATTGTAGATCTTCCTGAACCCGATCATCCGGATGATGTGCTCCACTTAATGTCAATAATATCTCCGATCGATTGTGATTTAGCGGTGGTTTACGAAAAATTTGCACCTGATACTTTTATCGATTGGCTTAAAAATCTGAATATTGAAATAATAAGTATTTCAGATGACGAGTATGAAAATATGGGGTGCAATGTCCTTACTCTTGCACCTCGAGAAGTGTTGATTTTGGATGGCTGTGAGAGTGTTATGGAGAAGCTAATTGCAAAAAACTGTATTGTTCATCCATATACTGGGAACGAGATTAGTCGTAAAGGAGAGGGCGGACCAACATGTTTAACGAGGCCCCTTTTAAGAGAGTAATAAGCATGCCTAAATTTTATTTCATGTTAATTTCAATGCTTCTAAGCTCCTGTGAACTTTCTAAGGAAAGTCTTCATAGTCAATCGGTTGTTCCACCTCAGATGTCGAATACTTCATTCGCTCCTTATATGAGCAAAGATTTTAGTGGTAATCCGGTGATGAGTTGGATTGATCAGGCTGACAACTTAAATTCTTTAAAGTATTCGGTCTGGACGGGTAACGAATGGTCCATTCCAATAATTGTCTCTCAAGGCGAAAATTGGTTAATAAACAGGGCTGATTTCCCGTCTGTTATTCAAATTACTGAGACTACCTGGGTAGCCCACTGGCTCGTTTTTACCAATGAGCAAGCGTTTGCATATGATGTTTTCATAAGTATATCTAGAGATGGGGGTAAAACATGGTTAAAAGGTATCAGTCCCCATGATGATGAGACGATATCTGAGCATGGATTCGTGAGTTTTTTTAGAGATCAATCCGATGTTGGCGTGGTTTGGCTTGATGGCAGGGAAATGCCTTTGGACGATAAAAAATATCAAAAAAATAACGGTGGTCATGGCAATGGTATGACATTGCGATCTGCCAAAATATCGCATAAAAACGAATTTTATGATGAAGAGATTATTGATCATCTCGTATGTGATTGTTGTCAAACTGATATTGCGCAAACAGACATGGGTCCTGTATTGGTATACAGAAATCGTACGGAAGAAGAGTATCGAGATATTTACTTTTCGAAAATGACAGATGGAATCTGGGAGAGTGGTTCATCAGTATTTGACGATGGATGGGAGATAGGCGGTTGCCCGGTAAATGGGCCATCAGTCAGTGCAAAGGGTCAGAAGGTCTATGTGACGTGGTTTACTCAAGCTCAAGGTTTTGGCGAGGTAAAATTTAAATTAGATATAGATGAGGGAGAATCTGCAAAAGTTGCGGTGATTGACAAAGGTTTGCAAGTGCTTGGAAATGTGAATTCCTCGATTGTCAGTGACGATAATATTGCACTGAGTTGGCTCAGATCGACACAAAAGAATAAAATCGAGCTCGTAGTTGCAATGCTTGACTTAAAAACCGCTTCCATTAAAGAATTAATACTCGATGAATTTGATGCAAGTCAGCGTTTAAGTGTCCCACAGTTAGTTTATTCTCAGGGAGAACTTTTTTTAAGCTTGTCAAAATTTAAAGGTATGGAGCAGAATTTTTATGCCTCAAAACTTGATATTAGAGCATTCGACAATCAGCCTTTATCCAAGATTGATTGGAAAAGCGATGAGGTTTAATTCAAATCAAAATCGGACAAAATTTATTTCTAACTTGATAATTTTGTTATTTTCTTTTTTTTCTGGTGTTTCTTTAGCGAAATATGAAAATAGTAATCCTTCTATTGGGTTGAAATCACTGTCAGATGTCATCAAGTGGAGGATTGATGCTCCTCCTGCTCCGGAGAGAGTTCAAATTGAGCTTTCAAGTGAGTGGCAGGATAAAGATTTCGCAGCTGATGATTACGCCGTGTGGATTGGACACTCTACGTTTCTGATTAAGCACAAGAATCTCACTGTTTTGACTGATCCTGTGTTTTCAAAACGCGCTTCACCATTTGCTTGGATTGGTCCCAAAAGATTAATCCCGCCGGCGGTCCCAATGGCAGAATTGCCGAAGGTAGATGTAATTTTAATAAGTCACAATCACTATGATCACTTAGACATAAAAAGTATTAAAAAAATTCAAGCAAGAAATTCTTCTTTACAAGTCTTCGTTCCTAAGGGAGATATGAGGCTTTTAAAAAAAAGGGGAATAAGAAATGTCTTTGAGTTTGGTTGGTGGGATTCAAAACAGCTTGATAGCGTAGATTTTATATTTACTCCAGCACAACATTGGTCTGGAAGAGGTGTTTTTGATAGAAATAAAAGTTGGTGGGGCGGTTGGCTTATAAAAACTAAGTTAAAATCTATATTTCATGCTGGTGATACAGGTTATTCTCAGGATTTTTTGAAGATTCGATCAAAATTTGGACCAATTGATGTTGCATTCCTGCCAATAGGAGCTTTTGAGCCGCGTTGGTTCATGAGTGGTCAACATGTAGATCCGACTGAGGCTTTGAAAATTGCAGCAGATTTAGAAGTAACAAAAGCATACGGTATGCACTGGGGGACTTTTATATTAACGGATGAGGCTGTTTTGGAGCCGAGAGAACAATTAATTAAATTGCAAACTCCAGCAATCAATCCTGTGCGTCCAATGTTCACTCCTAAGCCCGGAGAGTGGTTAGATTTATCAAATTAAAATGATCTTATGAATTCAGCAAAAATATCAGGTTATTGCGATCCTAAATTCTCTCAGGTTGAAGAA
This sequence comes from uncultured SAR92 cluster bacterium, assembly GCA_902604945.1. Lineage (GTDB taxonomy): Bacteria > Pseudomonadota > Gammaproteobacteria > Pseudomonadales > Porticoccaceae > AAA300-D14. Next base: position 5,394 of record CACLAG010000007.1, on the reverse strand, counting down.
ATTTTTTCTCACTCCATCAAATCTGATCATGAGTTGGGAGCTTCTTTAGCTGTTGAGATAGAAGGTGAAAAGGTAATTGATTTGTGGGGTGGATTTCGAGACGAGGAACGATCGAAGAGCTGGGAAAGGGATACAATTGTTAACGTATTCTCGGTATCAAAAGCAATTACATCGGTTTGCCTTGGGAGATTGATGGAAAGGGGTTTAGTAGATGTTAATGCTCAAGTGAGAGATTACTGGCCAGAGTTTGGTTCTAACGGAAAGGAGAAAATCACAGTTAAAGATCTTCTCTGTCACACTGCGGGGATGTTTGGATTCAAAGGTGGAATTCCAGTAAATAATTGGACAGATTGGCGCCAATACACGCGCTTACTCGAGAATCAGTCGACATATTGTGAGCCGGGTAAAATTCAGGCGTATCATGCTTTAACTTTTGGATGGCTAGTTGGTGAGCTGATCAGGAGAGTTGATGGACGAACTGTAGGCGAGTATTTTAAAGATGAAATAGCTTCTCCGTTAAATATTGATTTCATGATCGGTATTAATAGTAAAGATTTTAAGCGATGTGCTGATACTATAATGCTTCCTCAGCTGCCGTCTTTGAATCAGTTGTCCTTTTTAAAATTTGTACCCGATGTTTTTTTATCAACTATTTTTAAAAATATCAAAATTGCTCTCAAGACAGATTACACATCCGATGCATTTGATTCATTGATGCTCGTGGATCGTAATTTTGTTAACTCAGATGATTGGAGGATGGCTGAGGTGCCTGCGGCTAACGGGCATGGAACAGCAGAGGGTCTTGCAAAATTCTTTAGTATTTTGAGCCGTGATGGCGGATTGGATGGAGTTCAAATTTTGGAGAAAACTACGATCCAAAAAATGATAGAGGTTCAATCGTCTGGACCCGACATGGTTCTCTTTGGCTTGCCTTATAAATTTGGGCTGGGCCTCATGATAAATGCTCCGATTACTCCAATTGGGCGAAAGCGAAATAAACATATGTTTGGGCATACAGGGATTGCAGGATCAGTCGCTTTTGGTGATGTCGAGAAAAAAATAGGATTTTCATTCTTGTGTAATAAACAACACAAAGCGATACATTTATACAAGACGTCTATTGATCTCTCGGCTGCTTTATATGAGTCACTTTCTTGAAGCTATTTTGAGAGGATTTCATCTATTGCCTTTAAGCATCCCTGCATACTCTGTTTTATGAAAGGTTCGAGCTCCTTTGGTAACACAGACACTGTCCAACTTAAAATGCATTCATCCTCGGAAGATTTCGGGAATATTTTTATTTGAGCACGATGACTTTCTAGTTTACCTGGAGATTCGATACATGAGTATTCAATTGTTCGTTGCTCATCATTAATATAGATTATCCGTTCTTTGATCTCTCCCGCGCCTGGAAGATTAAGGCTTCGGATCTCTCCATCAAAATGACATGATTCTACCCCCGGTACCCAGTCTACTCTGTCTGGCTCTTTGAAAATATCCCATGCTTTTGATGGGTTAACCTTTAAATCATGTGCAATTCTAATGATGGGTTATACCGCCTTAATTTTTATTGACTCAGACAAGCAACTAACATAGCATTTTTACTTTAAATAGAGAATAAAAAGGAGGTGATCCAGTGTCTAGTAGTAATTGTTTCACTGGGAGCCGAAAGGCTCCCTTTTATTTTCTGAAAAGCAATAAAAAGATGAGAAATCTGGCGGACCGGACGGGACTCGAACCCGCGACCTCCGGCGTGACAGGCCGGCATTCTAACCAGCTGAACTACCGGTCCTAGAAACCATTCTTGGTGGGTGGTACAGGGATCGAACCTGTGACCCTCGCCTTGTAAGGGCGATGCTCTACCAGCTGAGCTAACCACCCAACGTTTTTAAAGTTTAACCTTTAAGCAGCAAGATATAACCGTCACGTATATCATTATCGTCCTGGGCGTTAATTTAAGCCTTAAACTAGCGACCTTCTTTCTAACCAATTTCTTTTGGACACCTACTGCGTAAAACTGACACGGATTATAGATTGTTATATCTATGTTACAAGTCCCAAAAGAAGAATTATTTGAAATCTCCAGAAAGAATTTAAACAAAGTTAACTTTGGAGATGATAGATTGCCATCACAATAACTATTTAAATTATAAAAATGTATATTTCGCAATTTAATAAATCTAGACGGAGGCAATAAAGATTATTTTCTTTTAATTTGTCTAAAAATCCTTTCTATCCGACATTTTTATTATCAAACCTTTTATTTAGGGGTTATCATTATATTGTTGTAAATTAACTCCCAAACCTTTATGAAAGCGAGATTCTCATGAGACTACTAAGCTTATTTTTATTCTTTACGTGTGTTGTTCTAATTTCAGGGTGCGGTTCAGAGACCGAGCATTCAATGGAGCCTACAGTGGCTGCAGATGCAACTGAGACTGCGCCTTTTTTTAATCAATTTATGGCGTGCAAAGCGGGACCTGAATACTCAGAGGAAAATATGAGAAACATCATCACTGAATTCAATACCCTAAATATTTCCGATCAAGTGGCCTGGATGGGTGGATACGAGCCAATTGAAGGACAGGATACTGACGGATGGTGGGAAGTCCAATGGATGTCTGCAGAGGCAGCTGAAGCTGGATGGGCAACGTGGTCGGAAGATCAAGAAGCACAAGATTGGGTTGAGAGATCAAAATCTGTTCTTGAATGCGATGGAAGTACGTTATTTGGATATGAGGCATATTTTCCGGCTCCAGAATCGGTTGCACTGCCCGATTTTAAAACATATGCGGCTGCTGAAATCCCCTGTAAATTTAATGATGGTAAGACTGAAGAGGACTTAGCAAGTTTTGTTGGCGAATTTAATGACTGGTTAACACAAAGTGGATCGGACGAGAAATTTGCATACGGTATTTACATGCCGACTGGTGAGGATCAGGCAGATTTTTACTGGTTTAACTGGTTTCGTGATTTTGCATCAATGGATCGAGGTTCAGAGAATTGGGAACTAAACGGACAAGAGATGTCAGCAAAACTTAATGAGATATCAACCTGCGCAGATCCAAACCTTTACAACGGTGCAGAATTTTATATTGCAGACACCAATTAATGGTTAGTTTCATGAAATATTTATTTGTTTTTACTTTGCTCTCATTCGCACAAATTACGTTTTCGGATAATGTAAACAGTTTTATTTGGGAGCAGTCGACTGCGGCGATTGAAGAAGTAGACTCTTCCAAGCTTGATTTACTTGATCAAATTGCTTTTGATGATAAGTCGACGCAAGCACTTATTATTACAAAGAATGGGAAAATAGTTCATGAGAGGTATGCAGATGGTTATGATCGAAAATCACCCGGTACCTCCTGGTCTGTCGCAAAAAGCTTCTATGCTGCTCTTGTTGGCATTTCTTTAGAGAACGGCGAAATAGAAAGTTTAGATGATCCGGTAGCTAAGTATCTGCCTCAGTTTAATGATGATAGAAATTCGATCACACTAAGAAACATTTTAAATATGCGAAGTGGACTTGAATTTCCCGAGGACGAGCACGAGAGAATGTTCTTCTACCGTAATCAATTAGAATATTCTCTCGATGTACCAGTCCAGAATAAGCCAGGTGTTATATGGGAGTATAATAATGTCAACTCAATGTTATTGGGAGAGATTCTAGAAGCCGCAACTGGTGAAGCAGCAGATGTGCTGTTGAGAGATCGTATCCTTCAGCCTCTAGGTATCACGGATTCAACCCTTTGGAGAGATAACTCTGGAAATGTAATGAGTTATTGTTGCATTGACCTTACAGCCAGGGACTTCACCAAATTTGGAATTCTCTATGCAAATAATGGTGTATGGAACAAAGAGCAGATAGTTCCAAAGAGTTTTATTGATGAGACGTTTACGACTGTCTCTGAATTTCAGAGTCCAAGAAAGGGCGGATATTCTTTACATTGGTGGGTGGCATCGGATGATGAGCAGGATCAAATCTTTTACGCAAGCGGAAAATTTGGCCAATATATCTTTGTAGATAGGGAAAATTCCCTAGTGGTTACGAAAATTACAAAATATGAACCCACAGGAGGATCAGTTCAGGATTTTGGGCAATTTGGATGGCTTACAGAAATAGAAAACTTTTATATATTGTTATCTGTCTTAGCTTTTTTAGATAGTGCAAATCTAATGAAATTTGGCGAGGGTTTTGTGACGACCCCTAATACACGAGAGAATGGCACACAGACAAGTTTTCAAAGTAATTTTCAGAAGTTTATAGATGTTATAAAGGAGCTCCATTAGGGGAAACAAGATGAGTATTAGTTTAAGCTCAACCCCCACCATCTCCACCACCACCTGCCCCAGCTCCAGTGCCGACGTCATCTGACGGGTGGGTACTTTGAATTACTGATAAAAAGGATGAGCCATTACCCAGACTTGCTTTGATTTCTTTAGTATTAAATTTATCTGATAACTTGTCATCTCTGCTGATCTTGCCAGTATCTATATCAACAGATAAAACTTCTTTCTTGGAAAACAGAAATAATGACTGATTTGCGATGAACATTTGATAAGAGCTAAATAAAGGTTTATTAAAAGGCTTTCTAAATATAATTTTGCCCGTATCACAGCAAAGTTTTGCTACTGTGTCACGCTTAGCTAGGTAGTAAAGATGTTTGCCCATATATAAAGGCGTGAATGGGTCATGTTCATAAATTTGCTGTTTGTCTCTGTGCCATAAATTAGTGCCCGAGTTTTTTCGGAAACAGCTTATTTTCTGGGAAAATATCTTCGTGCTAAACACGATAATATATTCTTCATACTGTGTTATGGCGAAGGGTGTAAATCCAACTGGGAGTTCAGATCTCCAAATTGGAGATGCAGATTCAAGATCGATTTTCTCAATACAGTTCTTTTTACCAAAAATCGCTGTTTTCCTCATATATCCTCGCTCACTAAATATTGTTCAGCTTTTTTTTAAGACCTCGTTCCCAAAGCAAAACTATTATCATCAAAAATATTGGTATGACACAGAGAACTATCATTGATTTCCAGCCAAAATAATTTAAAGCAAGGCCCGCAGAGAGCGCAGCAAAGGCTTGAAAACTTAATACCACTGTATCATTTATTGTCTGAGCTTTGAATTTATGCTCTGGTGCATAAGTTTGAGGAAGAATCGTAGTTGCAGAAAAAAATAAAAAGTTCCAACCAAGCCCCAGCAAAACTAGGTGTATCCAAAAACCAATTGTGGAGCTGTCAGAAAAACCAACAAAAGATGCTAAGCAAAAAAGTGTTAAACCTAGTGTTATCAGTTTTCTGATACCTAAAATCTTAGTTAAAAGCGGTGTAAAAAAAGTGGGTAAGAACATCGCAGCGATATGGCTTTGGATTACCCATTTAGCG
>CACLAG010000006.1:0-49430 GCA_902604945.1 uncultured SAR92 cluster bacterium | reverse complement strand
AGTAACCGCATGCCTGCTTGATGAGCAAATCGCTTACCGAGAGTGAAGTCTTTATTTCCGTGCTGGAAAAATAATTTTGTACCACCCTTACTAGCTTTTCTAAGAATACTTTTTATTTCAGTTGATAGGGCCGTATTATCGTCATCACCTATCCATAAATCAAAAAGATCTCCTAAAATATAAATATGCGTTGCATTACTAGAATGACTCTCTATGAATTTTTTAAATGTATCTGTTAGCTTTGGTCTATCAGATGACAAATGGATATCTGAAATGAATACTATCGACATTATTACAGTTAAATCGATTTGTAATCGTCACTTATGACTGTTTCAATTATTTCAATGGTATCTAGAGGAACATCTTGATGGCCCATGCTACTGCCAGTAGCAACTTCCTTTATATGATTTATAGTATCCATCCCTGATGATACTTTTCCAAAAACTGCATATCCCCAACCTTGCATTGTTTTACTGGTGTGATTCAAAAAATTATTATCAGCTACGTTTATAAAGAATTGTGATGAGGCCGAATGAGGATCACCTGTTCTTGCCATCGCAACCGTTCCGAGGTCATTTTTTAGTCCATTGTCAGCTTCATTTTCTATAGGTTCATCGCCGTCTTTTGCGATCATGTCTTGATCCATTCCACCACCTTGGACCATAAAATCATTAATGACTCTGTGGAAAATAGTTCCCGTATAGAAATCCTTGGTTGCATAAGCCAAAAAGTTTTTAGCGGTCACTGGAGCTTTTTCAAAATCCAGTATTACACTGAACTCACCTACATTTGTCTTAAAAGTAATCATAATTTCACCTTGGGGTAATGAATCTCTAATTATATTAAATACTAAGTTCTTCTATTTTAACGAATATGTTTTATTGAGTCGCTATATAATTAGATCTTTTCGTTTAACCTTAATTCATCCACAGTTATAATTCTTCAATATCACTGTTAATTGCGACCTACATGAAAAATTCTAGTAAGCCAATCAATTTTATCGAAAATAAAATCAAGTCAGATCTTGAGAATGGGTTTGTCGAACGCGTAATCACGAGGTTCCCACCAGAACCAAATGGTTTTCTTCATATAGGCCATGCTAAATCAATCTGTTTAAATTTTGGTCTTGCTGACAAGTATGGAGGTGACTGCAATTTGCGATTTGACGACACAAATCCAGAGGCCGAAGATCAAAGATTCGTAGATGCAATAATAAAAGATGTTGAATGGCTTGGATTCAAACAAAATATCCAACCGAAGTACGCTTCTGATTATTTTGATCAGCTTTATGAGTGGGCGATATTTTTGATTAGTGAGGGAAAAGCATATGTCTGCGAGTTGAATGCTGAGCAAATTCGAGAATATAGAGGGACCTTAAAACTTCCTGGAAGAAATAGTCCATATCGGGAAAGATTGGTTGAAGAAAATCTATCTCTTTTTGAAAAAATGAAGAATGGCGAGATACCTGAGGGCGCAATGACTTTGCGTGCGAAGATCGATATGACTTCAGGAAACATTAATCTCCGGGATCCTGTGATGTATCGAATTAAGAAGTCTAGTCATCAGAGAACTGGTGACAAATGGTGTATATATCCATCCTATGATTATGCTCATGGTCAGGAGGATGCTATCGAGAAGATCACCCATTCGATATGCACACTTGAATTTGCATCAAATAGACCGCTGTATGATTGGTTTATATCAAATTTACCAGTGCATGCGGAGCCTAAACAATATGAATTTGGGAGATTGAATCTTAACTACACGATAACGAGCAAAAGAAAGTTGAAGCAGCTTGTTGATGAAAATTATGTTCGTGGTTGGGATGACCCAAGAATGCCAACAATCTCTGGGATGCGAAGAAGAGGAATATCACCTGCAGCAATAAGAAACTTTTGCAATAGTTTGGCTGTAGCTAAGACGGATGGAATCGTTGATATGGCTCAATTTGAATACTTTGTAAGGGACGATTTGAATAATAACTCTCCCAGAGCAATGTGCGTTTTTGATCCTTTACGATTGACAGTAGTCAATTATGATGATGCCAAGCTCGATCAAATTAAAATCCAAAATCATCCTAATAGGCCGGACTTAGGCTCTAGGGAAACAAGATTTGGGAAAACTCTATTCATTGAAAAATCAGACTTTAGTGATGATGAAACTTTATCTAGAAAAAAGTTTAAACGCCTTGTGATTAATGATTATGTGAGATTAAGAGGATCGTTTATTTTAAAGGCTGAAAAAATCATCAAAGATGAGCATGGATCTATCACTGAAGTTCTAGTGAGTATAATACCAAATACGATAGGTGCAGATGCTCCTGAGGGCATCAGACCAAGAGGAGTAATACATTGGGTAGATCAGGATTCTTCTGTAGATTGCTCAGTGAATCTTTATGACAGATTGTTTAATGTCCCAAGTCCTGACTCGGATCAGGATAATTTTTTGCAACACTTCAATACCGAATCTCTGATAGTTATAACGGGATGTAAAGCTGAAGGCTCCCTTCAAAAATCGGCTCCGGGTGAAGTCTTCCAGTTTGAGAGGCAGGGATATTTTACTCGTGACTTAGCAGAATCTGATTTGCTTACGTTTAATAGAAGCATCAGTTTACGTGATTCCTGGGAAAGCAAATTGTGAGTGATGCTCAAGTGCTCAAGCTTCATGATTCTCTAACGAAGAGCAAAAGAAAATTTGTGCCTATCGATGGATCGAATGTAACGATGTATGTGTGTGGTCCAACCGTGTATAACCGTGTCCATATTGGTAATGCAAGACCTGCAGTCATATTCGATACGCTCTTTAGAGTCTTGAGTGATCTTTTCCCAAAAGTTACATATGCAAGAAATATTACTGATATCGATGACAAAATCATTAAAGAAGCTGCAAACAGAAATGAAGATATAAAGACCTTATCGGTGAGATATACTCAGGCGTATATTCAAGATATGCGGTCGCTAAACAATCTAGATCCGACAATCACACCATTGGCGACGGAACATATCTCAGAAATGATAGATATGATTAGTGTATTGATTGATAAAGGTTACGCTTATGCAAATGACGATCATGTCTTGTTTTCTGTATCTTCAATGCCAGGCTATGGGAAACTTTCGGGTAAATCGATTGAGGATTTGATTCATGGCAAAAGAGTCGACGTTGCGAATTACAAAATGTCTCCTGCAGATTTTGTTCTTTGGAAACCGTCAAAAAATGGTGAACCCGGATGGGATAGTCCGTGGGGATGGGGCCGACCAGGATGGCATATAGAGTGCTCGGCAATGAGTGAAAAGCATTTGGGAGAGACCATCGATATTCACGCTGGAGGCCAAGATCTAATCTTTCCGCATCATGAAAATGAAATTGCTCAGAGTCAGTGCGCGCATGATGGAAAGACAATGGCAAATTATTGGCTTCATAATGGTTTTATTAATTTAGATGGAGAGAAGATGTCTAAATCACTTGGAAACTTCCGACTTGTCAAGGATCTTCTTGATAATTATGAAGGTGAAGTCTTGCGATACGCTCTTCTCTCTTCTCACTATAGATCTGAGCAAAATTTCCATAAAGAATTGCTGGATAGTGCTAAATCTGCACTCGATTTTTTGTATGGTTGCCTCAGGGGATCAAAAAATTTACGCGATCATCTCAATAAATCAGGTCTGGGTTATAAAGCATTGCTTGATGATTTGAATACGCCAGTAGTCTTAAGCGAATTGCATCGACTTGGCAAACAGATAAACAAGACGGATGGTGACAGCAAGGCTTCCACCCAATCAGAATTACTGGGTCTTGCCAAGATTGTTGGCTTGCTTGAATGCGATCCTGAGGCATGGTTCAAGAAAACTAAATCAATTAATGATATTAATGAAGATAGGATTAATGATTTAATCAAACAAAGAGCTGATGCCAAGAAAAATAGAGATTTTGAGCTTGCAGATCAGATAAGAAAAGAGCTTCTCAGTAGCGGTATAGTCTTAGAGGATTCCAGAGAGGGGACTGTTTGGAGACGACAATAGTTACGATCCACATAAATTTTTAAAGTTAAAAGTCTCAATCATGTTCACACCTCGATTTAGGAGATTAGTCGCCAGTTCGGAGTTATTTACTTCATAGCAGACAAACTGAGTCGTTTTAGCGCTAGGATGCTCTGAAATGATAAAGTTACTTGGTATTAGGTTAAAATCCAAGAATACGAACTCTGGCTTGATAAGCTCAATTCTATCAAGGTCAAGATCACTGAAATGCGTTAAAACAATTCCTTTTCTGAAATTATAGTCTCTTGAGATAAAATGAATTAGCTCGAGGTCGAAGCTGATAACAACAACGTTCTCAATCACGTTTTTAAGGATCTTTGACAGTGTATTCAGTGAATTTTGAAAATCTTTTTGATGTAGTGTTTCTTGTTTTAGTTCTATGAAGAAAGTGACTTCAGGATGATTATTTAAAATAGGCAAAATGTCTTCAAGTTTCGGAATTTTTTCTTCTATAAACTTATCTCCAAATCTTCCTGGTTCATGTGCTGCCTGGTTGATAATTTCTTTTCTGTTACGATTATGGAAGTGAAAGTTGGCATTTGCCCCCACGCGATTTAGATTATCATCATGAGAAATAACAGGCAGCCTATCTTTCGAATATTGAAGATCTATTTCTATAAAATGCGCACCTGCCTCAATAGCTTTCTTTATCGCAATAAGCGTGTTTTCTGGATAGTTACTTTGAAGCCCTCTATGGGCCACTAGTTGAAGAGGATCAATCATTTTTCTGAAGCGGCTTGAGTCTGCTTACTCTTCGATATGTTCAAAAAATTCAAAATCAGCAAAATTTGATTGGCCAGATAAATCTTGGCAACACATTCCGACAAACGCCCCTGTAAAGCTATTTCCACCGCCTTTACCAGCTTCATCTGATATCAGGCTGTAATCCAGTATTAAATCTATGATGTTCCATGTTTTATTGTCGAGGGACCAAGAAAAGATAAGATCTTGATGATTTACCGAGGCCCTCAGAAAGACACTTTGATTGGCAGGTATTTTGATTTGACTTATGTGATTCTTTGAATCATGTAAAGGAAAAGTAGAAAAAGTTGTCGGATCACCTTCGCAACTCATAATAGAAATATATTTTTGTTTTTCATCGCTACATGAAATGAACAGGTAGTGATATTTGTGTGAATTATAATAGCAAACCAATCCGGCCATCTGTTGAAAGGTGGAAGGATTAAAATCTATTTTTGTCGTTGTTTGGAAAACTGGGCTTTGTTGTCGTCTGGCAATAAGTGCTTGCTCAAATTGATTGCCTATCGACTGCTTTCCAAAGAGTCTCAAATGACCTTCTTTTTCAGAGAGAGAATAGAATTTTTCTGGAAAAGGTGTTCTGAGCCATTGAAAGTAATTAGGAAGGAAGCTTTCATTGAAGTTATATTTACTAGGCACTTCTGGCCATGGATGCAACTCAAGATTTGCGTCAGCAACTTGTTCGAATGGTTCATTGCCACCATCGACTAATTTAAGCCAACCATCGTCATCCCAGTATGCTTTTTGTATCCCAGTCTCTCGACCCATGGGACTTCTCTTAAGTCCTAATAATGGTCTACTGCATAAATGGACTGCATAAATTTCACCATTCTGAGTTTCAACAATATCTCCATGTCCTGCTCGTTGAAGTTTTAAACTTGGATTATCCTTTGAGGTCAGGAAGTAACCATTAGGATCAACCTCGTATGGACCCTCTATGTGCTTTGATCTTGCAAAAGTCATACAATGATCATATTCAGTGCCGCCCTCAGCTGTCAGGAGATAGTAGTAATCATTATGCCGATACAAATGTGGTGCTTCTGTGAAACCCATTTTTGTTCCTTTAAAAATATTATGGACTGGCCCAACTAGCTTATTTGATTTTTCGCAGTATTCTTGAAGTAAAATTCCTCCAAAAGGATTATTTCCGGGTCGGTAGTCCCAAACCATATTGAGAAACCACTTCCGATCCTCGTCATGGAATAGGGATGGATCAAAACCACTACTATTTAAATAGATCGGATCAGACCAAATACCATCTATTGTTTCACAAGTTGTCAGGTAGTTATGGGAGTCTTTAAAACTGCCATCGTGCCTTTTAACATCTGTATAAATAAGATAGAAAAGATCATTATCATAACTAAGGCAGGGAGCCCAAATACCGCAGGAATCTGCGTTTCCCCTCATGTCCAAAAGTTCTTTACGATTAAGGGGCTGCGCAATCAAGCGCCAATTTACTAGATCTTTTGAGTGATGAATCTGAACACCCGGATACCATTCAAAAGTTGACGTGGCAATATAATAATCACCACCGACGCGCACAATTGAGGGATCGGGATTGAATCCTTTGAGTATGGGATTATTTATCATTATTGCTGCCTACCTGTAGATACTAATCTAGTGATTTGTTGAGTATTTGGCCATCTCTGCGTTAGTAAGAAAATAGGATCTAAGTAACAAGACTATTATGATACCAAAAAATATAGGTCCACCTGAGTAAATCCAAACTATTCCGTTAAGTGTTGATTCAGTTTGTTGAGCATTTGCAACGTAACCAACATAAGCTAACGACCAACCAGCAGCGGCGCCTCCTAATGCAATACCAAATTTTAATGCCAGTAAATGCCCAGCAAAACTCATAGCCATTCTATTTCCAACAGTTTTAAGAGCGGACTTCCCATATTCTACAGTGTCGGGAACCATGGAAAATAAAATAGCCGTGACAAGCATATGAGCAAAGTTTGCAGCCATAGACAGGAACAGGGCGATTGAATAATCGTCTTTTGATAAAGGGAGAAAACCTAAGTGGAGAAAAATAGTTGCGATTATTGCCCACTTAAAAATCGCTACCTTACAGAATAATTTCCGTAAAAAATTAGCGGATAAAGCACCTGCAACCCCAGATAACATGCCAAGACTTAAAAACTGACCAAATCTCTCTTTCTCATCAAAAAAATATTCTATGTAATAACCCGTCACAGAACCCCTCATTGCAACGGCCGTCAGCAAAAAGAATGTTATTGCTGCAATGATGACCCATTGCGAATTTTTTCGAAGATCCGCTCCATCTTTGAAAATGCTCGTTAATTTCATTGGTTGCGACTCTGCATTAGATTCGACAACTCTCTCTTTTGTATACACAAAACTAAGTGCGAAGCAAATGATTGCTGCAATTCCAAACACCATCATTGCAAGAGGATATCCTACCGATTCATCTCCATTACCAAAATAATTGACGAGCTTGGGCAATAAATAAACAGTCAATGCGCCTCCAAGCATGGCTAAGGCAAAACGATAAGATTGAATTGATGCGCGCTCTGATGAATCTTTTGACATTACTCCGCCTAATGCGGAATAAGGAATATTTATGGCTGTATAAATTGTCATTAACAGCGTGTATGTGACATAGGCATAAACTAATTTAAGCGTCACGTCAGCATCCGGAGTGTTAAATGCAAGTACCCCTAAAACTGCGTAGGGGAGGGCCATCCATAATAAATAAGGTCGATATTTCCCATGCTTAGTATCAGTACGATCCGCAATACCACCCATAATAGGATCTGTAATCCCATCAAATAGCCGTACTACGAGAAGAAGTGTCCCTGCAGCAGCCGCACCTATACCAAAAACATCGGTATAAAATATCAAGAGAAAGTTTATAACAATCTGAAAAACTATGTTGCAGGCCGTATCACCCAGACCATAGCCGACCTTTTCCTTTATGCTTATGGCAGATTCGCTCATCTGAAATCCTCTTTGAATTTTATTGCTTTGTTGACTTTAACATTGAGGAACCGCTGTATCCAGGTACTTTTGGAGGATTCAGTTAAATTGACAAACTACCTGTGGATGTTAGACTCAGTCTATAAATATAAAAGTAATTCAATAGCTAATAAAAAGGGGACTAGCTAATGCGGAAATTCATTCATACACCATTACATACAATCATTTCCAGATTCGTTGTCGGATCTCTTCTGGTAGGTGGTATTTCAGTTACGAATGCACAAACTTCAGATGAGGCAATTGAAGAGGTTATCGTTACCGGAATCAGAGCCTCGTTACAGGATGCGATTGCAAAAAAACGAAACGCTGATGATATTCGAGATGTAATTAATGCAGAAGATGTTGGAAAGCTTCCTGACTCGAATGTTGCCGAAGCTCTGCAACGAATTACGGGTGTCCAGATTGGGCGTTCCTTTGGTGAAGGATCAGAGGTTTCTGTACGAGGAATTGCCGCAAATAGAATCGAATTGAATGGTCAGACCCAAGTTGGTACCGGGGCGTCGAGATCGGTTACCACGTTTTCAAGTCTTCCAGCTGAAATGTTCTCAAGCTTAGAGGTTATTAAAACTCCAACGGCAGATGAGGTAGAAGGTGGTTTGGGAGCCATAATACGATTAAATACGAGAAAACCTCTGGATGGCGGCGATAACTTGTATGTATCTGGAAAGCTGGAGACGCTTTATTCAGACCGCTCAGGAGAGAATGCGCCAGGTGGATCGATTTATGCGAAAAATGCTTGGACTTTAGATTCTGGGGGAAGATTTGGAGCAACCGTTAATGTAACTCGGAATGAGAGGAAAGCTAGACAGGATTTTGTCCGACTTAAAGGATGGGGTCCGCAGAATACGGGATTTGATCTTGATGGTAATGGTGTCGTTGAAAATATGGTCACTAACTCAGATGGACAAATCACTGCTTTAAATGATGCTGCCTTTGCGCCATTGCAGACTGCATTTGCGGCAAATTTACAAAATAGAACGAATGATGCCTTTCGAACAACGCTTCAGTATCAAAGCGAGGATGGCTCTGACTGGACGCTTGATGCAAGTATTGCGAAAGCTGTCAGAGAAGATCAAAGGTATCAACATACGACGGCCTTCAATTCGCGTCAGATAACTAGGGACTTTCGAGATGTTACTTACACGGCTAATCAAACTGCCATTGCAGGTACTGTTGGAAATCTCAGAGCAAATGGTACAACTGATCGGGGAACAGGGTTGAATATTCAGGCAAGTAGAGCGCCGTACGAGGGTAACACCAAAACTTTTGCCCTGACTCACGAGAGAATGCTCAATGATCGGTTAATGATGACTGCCCAAGCTGCTTATGGGAAGGGTGATCAGATGAATGATCAAATTTATGCAACAGTGGTTTGGGGTCAGTTCAGCAGTTTGCCGTATGTTCAATATGACTTTGGGTCTGGAACTGACTTGCCAAATGTTGTTCCTCACCTCAGATCGACTGCTCCACTATCTGATGAAACTAGAATCAATTACCTGGATCCGACGTACCATAAGTTAAACGGGATTCTGTATCAGGATCAACATGAGCAAAACATAGATAAGTCCTTTAAGTTGGATTTCGATCTCGATGTTGAGATTGGTAATATCAATCAGGTTGAGTTTGGAATGCGCATTGCTAACCGAACCGGAGAGCGTTACAGAAACAGAGGGAAAGATAATCAGAATAATAATTCTGAGGGGGATGGTATTCTCGGTGGTCTTTTCTTCCCTGCACTCGAAGAGTATATCGGTGGAAGGATGATCGTAATGCCCTTTGGAGATGATATGTTTGATGGTGCTTCAGGGGATTTCCTACGAGATTACGTCGCCATTGATGCTGGATGGCTCATGACAATGGGCGATGAGATGGAAACCATAGGTGGGACGACAAAGGCGCGTGATAACACTTGGGGCTTTGAGACGGAAGAAGATACCCAAGCGATTTATGCGATGGCGAACTTTGAAGGAGTCGGAAGTGGTGGAATATTTGATGGTTTGTCATACTCTGGTAACTTCGGAGCGCGCTATGTCAAAACAGATCAAACAGCGTTCGCATATGTCTTGAGTGGAGATGGTTCATTTGAACCATTTGAGGAAGATGCGAGTTACAATAACTTCCTGCCGAGTATGAATGTCTCGTTAGCTTTGACGGATGATCTTTTATTAAGAGTTGCTGCAGCGAAAGCTATGGCAAGAGCTCCCATGAGAGATATTGCTCCAATGACCACACTTTATTTCTTTACTCAGTCAGGAAATATAGGCAACAAGGATTTAGTGCCAGAGAAAGTTACTCAGTTTGATGTTTCTCTTGAGTACTACATACCCGACGGTGGACTTATCTCTGCTGCATTCTTTACTAAGAGCTACAAAGACGCGATTGAAGACGGATTTGTTCAGAGATGTTTTACAGCGAATCCTGGAGAAGGTGAGGAGGTGCGTGATGAGGGGGTAAATTGTCCTGATTCTGTGATGGTCACAAATAGCGCGGGGGATGCCCAAATTGGTTCTCAAATTTACTATAACTTGGCAACCAAAGTTAATGCTGGTAGTTCGAAGTTAAAAGGTTTTGAATTAGCATATGATAGACCTCTCGACTTTATGCCGTATCCATTCAGCAATATGGGTGTTCAACTGAACTATACCTATACTGATAGCAGCCTGTTGCAGTTGACTAGAACTGGTTACCCAGTTGGTTTGCAGGACTTTTCCGAGAATAGCTATAATTCGATCGTTTATTATGAAGATGATAAGTTCTCAGCTCGTTTAGCTTACAATTATAGAGATGATTATTATGATAATTTAACACAAGCGAATGCTGCTCAGTTCCAAAAGCCATATGCTTCGCTTGATGGGAAAGTAACATACAAGATAAACAAAAAGTGGGATATTTCGATTCAAGCGCAAAACATAACGAATGAAGCGACAGAAATGTATCAAGAGATCGAAGAGAGACTAACGGATTATACGTTAAACGATACGATGATCCGTTTCACACTTCAGGGGAAACTCTAAAAGGATAAATGGTTGTAATAAAAAAGGGGCGAATCGCCCCTTTTTTTATTGAACGAGACTTTTAATCGAGTGATAAGCTTCTTTTGGATGATAATTTCTGTCGAAGAGGAGAGGGTAGTTAGTTCTCCCATTAACTGGCCATCCATTTTTCCAAGATTCACTGTCAATTGTGCCCCAGGTGGACACCCTTGCAACTTTATCACTGTGTTTAACGAAGACTTCAAATAGTTCGGTATATCTCTTTGTGTGTAATTTAGAGATTTTCTCAGGTAGTCCTGAAACATAAGGATTTAATTGTTCGTTGTAGGAATAATTCGTACTGATTTCTGCGCCACTGTAGTCATCGACCTTCGGTAGTACATCTAGATCCATTTCAGTGATATGAACTTGTAAGCCAGCTTTGGCGAATTTAACTATCGCATCCTCAATCTGTTTCGCGCTTGGCCCGTCTAATGCAGCATGCAATTGCATTCCTACTCCATCAATTCTTATTCCTTTACTTTTCAACCTTCTGATGGCGTTGAGAAGAAAGTCTTGTTTAGCCGGACTATCCATGCCGTAATCGTTATAGATTAAGTGAGCACTTGGATCAGCCTCCCTTGCATATTGGAAGGCTTTTTCAAAATACTCACTTCCAATATATTTAAACCAGTTAGTAAGACGCCATTTGTCATTGTCTATAGCTTCGTTAACTACATCCCATACAGCGATCGAATTCTTATATCGGTCAACCATAGTTAAGATATGATCTTTCATTATTTTTAATAGAACTTCTTTTAATCTTGGGCGACCATTTTCAAAGAACACGTCATTCGGAATTTGCGCATGCCAGACAAGTGCATGCCCAACCATCAGCATTTGATTTTTACGACCAAAATCAACAAATTTGTCTGCAAGTTTCCAATTCCATTCATCAAGAGAGGGTCTTATCATCTCCCACTTCATATCATTTTCAGCTGTGATCGTATTGAATTCTCTGGCGACCAACTTTAGTAAGCGTGAGTTATTGTTTTCTAATGTATTCGTAGAGAGTGCAGTTCCAATATGAAATTTGTCTTTAAAGGTATCTGCTAGGCCGGACTCCGTAATCGCTTTTGTTTTTGCAATAGCCGCAGAATTGAATACAAAAGGAAGTATCGAGGCACTTCCATAAGTAATAAATTTTCGCCTGTTAATCTCTTTCATATTGTTTTGACAATTCTAAATGGTTTTAATTCACGGCACTTCAATGACACTACTTTCTGCCCATCCGTACTTGACTGCTTTGATCCTAAGCTTATCGCCTGAACTTATTAATAGTGGCTTATGGTACAACTGCCAAGGATCCTTATTCAATTGATAACCAATTGAGTCATTCGGCGAGGAGGGCGCTAGAATTATCTCTCCATGCTCACCAAAACTAAAACTTGGAGGTGACGTGAGTGGACGTTTTCCACCTGGCCAAAACCTCTTAGCCATTTGAATCTCTGATTCATCACTCATATCTCCAAGTTCACCAAGCCGTTTATCTAAAGCGCTCCGCATTTCAATTAATTGCTCTTTATATTCTTCTAGGTACGCTAAGTTTTTGGTCTCATAAGGATCTTCTATGATGTTATAGAGCTCGTGCTCTGGACGATTATTGAACCATTGACTTTGAGTCATATCTAATTTTCCAGACTCATAATTTTCCCAAAGGTTTTGCATTAGAAGCATTTGATCTCTGTATGCGAGATGCGTAGCTCCTGGTCGGCCCGGCATATAGTTTTTAATGTACTTATAATTTTTATTTCGAATCGCTCTTTCTCTAAACTCGAACTCATCTAAGCGATCTTTTGATGCATAAACAAAATCTCTCTCAACTGCTTTATCGCCATCAAGTTGAGGGGATCCCTGCATGTAGTCGGGAATGTCAATACCAGCTATAGATAGGATACTGGGCCCGATATCTACAAAGCTGATAAGCTTGTCTACTGTGGATTCAATCATCGACTGGTCACGAAACTTTTCCGGCCAGTAGACAACTAATGGTACCTTAATTCCGCTATCATAAAGCTCTCTTTTGCCTCGTGGAAGACCATCACCATGATCAGTAGTCCATATAACAATTGTATTTTCTTCAAGGCCATCATCTTTCAGTTGTTTTAGCAGATCGCCGACCATGCCATCCATAATAGAGATATTGTTATAGTGGTTTGCAATGTCATTTCTTATAACTTCATTATCAGGGTAATAAGGAGGAACAATGACGTCCTCAGTATTCGTTTTTGAGTAATTTTCCATTTTTGAGCTCATTCTTTTTACATAAGTAGGAAATAGTTTGCTCTCATGTGTTTCATAGAATGTGACAAACCCAAAGAATGGCTGATTTTCACTCCGTTTTCCCCAAGCAACTTTTGAGCCCTCATGATCCCAAATTGTGAAAGGGCCGGATCTGACAGAGACATCACTGAATTGATAGTCCAATTTATTCACCACAAAGGTGAAGTACCCATTAGCTCTTAAAACTTCTGGATAAGCCTTTATATTAGACGGAGGCACAGACCGATACGATGATGCTTTAAAGGCTCTGGTACGCATATGCTGCGCCCCAGTGGATATTTGATGAACACCAAGGATTTGAGCTGCACGACTGGGAGAGCAAACACCAGCAGTCGTATATACATTAGTATATTTTGTGCCTTTTCTTGCTAGGGCATCGATATTAGGAGTTTGGGCGACTTCGTCGCCGAAAACACCGACTCTCGAGCTCATGTCCTCAGCCATTATTAATAAGATATTAGGCCTAGATTGCTCAGAGTAAGATTGCGACACAACAAAGGCGGGGCAAATAAAAGTGAAGAGGATTGCGCGCGCTAGAATGCTTTTGTTTTGCATATTCTTCTGTCCTAGGTCAATTGTGATTGATCATGCTCGCAAGTTTAATTTTTAATGCAATACCGGATGCTAAAAAGAACCCATCTCTCACAGAGACCCCCTCATTTTCAAGTTGCACACCACACGATTCTTCCCATATTGCTTTATTTACCAGTGAGAGCTCACACCAAAACAAGTTTGATACTCGGCGTTGCTCTGATAGATTATCTCCAGTTCCATCAATATATTCAAAAAATTCTAATTTAGCAGGCGGCGATTTTTTTAATACGAGTAAATATGTGTTACTTAGAGAACGCAGGAATGATTGTTTTATATTGAAGTAATCGTTGTTGTCGTCAAAAAGGATCATGAGTGATAATGCGACTAAACCACCATGAAAAATATCTTCTATTTGAGCCTGATCTGAAGTCTTACTATTATCAAAATTCCATAATAAGTATTTATTATTATTGTAATCAATTATTTGAGAATCATTTTTAAAGTGTTTTATTATTGAAGAAATCGTGTTTTTGTATCTATCAATATTATTATCAATTTCCTTGTGGACTTTCTTAGTTTCTAGAACCAAATACAGAACGGTGGCCATCATGAAATTTCTATTATAGGAGGTCGGTTTTCCAATTTTTTCCTCTGAAATCTCATTGATTTGAGAAATTCGAGTACTGTTCGCATGGATAAACAACTTGTTAATCTCATCGAACCATAAATTAGAAAAAGAATATTCATTCAAAACCTTTTCTACTTCTTTAAGATAATATTTTGATTTCTTTCGATATGCGGAGATTTCAGAGTTAGCCAGAACAAATGCGGTAAGAGCAATTGGTTGTAAAATATTTGCGGTCATTAAGTGATTCGTAAAAGCTACAGGCTCGTTGTTGAAAGACCATCGTCTCTCAAGAGCAGGCCATACTGGCAAGGGTTTTTCATCAATAAAAAGCTGTAGATTATCCAGATAATCGTTTCGCTTGCTTAAAAGGTGGTCAGAACCTATTAACATCGCATCAATAAGGCGCGAATCTGCTCTCTGAAGGTGAATTAGCCCTAAGCCCATTATGTATTCGGCGTAATTCCAACTCAAAGCTCGATTATAATTATTCGCTGGCGGGATTACCTTATCGACTATTTCTAGATAGTCATCAATTTCATTCGTTATTGATCCATTGTTATCTATATCGAGATAGAATCGTTTTTCGCTGAAGGAATGCGAGGATAAACCCGATAGAGTGATGAATATGGCAATTATGTAGACATATCGACGAGATTCCACTTGAGCTAATTATTATCAGAGCCTAGAGAAGCCTTGCAGCTCTTCTGTCTCTTTGCTTAATATGCGCCTTTAGCCTTTTCTGCAAATCTCTCATTACACTCTTATATTCTGGGTCATTGACTAAATTTACAGTCTCTAATGGATCATTCTCATGATCATAGAGCATATGCTCAGTGATTCGACCTCCATTAAACCAAGCAGAGTAAGAATATCTGTCGGTATGGATGTTCTCGCCAGCATGATATCTTGTATATACAGCGGGTTTTGTGAGTGAATCTGCATCCTCAAGCGTTTCAACGAGAGATTCACCCTCCAAATGATCTGGAGTTGGAAGGTTTGCGAGTTCTGTTACTGTTGGATAGATATCAAGATACTCAACAACGCCAGGAACAGATTTATTTTTCTCGCCACCAGGCTTTCTGATGATTAATGGCGATTGAGTCGCAAGCGTAAATAGCGAGTGTTTATTCCAAAGAGTATGGTCTCCTAAGCTAAAACCATGATCACCCGTAAAAATAACGACGGTATTATCGCTAAGATCAAGCCTATCAAGAGCGTCCAAGACTTTCCCCATTTGAGCATCAGCATATGATGTTGATGCATAATAACCATGACGTAAGATTTTAGCTGTCTCTGGAGGCACATTATCTACCCATCTGCTTGGGACATCAGGAATACCATCATACCACTCCCTCAATTCCCCAGACTGATGCCATGCTTGATTTGGCGCATCTTTAGGTTTATCTGGAATTGGAGAGAATTCAATTTTATCTCGATCATATAGATCCCAATATTTTTGAGGTGCGGCAAAAGGAAGATGTGGCTTTACAAAGCCGACTGCGATATAAAACGGCATATCTGCCGCCTTTAGCTGTTCCAGAGTTTCTATGGCGGCAATAGCGGTTTTGCCATCTATATACTGATTGTCGGGCACATCATTCCACTCATAAGCAGGACCTTTACCACTTCCACTAGGAGAGCATATTTTTCGTTTTTTACAGCTTGTAATATACGCCTCTACATTTTCTTCCTTTGAATAATTCATATAGCTGCTTCTGTTGCCCTCCATATATTTCGCGTCCCAGGGAGGTATGCTCCAAGCATCATCAGTATCGCCTCTTCTATGAATAATCTTGCCCAAAGATACGGTGATGTAACCATTCGCCTTGAGATAATGGGGTAGTGTGCGAATTCCTGGTGCATCCTCATCAATTCGAGCATCATAGCGTGTAAAACGAGTCGGAGTTGGCCTTAAACCTGTCAAAAAACTAGCTCTAGAGGCCCCACAAGATGGAAAGTTAGCGAAAGCCTTTTTATAGACAACCCCTTCTCTTGCAAGCCTATCAATATTTGGAGTTACAGCTTCATCATCGTCATAAGCTTTTAAGCCTTCTGTTCTTAAGTCATCCATAATTATGTGAATGAAGTTAAGTGGTTTTTTGTCGTCATCTAATTTAGCTACACGATTTATCGACGAGCTCTCAGAGGATTCTGACATCTCTTCGCCTTCGCGGAGAAATTCAATGTGGTCAATTAATACAGTGCCCGCTGTGACACCTTCACCATCGGCCGCATTTTTTCTAAATCGAAGAGTAATATCCTTAACTATACCTTTCCATGCTCGATTCTTGCCTAGGTTTATTCTATAGGTTTTAAACTCAGTATCATTCCCAGATAGGCCGTTGAATGGTATGTACTGAGTTTTCAGATCATTATTGCGATTTAATACAAGTTGGAGACGCTCATTTGGCGATAAATTTTGAATCTTTATAGATATGTATTTAAAGTCATCAGCATTAATACTAGCTCCAGTCGTACCAAAGTTTGGATAGGGTGATTTTCCAGCTATTTCATAAGTTACAAACGATTCCCCTGCTTCTGCTGTGGAGTGATTAGAGGCCTCCCAATCATGATTTGTTCCATTAAAATTCCATGAGGTCTGACTATGAGCTGCACTAGCAGCGAGTAAAATGCATGTTAGAAATGAATTTGCTACCCATCTTGATGTAGCGAGATGACATTTGATTTTCATAAAAGAATTCCGTTTAGTTACTAAAGTGATCCCTACTCAGGGGCATGTTTTATAGCTCGCAGTAGTATGATCACATGCCTCCAATTCAGTTTGTACTCCAAGATCTCCTTGATCATCCATCCAAGCAATTAAGCTTGGCAGGAGCGCCTCTACAATTGTCTCAGACCCAGGTTCATCAATGAGATTATACTCCTCGAAGGGATCGTTTTGAATGTTGTATAGCTCCATTTTTGGACGTTTTGTTACTTTTGCTACTTTTTCAAGTGCTCTCTCGTTACCTGCTTGTCCGGCCTTGTACCAATCTCCAAGCATTCCTCTACCTAATTTGATGCCTTTGGTTCCTGAATTCTCAAATTTGCTTTCATGCAAAAGATTTAATATTAGCTTGTGAGTTTTATCTCTAATGGATCGGATAGGATAGTTCGATCCTCCTCTTATATTTCTGGTTGTGTGCACACCATATACTAAATCACGATGAGGTAAATCTGGATTGAAGATTACTTTTTTAAAGCTCTTACCATCAATATTTTCGGGAGCTTGCTTGTTTGCAAGTTCCAAAAGTGTCGGCACAACATCAACATACTGAATAAGAGCATCACTTTTTGTGTCGGCGTTTATTTTATTTGGCCATCGCATGATGAAAGCGACTTTGAGCCCAGCATCATATGTAGTGAACTTTGCAAACGGCATACCAGCACCGTGCTCACTGGTAAATATGAAAATGGTATTATCTTTCTGACCATTTGCCGCCAGAGCGTTTTCAACCAATCCAACCTCTCTATCCAAATCAGATATCTCGGCATAATACCTGACAAGATCATTTCTAAACTGCGGTGTATCAATCATAAAAGAGGGCACATTGATATTTTTTGCACTGTATTTAGACCTATCACCCCTCGACCAAGGACCATGAGTATTATGGCTTGCGATAACGAGGAAATATGGTTTGTTTTGACTATCGCTGATAAATTCAGAGACTGCCTCAATGCCAAATGTGGACTCTCCAGAATTATCTTTTGCTTCCTTGCCAATTTTTTTGAAGGGATAGACTGATTGAGGCGCAATATGTCCTTTTCCTGCTAACGCGACTTGATAACCACTGTCTTTAAAGTAATGGACCAAGCTCTTTGTTCCTGTATACGCATCACCATGGTTGGGATAAGCGCCGTTTTTGACAGGATATATACCAGTATATAGTTGCTGTCTTGTTGGTGAGCACATTGCAGTCGAGGTAAATGCAGAAGTAAATATCATTCCCTCCCGGGCAAGTTTATCAATATTTGGAGTAATCGCATTCTTTGGAGTGTAATCATAGAGTCTGTCATAAGGACCAATATCAAACCAATTTGTGTCGTCCGCTAAAAATAGAATCACGTTCGGTGGGCTATCATCATGAACTTTTTTACTATTTATGACACGTTTTAGAGATGCCCTTATTCCTGAAACGATATCCTCATCAGAATAAGTCTTGTTTTGATCCTGTCCTGTGAAAGCGGGATATGAGATCAATAAGGAAATTAGTAAAGAAACAACTTTAAAAGTAGGAATTGCGTCAGAATTTCTAGCAAACAAGTCTAGCTCCTAAACATATAATCATTGATAATATTTTCTAGATGCTCTTGGTTACCACTTATTTGATCCGGTTCACCCACTTCCGCAGCATAATCTCTCAACTGCTGTAATGTCAGTTCACCCTTCTCAAAAGAAGCACCCATTCCTGAGTCAAAACTTTTATATCGTTGTATTTTATTGGAGGGAATGCTCGAATTACTTAGTATATTGTCTGCAATTATTAATGCTCGTGCGAAAGTATCCATACCTCCAATGTGCGCCATAACTAGGTCATCCACTGTAGTTGACTCACGTCTCACTTTCGCATCAAAGTTAAGTCCACCACTTTTAAATCCACCATCAGCGAGGACAACCATCATTGCTTGAACAGCATCATTTAGGTCGGTTGGGAATTGATCTGTGTCCCAACCATTTTGTGCATTTCCTCTATTCGCATCAATGGAACCCAGTAATCCCGCATCTGTGCACATTTGAAGTTCATGCGCAAATGAGTGACCAGCAAGCGTTGCATGATTTGCCTCAACATTTATTTTGAAATCCTTATCTAGTTCATGATGTCTCAAAAACCCAATTACCGTCTGTGCATCAACATCATATTGATGATACATTGGTTCCATTGGTTTTGGTTCGATAAGATAAGTTCCCTCGAAGCCAATTGATCGACCATAATCTCGCGCCATTCTTAAAAATTGAGCTAAATGATCTAGTTCTCTTGCTGTGTTAGTGTTGAACTGGTAGACGTATCCCTCTCTACCACCCCAAAACACATAATTTTCACCGCCTAGCTCTAAAGTTGCATCTAAAGCGGCTTTTACTTGTGCTCCTGCATGAGCAACTACATCAAAATTTGGATTTGTTGATGCACCATTCATATATCTCGGATTAGAAAAAACGTTGGCTGTCCCCCATAACAATTTTACACCTGTTGCCTTTTGATGATCACTTGCAAGTTTGACCATATGATTGAGATTTTTCTCTCTCTCACTGAAGCTGTTTCCCTCGGGCGCCATATCAACATCATGGAAGCAGTAGTAGGGAACACTCAGTTTGGTGAATAATTCAAAAGCAGCATCCATTTTGTCTTCTGCAGCGTTCAAAGCTTTTGGATTAGAATCCCATGGTTTTACTCGTGTTCCTGGTCCAAAGGGATCTGTTCCATCAGCACAAAACGAATGCCAGTAGCATATTGCAAATCGAAGATGCTCTCGCATCGTTTTTCCAGCGATAACTTTACTCTCATTGTATGCTTTGAATGCAAAAGGATTATCAGAATCTTTGCCCTCAAAAATTACTTTTTTAACATTCGGAAAATATTCACGATTTCCAACAAAATAGTCACTGCTCATATACTTTTTCCTTATTTGAATAGCGGTGTAATTTGATTTACAGCATTTTGATAATCACTATATCCTTTTTTGTAGATGTCTTTGCACTCTAAATTCGGAAGAGTTGATTTTCCCTCATCAACTGCCAAGTGATCAGTTATAATTTTATCCAATTTTATGTTTTTGTCTTTTTCCCGAATTAATACCCACAGCGCCTGAAGTGCGGCCCCAAATGAGGCTCCTTCTTCGATTTTCAGTATTTGAATAGGTAAGTGAAAAATATCTGCCACTATTTGGCGCCATTGAGGACTTTTTGCGCCTCCGCCTGTCAATATAATTTTGTCCACCTTTAATCCAAGTGCAGTTAGCTCATCTAATCCATATCGAAGTGCATAAGTAGCTCCTTCAACTGCAGATCTCAAAACATATGCAGGCGTACAATTTTTAGATGTTAATCCAATCAATGATGCTTTGCCTTTAGGTAAGTTCGGAGTTCGCTCTCCATTAAAAAATGGAATTGTTAATAAACCACCACTGCCAGGTGGGATCGAATTGAGATCATTATTAAATTCATCTAACGATCTCCCAACCAAATCGCGCATTAGCTCGGTTGCAACGGTACAATTCATGGTACATAAAAGTGGTAGCCAACCATCTGTTGAACTGCAAAATCCAGCTATGGCGCCTTTTGGATCGATAATGGGTTTACTAGAGTATGCATAGAGAGTCCCTGAGGTACCTAAACTCATAGTTAATTTGCCATCTGTTACATTTCCAGTTCCGATTGCTCCCATCATATTATCTCCACCACCACAAGAGACAGGTATTCCCTGCGGTAGATCAAAATCAATCGAAAATTGTTTTGATGTTTTCCCAATAAAATGATCGTGCCTTACCAAGGGAGGTAGACAAACTGAAAGATCTCTGTCTGGATCCAAAGCGCTTAAGATCTCCGAAGACCAGCTTCTTTTTTTAATATTTAAAAAACCAGTTCCAGATGCATCGCCGTGCTCCATGCATTTCACACCGGTTATTATAAAATTAATATAATCATGAGGAAGAAGAATTGTGCTCAGCTTCTTATATTCTCTAGGTCTATTATTTTTGAGCCAAAGTATTTTGGGGCAAGTATATCCAGTCATTATTGCATTGCCCGCTATTGAAATGACACTATCAATGCCACCGAGTTTATTATTTAAGCTGTCTGCCTCCGTTTGAGTGGCGGTGTCACACCATAATTTAACTGGTACCAGAACCTCGTCATTTTCATCTAACGCAACGAATCCATGCTGTTGACCTGAAACTCCAATGGCTTCAATGTTGTTTTTTATTTCTATCGGTATATTTCTTGTGCATTCTCTCAAAGCCACAAGCCAATCATTAGCATTTTGCTCCGCCTTCCCATTTTCATCTCGGTCAACTTCAAGTGGCGACGCATGCACATGAATAAGTGATTTTGAATCATAGTCATAGCACACAGTTTTTAAACTTTGCGTTCCAAGATCTATTCCAAGTACTATTTTCACGATGATATGCTCTTTATTGATATAATTTTTTTAAGCGCCATAAAATGTAAACGTTTAGGTAAAGCGTTGCAACATATAATCTCATTGAGGAAACAGCCATCGCAAATATGAATTCAAAGCTTTTGGAGACGAGTATTCATAATGAATTTGGTGATACAGCGACGCTTTTGAATTATGGTGCCAGAATAAAGTCTTTAGAAATTAACCTTGGTTCGGAAAAAAGAAATATCGTACTCGGATATCGAGATAATACAGATTATATAAATGATCCCTATTACATTGGAGCAACGATTGGTAGATATTCAAATAGAATCAAGAAAAGCAAATATTCAACTCAGAAATCTCAGTATATTTTGTCTTGCAATGAGGGGGAGAATCAATTGCATGGAGGTCCAAGAGGTTTTGATAAAGTTTATTGGAACAAGAAGCATAAAAGCGAGAAGCACATTTGCTTAGAGTACCTCTCACCCGATGGAGATCAGGGATTTCCCGGAGACCTACTCGTAACCGTAACGTATAGTTGGGAAGCAGATCGAAGTCTACGAGTAAGTTATACTGCCGAATCTACTAAAGAAACACCGGTTAGTGTAACTAATCATAGTTACTTTAACCTTGAACAGTCTGTTGATAATATCTATGAGCACTTTCTTCAAATTGGTTCGGAAGAAATTACGAGATTTAATCCTGACTTTACTACTGATGGGACTTTTGCGTCTATTATCAATACATCTCTAGATCTGCGGCAGGAAAAATTGGTTTCGAAACTTCTTTCGAGTGACGATCCTAGAATAAAACTAGCGGGTGGTGCTGATTTCAATTATGTTTTAAACAACGAATCTGTTGTCATACTTCAAAACAATGCGCGTGACTTGATGTTGCGATTAGAAACAAATTACCCGGGGCTTCAGTTATATACTGGCCAACATCTGGACGGGCCGTTTAAAAGTTATCAAGCGATTTGTATGGAGCCACAATTCTATCCATGTTCACCAAATCATACGCACTTTCCGAATTGTTTTATTGGGCCAGAAAATTCATTAAATAAGTACATCAATTTAAAATTTAAAACGTTTAATATTTTATGAAGTTCGATAGACGTCAGTTTTTGAAAATTTTACCTGTTGTTCCAACTGTTGGTTTAGCAGCAGAGCCGAAATCATATAGAGGAATGAGTGATAGTGCGGGCTGGCGAACAGAGGCTTACAAACGGATCGAGAAACATCGTAAAGACGATTTCAAAGTAAGAATTATTGATTCTGCACAAAAGCCAATTAAAAATCTTAAGGTTGATTTATCACTGTATAGGCATCATTTTGGATTTGGAGCTGCGCCTAAACTTGCGCGTCTTTACGATAAAAAGTTTTCAGAAGAGGTTAGAGGACTTTATCATGATTTTTGCGAAGTTTTATTCCATAAATTAACACCTGAGAATTCTTTAAAATGGAAACATTACAAAAATAATGCAAAATTTACTGAACCCTTTTTAGACTGGTGCAAACAAAAAAAAATTCCTGTCAGGGGGCATTGTTTGGTGTGGCCAGAATTTAGACGAGCTCCCAAGTCAATTGAGAGACTTCGCTCTGATCAAGAGGGGCTTAGCTCAGCGATCCGCGAGCACATCAAATTTATGGTCAATAGTTTTAACTATCCAGTTACAGAGTGGGATGTTTTAAATGAGGCTGTAAATCATGATGAGTACATGAGAATTTTAGGCAAAGATGTCGTCAAAGAATGGTTTCAGCTTGTTAAAGATATGAATCCTAACGTTAAGAGATATATCAATGATTACAGTATATTGACAAAAAATAATGTAAGACATCGCAAAAGATACTTTCGATACATCAAGGGTTTATTAGATTCTGGGGTTCCAATAGATGGTATTGGTTTTCAGTCGCACATTCCAAAAGGTTTCAATCCAACTCCACCAGAAGAAATTATTCGCATTGCTAATGATTTTTCTAGTCTCGGGCCCGAACTTCAAGTCACTGAGTTTGATTTTGAAACCTCAAATCGTGATCTTCAGGCTCGGTACACGGAGGATTTTATGACGGCAATTTTTAGTCAACCAAAAATGACAGGTTTGATTACATGGACACCGTTTGAATACGCTAAAAACAATGTACCAAAACCTGAGGCAGCATTGATTGACAAAGATCTACAATTTAAGCCTAATGGAATGGTTTGGTATGAACTTATAAACAAAAGATGGATGACTAAAACAATTGTATCTACTGATGACAATGGGTATTTAAAATTTAGGGGTTTCAAAGGTCGATATTTGGCTTCGATCTCCCATTCCAAGAAAGAAATACTTGATATTGATTTATCAGAAAGTAATGAATTAGTAATCACCTTGACCTGAATAATTATCATTTATCTAGAATGACGAAGGATTTTTCATGAGAATAAATAAAAAAGTTTTAATAACTATACCTTTCTTTTTTTTAACTTTTCTAATCAGCTCTTGTGATCAACAAAATACAGATCTAAAAAAAGATATTTTGCCGCGTTATAAGAATTCGACTCTTGGAATCGATGAGAGGGTTGAGGATTTATTGGGAAGAATGACAATTGAAGAAAAAGTCGGCCAAATGGTTCAATTTGTGGGTATAAACCATTTGAAAAGATCAGAGAAATTTCTCTCGATTGAGGAATTGAAGAAGAGCGATGCGAGCGGGTTTTATCCCAATCTACATTCGTCTCAAATTCCAGATGCTATTAAGTCTGGATTAGTTGGCTCCTTTTTACATGTGTTAGACGTCGAGGAAGCGAATACCTTACAAAAACATGCTCAAGAAAGTCGTCTCGGAATACCTTTGATTATTGGAATAGACGCAATTCATGGAAATGCCATGGTTCGCGGTACGACAGTCTATCCAGCACCACTTGCAATGGCGTCCTCATGGAATATAGATCTTGTCGAGAAAGCGAGTATCCAAACAGCAATTGAAATGAGAGCAACCGGAAGTCATTGGACCTTTGCGCCAAATATTGATCTTGCGAGAGATCCAAGATGGGGCCGAGTTGGCGAAACCTTTGGAGAAGATACGCATTTGGTGGGTGAAATGGGTGTGGCAATGATTCAGGGTCTTCAGCAGGGTGATTTTACATCTAAAAATACTGTAGTAGCGAACGCAAAACACTGGGCAGCTGGCGGTGAGCCGTTAACGGGGATAAATTTGTCACCAATGGATGTCTCCATGAGAACTTTGTATGAAGACTTTTTCCCCCCATTTGAGAGAGCTATTGAAGCAGGTGTTTTTACATTTATGGCAGCTCATAATGAGATTAACGGAGAGCCTGCGCATGGAAGTAAATTTCTTTTAACGGAAGTTTTGAGAGAGGACTGGAATTTTGACGGATTCGTTGTGAGTGACTGGATGGATGTCAGCCGATTGCATACATTTCACAAAGTTGCTGAGAATCCAAAGGAGGCAGTTTATCAGACAGTGGATGCAGGAATGGACATGAATATGCATGGTCCAAATTTCGCTCCGTATGTTTTAGAGTTAGTTAGAGAAGGTCGGATAAGCGAGAGAAGAATAGATGATTCAGTAAGACCAATCCTAACAGCAAAGTTTCGGTTGGGATTGTTTGAGAAATCAATTGTTGATAAAGAGGTTAGTAAAGATTCGATCCATACGGCCGAGCATCAACAAACTTCCTTAGATATTGCACGTGAGTCAATCGTGCTTTTAAAAAACAAGGACGATGTATTGCCTTTAAAGCCGGGAATTAAGATTATGCTTACCGGCCCTAACGCTGATAATCATTCGATACTTGGTGATTGGGTTATGCGGCAGCCTGATGAGAATATCACGACGATTAGAGAAGGACTTGAGGCTGTAGAAGGAATTGAATTAGATTTTGTCGATGTAGGCAGTCAGGTCAATGATATTACTACTGAAAAGATAAACAGGGTAGTTGAGAGTATCTCTGATCAGGATGTGATCGTTATAGCGGTAGGTGAAAATCCTTTGAGATATGATAGGAAAGGGAAAACAACGGGAGAAAATGTAGCTCGATCCTCTCTCGGATTATTTGGACGTCAGTTAGAAATGATTCAAGCGGCCAAAATGATGGGTAAACCTATTGTGGTGATTCTTGTAAATGGCCGTCCGATTGCCGAACCGTGGTTGGTTGAAAACATAGATGTGATTATTGAGGCGTGGGAGCCAGGAGCAAAAGGTGGCGAGGCCCTGGCAGAAATCATAATGGGACAAATAAATCCAAGTGGAAAATTACCAATAACAATTCCATATAGTGTAGGACATCTTCAAGCAATTTATGATCACAAGCCATCGGCTTACAGGCATAAATTTGTCGATACACCAACAAAAAATCTGTTCGAATTCGGTTTTGGCTTGAGTTATTCCACTTATGAATATGAAGCCCCAAAGTTATCAAAAAAACAAATAAAGTCAGATGAGTCCACAAGTATTTCGGTGAAACTTACGAATACTGGCAAGTATGATGGCGTCGAAATTGTTCAGTTATATATCAGAGATGATTTTAGTCAAATAACAAGACCAGTTAAGGAACTAAAAGGTTTTAAAAGGATTTATTTAGAATCTGGTGAGTCAGCAACTATTGAATTTTTGGTGGAGCCAGATATGCTCGCGTATTACAATCGTGATATGGAATGGACGGTGGAGCAGGGCAGTTACACCCTGATGATAGGACCGTCTTCGAGACAATCTGATTTGAAATCCGTCAAACTGATCGTAAATTGAGATATATCCGCAGTAATAACAAAAGGGTGAAGAAAAATGGAAGGGAAAACAGTTCGTCATATTAAAAACATCAGCATGGTAGCGTTATTATCGTTTTTGATTTCTTGTGATAATCAAAAGACAGAGATAGTTTCGGAGCCCGATAATAGATTAAATGTTATTTACATTCTTACAGATGATCAAAGGTATGATGAATTAGGATTTATGAATCCAGTAATTGATACTCCCCATATGGATCGACTTGCA
This sequence comes from uncultured SAR92 cluster bacterium, assembly GCA_902604945.1. GTDB lineage: Bacteria > Pseudomonadota > Gammaproteobacteria > Pseudomonadales > Porticoccaceae > AAA300-D14. The sequence continues at coordinate 23,060 of CACLAG010000006.1, read as the reverse complement.
AAAGAGGGAGTTCATTTTGAAAATGCCTTCGTTACGACTGCATTATGTTCGCCAAGTAGAGCTACTATACTTACCGGGCAATATATGCACGAGCATGGAGTGGTTGATAATAACAGTCCGCCAAAAGAGGGAACCATCTTCTTTCCGCAATACCTTCAGGAGTCAGGTTATAAAACCGCCTTTGTCGGTAAGTGGCATATGGGTGAGGCGGCATCCGCAGGTAGAAAGTTAGACGACCCTCAGCCAGGTTTTGATCATTGGGTTAGTTTTGCGGGCCAAGGGAACTATTATCCAACAAGACCCGACGGTAATTCGCATATGTTGAATGTAAATGGTGAATCTGTTCCACAAACGGGTTACATCACAGATGAACTCACTGACTATACTTTGTCCTGGCTTGATGAACATAAATCCTCTAGTGACAAGCCTTTCTTTGTATATTTATCTCATAAAGCGGTCCACGCAAATTTTGCACCGGCTGAACGTCATAGAGATCAATACTCTGATAGAACGATTCCAATACCTGACAGTCAAGCCAATACTGAAGAAAATTATAAGGGTAAGCCAATGTGGGTTAAAAATCAGCGAAATAGCTGGCATGGTGTTGATTTTCCATATCATAGTTCCCTCGACGTCCAGGCTTATAAAATGAGCTATCACAGAGCACTATCAGCTGTTGATGACGGAATTGGAAGAATTTTTGAGTGGCTAGAAGAAAATGGGCATGCTGAAGATACTATTGTTATGTTGATGGGAGATAATGGTTTTATGTTTGGTGAGCACGGTCTTATCGACAAAAGAAATGCATATGAAGAGTCAATGCGGGTACCTCTTTTAGCTTGGGGTGGTGATTTACGAAAAAATCATATTGTCCCTGAGATTACGGCTAATATTGATATTGCACCAACAATTCTTGATATAGCAGGGTTAGAGTCACCTCATCATTTTGCTGGAGCAAGTTTTTATGCTTTAGGTAAAGGAGAGCAGATTAGTGATTGGCGAAAAGATCTCATGTATGAGTACTATTGGGAATTTAATTATCCTAGCACTCCTACCACGTTTGCACTGAGAACTGATGACTACAAATTTATAACTTATCATGGGCTCTGGGATACTGAAGAATTATATGCAATCAAGGACGATCCCAAAGAGATGAACAATTTAATTCATGATCCATCTTATCTTGGAGTTGTTGCTGATCTCCGGAAAAAATTATTTGCAAGGTTATCTCAATCTACATCGGGATTCTCAGTTCCATATACCGAGAAATTCAGTCATGGAGCTGTTTTTAGAGAAAAAAGTCGATCAAAGGCCGCAGAGTATCCTGAGGAATGGCTGCGAGATGGAACTGAGTCAGATTTAAGGAACTTCATGCAAAGAGATATTCAGCGAGCTGCAAGGTTAAAAAGGGCCGGAAAATTACGCTAATTAAATATCACCATGTTTAATAAGATAGCTATGGGAGCGATATCATTGAACTTGATATTGCTTTCATCTATATGTCTAGCTGACAACTCAAAACCTCCCAATATACTTTTTATAATGGTTGATGACTTGCGTCCTGAATTGGGTATTTACGACCACCCAGTTGTCAAAACGCCTCATATTGATAAATTTTCTAAACACGCAACAATTTTTACTAATGCTTACGTTAATGTCCCAGTATGCGGTGCGTCACGAGCAAGTATGATGACAGGTATTAGGCCAAATCAGGTAAGGTTCAGAACCTATCAAGCGAGGGCTGATAAAGACGCTCCAGAGGCTGAAACAATCTTCGGGATGCTAAAATCAAATGATTATTTAACACACAGCATTGGTAAGATAATGCATTTTAGTGACGACTCTTCAGATGATTGGAGTGTCCCACCATGGAAACCAAAAGTAGAACATGGGATGGGGCATAGGAACTATTTACTGGATGAAAATATAAGTTTTTTTAAGAAAAATAGAACTGGTCCACCTTTTGAAAAAGCTGAAGTAAACGATAATTCTTACTTTGATGGCAAGACAACAGTAGAGGCTCTGAATCGACTTGGTGTCTTGTCTAAAAAGCAAGATCCGTTCTTTCTCGCGGTAGGATTTGTAAAGCCACATTTGCCCTTTAATGCCCCCCAAAAGTATTGGGATCTTTACGATCATTCGAAGATTCACCTGCCAGACAACGCAGAGCAACCAACAAAAGCTCCACCAAAAGCAAAACATGCATTTGGTGAATTAAGGAAGTTTGATGGAATACCTGAGAATCCTTTGCCTGTGCCTGACGATGTAGCAAGACAGTTAATTCATGGCTACTATGCTTGCGTAAGTTATATAGATGCTCAGATTGGAATGCTTCTTGGCAGGCTAGATAGTTTAAATTTGACTGAGAACACCATTGTTTTTATCTTAGGTGACCATGGTTGGAGTCTTGGCGAGCACGGTTTATGGGCAAAACATTCTCCTTTTGATCTTGCTACAAGAACCCCTCTTATAGTCAGAACGCCTGATCATTTGAATGGAACATTTAAATCAGGGAAATCTCATGGTCTTGTTGAATTTGTTGATATCTTTCCAACAATTAGTGAGCTGACAAAACTTAAAAAATTAGATCAACTTGATGGAGAAAGTTTTGCGGCACAGCTTAAAAATCCATCTTCACAGGGCAAAAGTGCTGTTTTCCCAAGATGGGCGATTGCTGAGATTATTAAAACTGATCAGTACTCATATACGGAATGGAGAGATAAGCGCGGCGGTGTTTTAGAGCGGATGCTTTACGATCACAACCTAGATCCAGAGGAAACCTATAATGTGTCTGGAGAGCCTGAGTACGCCGAGATAGTGAAATCGCTCCATCAGCGTTTATCTGAGCATGTCTCAGAGTTTGGCATTTAACTTACTTTTTGTTCTGAAGTAAGCTCTTTTCAGCAGAAATAACTGTTTGTTGAATCAAAGTATTGATGGTCATCGGTCCGACTCCTCCTGGCACTGGAGTAAATGCTGAAGCAATATCACTTAAATTACTGGCTTCTATATCTCCATAGCCTCCTGGATGATATCCAGCATCAATAACCACTGCGCCCGATTTAATCCAGTCAGATTTAATAAACTCAGGGCGTCCCACTGCGCCTACTAAAATATCTGCTTGTTTTATAATTTTATCTAAATTAATGGTCTTGGAGTGGCAGATTGTTACAGTCGCATTTGCATTTAAAAGCATTGCCGACATAGGTTTCCCAAGTATTGCACTTCGCCCTACAACTACGGCATATTTTCCTGCTGGGTCAATTTGATAATTCTCCAGCATTCGCATAATTCCTTGTGGTGTAGCAGAGCCGTATGCGTCTAATTGCATTACCATTCTTCCAAAACCGTGACAAGTCACTCCATCTACATCCTTTTCAATCGCGATATGATCAAAACATCTGCGCTCGTCTATTTGAGATGGCACAGGATGTTGAAGAAGAATGCCGTGACAATCCTTATTTGTATTTAACTCATCAATCTTGGTCAGTAGTTCTCTCGTTGAGGTGGTCGAAGGCATCTCAATTGCAATTGATTCCATTCCAATTCGTTTGCATGCGTTCTGTTTCATTTTGACGTAAGTTGCTGATGCAGGGTCGTCTCCAACAAGAATCGTAGCTAGAATTGGCGCTCTTCCATTATTGATACTTTTGATTTTCTTCACTCTTTCTGTTAAGTCACTTTCTGACTTTTTAGACAGGGCTTTACCATCAAGAACTATTGCAGACATTTCGTTTCCTTATAATTTGAGCGCGTGTGTGAGTGGTCGTTATTTTAATCGAGGATAAGTTCAAGTAAACAATTAATCTTGGCTTTTATATGATTTTATCTAAAGCGAGTATTAATTTTTCAATTTCATCAGAACTTGTGTAATGTACGAATGAAATTCGAGCGACGCCACTATCTGGCTCAATTCCAATAGCCTTCATTAGTCTATATGCGTAACAATTGCCATTTGCAATTCCAATTTTCTTCTTAGCAAGCTCCTTAGATATATGTTCGGGAGTGATCTTTGACGAGATGAACGACACGGTAGGGGCACGCATTGATGTTTTATTTCTACCAATAAGTTTAATTGATGTGCTCTGAGAGAGAAAATCTAACAAAGGTTCTAAATTTATTTTCTCCGCATCTTGAAACAATTTGCTTATATCATTGGTCTTAACTGTTTTACTAAACTGTGCGAAGTGATGAGCATGGACCAAATCAAAATAATCTATGACACCATTTATTGCTGCTATCTGAGCATGATCAGGGCCAGATGGCGTAAATCGACTGGTTGGAACTTTGGCATTAAAAAAGTGACCTTGAGAGGGCAGCTTTTCATTTAGCGCTTGCTTTATGTACATGATTCCCAGATGTGGACCATAAACTTTATACATAGAGAAGAAGTATATATCCGCATCAATATCACCAATATTTGGAAAACCATGACCTGCATACGAAACGCCATCAACTATTGCAAGTGCTCCGGCTGAATGGATTTTTTTAATCCATTCCTTCACAGGATTTATACTCCCAACAATATTAGAGCAATGCGTAAAAGCTACAAATTTTGTTTTGTCGGTCAAAACTGCATCTAAATTCTCGATCTCTAGCTCTGCAGTATCCTTATTAACCTCCCAGGTTTTTACTATGATTCCAGCAGTTTCAAGACGAGTCCATACTCCGATGTTAGCTTCGTGATCTTGATTTGTAACAACTATTTCATCACCGGACGATAGATATTCGCGAAAAGCATTATATATTACATAACTATTTTGCGATGTAGATGTACTAAAGTGAACCTCATCTGGACTCACGTTTAGCCATTCAGATAATCGAACTCGAGCAGAGCTCATTAAATCTCCAGCTTCTAACGATGGTGCAAATCCATAGTAGGGCTGAACCTTTGTTGTCCGATAAAATTTTGTGAGAGCGTCAACACATTGTTTGCAGGGAAACGAACCTCCTGCATTTTCAAAGTGCGCAAAATCATTTAATGAGGGTTCTGAGAAAGCGGGAAATTGATCTCTGACAAAATCTAAATCTAATGAGGGAGACATTTTTAACTCCTGAATTTAGGGTCTTTATCTTATCAAAACTGATTACGTATAAAAAAGTCTAAGTAGCCGGTAAATGAATGGGGTGGACGACGGGGATTGAACCCGCGACCACCGGAATCACAATCCGGGGCTCTACCAACTGAGCTACGTCCACCATTTCAAAGCAAATCTCGATATGGCGCGCCCGGCAGGATTCGAACCTGCGACCCTCTGCTTAGAAGGCAGATGCTCTATCCAACTGAGCTACGGGCGCAACTGAATGAAACCTAAAATTGGTCGGGGATGAGGGATTTGAACCCCCGACATCCTGCTCCCAAAGCAGGCGCGCTACCAGACTGCGCTAATCCCCGATCTATCAACTCAAACGCTCATATATGAGACCGCGAATCATACTGGGCGAGGAGATTAACGTCAATGAATAACAAGACATCCTATGATCTTACAATCATCTGCATATCACTAAAATTGGTTCATTGTATTGTCTTTACCCGAAGCCTTTAAAGCAGCAGATCCTGAGAAATATTCTTTATGTTCATCACCCATATCTGATCCTGCCATATTTTGATGCTTTACGCAGGCAATACCTTGTCTTATCTCATTTCTCTGAACCTGACCCACATATCCAAGCATGCCTTGATCGCCAAAATACAGCTTTGCAAGATTATCAGTTGACAATGCAGCAGTATGATATGTTGGCAAAGTAATGAGATGATGAAAGATTCCAGCTTCTCTCGACGCATCTGATTGAAATGTTCGTATTCGCTCATCTGCCTCAATCGCAAGTTCAGATTCATCGAACTTTGCATCCATTAGATCCTCACGACTGTAGTTTGAAAGATCTTTTCCTTCAGAGTCCCATGAGTCAAAAACTTGTTGTCTGAAGTTGAGTGTCCAGTTAAAGGATGGGCTATTGTTGTAAACAACTTTTGCATCTGGAACTACCTCTCTAATCCTCCTTACCATCGATCCTATTTGATTAATATGAGGTTTCTCTGTTTCGATCCATATTAGATCTGCACCATTTTGTAGACTAGTTATGCAATCAAGAACGCATCTGTCTTCGCCCGAACCTTTCTTAAATTGAAACAGATTACTTGGTAATCTCTTAGGCTTCACAAGACGCCCGTTCTGATAGATAACCACATCATTGCTCTGGATCGTTGACAAGTCGACCTCATCACAATCGAGAAATGAATTATATTGATCACCTAAATCACCAGGCTCATTACTAACAGCAAGCTGTTTTGTCAAACCCGCTCCGAGCGAGTCTGTTCTTGCAACAATGATACCTTCCTCTACCCCAAGTTCTAAGAATGCATATCTTATGGCATTTATTTTTGCGAGAAAATCAGCGTGAGGTACAGTTACTTTTCCATCTTGGTGTCCGCATTGCTTTTCATCGGAAACTTGATTTTCAATCTGAATGCAACATGCTCCAGCCTCTATCATTCTTTTTGCCAGCAAATATGTAGCTTCTGCATTTCCGAACCCAGCATCAATATCTGCGATTATTGGGACCACATGAGTTTTGAAATTTTCAATTTCTTTTTGAATCCGGGATCTGTCTTTATCATTCGAATTATCTAATTTTGTGAACAAATCTCCGAGTTCTCTTGCGTCCGCTTGTCTTAAAAAAGTATAAAGCTCTTCTATTAGTGCTGGCACGGATGTCTTCTCATGCATCGATTGATCAGGTAAAGGGCCGAACTCTGATCTCATAGCTGCTATCATCCAACCCGAGAGGTATAAGTACTTCCCAGATGTATCGCCAAAATGTTTTTTTACTGAAATCATTTTCTGTTGGCCAATGAACCCATGCCAGCAACCGAGGGATTGTGTAAAAAGTGATGGATCATTATCGTATGCGCTCATGTCCCTCCTCATGATTTCAGAGGTGTACTTTGCGATTTCGATACCTGTTTGGAATCTGTTTTGTAATCTTAACCTCCGAACTGACTCTGGATTTATAGAGTTCCACGATGAACCATGTTTATTAATATTATTTTGAATCGAATTTAGTTCTTCTTGTTCTAACATTTTCTACCCTCTCATATTTTGCAAAGTCACGAAGTTTATGTATGATCTAGTCATAAATCCAAATTATAATTTATATCTCGAGTATTTATTATATGAATATTGCTAATGTCGATTTAAACCTTCTTGTGTATCTTGATGTGCTTCTTCGAGAAAAAAATGTAACACGTGCCGCAGAGGAACTCGGCATCAGTCAACCGGCTATGTCCAATGGTCTTAAACGAATCAGAGAACTTTTTTCAGACCCAATTTTAGTCAGAACCAGTGATGGCATGACTCCGACAGAGAGAGCGAAAGAATTACAGCCGCTCATCAGATCTGTGATCAATGCCTCTGAGCAGGCGATATTACCCAAGTCAAGCTTTGATCCGAAGAGTTCAAATAGGATATTTCGTATTATGGCAAGCGATTATGGTGAAACTACACTGATACCACTGTTGCTGACTGAGCTTTCGAAAAAAGCACCATCAATAAGGCTAGACATAATGACACCTAGTGATGTTAGCTTTCCAGATGTTGAAAGAGGAAAAGTTGATCTTGTTATAAACCGTTTTGATAATCTACCACTATCATTTCATCAATCTTTGCTTTGGAATGATGGTTTTTCGTGTGTTGTAAATTCAAAAAATCCTATTCGGAAACTATGGAACCTTGATACTTATTTAAAGGCTAAACATGTATGGGTCAGTAAGACAGGAATGGGTGTTGGAGTTGGTGTTAGTCCCGATACATTTCAAAAACTTGGGTGGGTAGATGATGCACTTGAAAAAATTGGGAAGAAAAGAAACATTTCCATATTTACTCGACATTATCAAGCAGCTTTAATATTGGGCGGACAGGAAAATTTAATTGTCACGCTTCCCTCAAAAGCAGCAATGCAGGTCCAGGATAATAAAAGCTTTTCTGTATTAGAGCCTCCCTTTCATATCCCTAAAATGCAGTTAAAAATGCTTTGGAGTCCGCTTCTTCAAAACGATCCGGGTCATAAGTGGATGCGCCAATTAATCAAAAGTATTTCTGATGATAATGTTGAATAAATTTATTACTGACGGAGTATCGGTAAATGAATAATAGAATTGAAATTGCTAATCTGCGAGTGGATGCCACACTATTTGAGTTTATAAATACAGAGGTTTTACCGCCGCTTAAATTTAATAATTTAGAATTTTGGAGAGGCTTTAGTGATCTTATTTACAAGCTAACTCCAAAAAATAAAGATTTACTTGTTGAGCGAGATCGTATTCAAGGTTTGCTGGACGATTGGCATGAAAATAATAAAGCAAATGGTAATTTTTTTGAATATAAAGCTTTTTTGGAGGAAATAGGATATTTGAAGGCTGTTGGGCCAGATTTTACAATAAGTTCTGAAAATGTTGACGATGAAGTCAGTAAGAAGGCTGGCCCTCAATTAGTGGTACCTATCATGAATGCTCGGTTTGCCATAAATGCAGTGAACGCTAGATGGGGGAGCCTTTATGACGCACTCTATGGTAATGATGTGATCCCAGAATCACCTGGCTTGGAGAAAGGTCCTGGTTATAACGCAAAACGAGGTGAATGTGTCATTAATTATGGTAGAGGTTTTTTAGATAAAAGTGTCCCAATTGACGGTATATCTCATAAAAAGGTCTTTCAGTATCAAATTTCATTGTCTGAGGGCTTATTATGTATCGATAAAAATAACAAGTCTTATAAGCTAAAGCAGCCGGAAAAGCTTTTAGGTTATCTCGGAGATAAAGAAAATCCAACTTCAATTCTTTTAGAAAACAATAATTTAAAGATAGAAATTAAAGTAGATTTTAAGTCTAATGTTGGAAGCACGGATTTAGCGGGCGTAAAGGATATAATGCTTGAATCAGCTATATCAACAATTCTTGACTGTGAGGATTCAGTTTCCGCAGTGGATGCAGAAGACAAGCTGCTGTCTTATAAAAATTGGTTTGGTTTAATTACTGGATCTTTGACATCTGAAATTATTCGTAATGATTCGTCCTTTACAAGGAAACTCAAGTCAGATAGAGAATTTCGGACTTTGGATGGGTCAGTATTAGTTGTGCCCTCACGAAGTTTAATGTTTGTTCGTAACGTAGGTCATTTGATGACTAATGGGTCAATTCTATTATCTGATGGCTCTGAAATCCACGAGGGAATATTGGATGCAGTAATAACATCATTAATATCCCTGCATGATCTGAAAGTTTCTCAACGCAACTCAAAAACAGGCAGTATTTATATTGTAAAACCAAAAATGCACGGACCCGAAGAGGTTAGATTTACAGATGAATTATTCAGTGAATGTGAGCGCTTATTGGGCTTAAAGTTAGGCACAATAAAAGTAGGTTTGATGGATGAAGAAAAGCGGACCTCTGTTAATTTATATGAATGTGTGAGAGCGGTTCAAAATCGTATCGTTTTCATTAATACCGGTTTTTTAGATAGAACCGGAGATGAAATTCATACCAATATGTCTAAGGGACCAGTGCCTCCAAAGGATCAATTTAAGGAAATGCTTTGGCTTCATGCCTATGAAAAAAATAACGTTAATGTAGGATTGAAAACCGGATTCCATAAAAAAGCACAGATAGGGAAGGGGATGTGGGCCAAACCTGATTTAATGGCTGATATGATGCGTGAGAAGATCAACCATCCTGAGTCTGGAGCTTCATGCGCATGGGTTCCATCGCCCACAGCAGCCTCGTTGCATGCGCTTCACTACCATGAAGTTTCTGTTTGCGATCAACAAAAAAAGTTAATGAAGAAAGATGAGGATTACATAGATGATATGCTAATGCTTCCTTTGTTTGATCCAAAAACACTAACAAAAATAGAGATACAACGCGAGGTTGATAATAATATTCAGGGAATACTGGGTTATGTTGTGAAGTGGATTGATCAGGGAATTGGTTGTTCTAAGGTTCCGGATATAAATAATATTGGTCTTATGGAGGACAGAGCAACTCTAAGAATATCTAGCCAAATTCTTACGAATTGGATTGCACATGGTGTTTGCTCAGAAAAATTAATTCAAGAATCTATGGAGAGAATGGCGAGGATTGTAGATGAGCAAAATGCAGGAGATCCTAAGTATCGATTGTTGAGTGATGATTTTTTGACAAATAGTGCTTTCAGAGCTGCAGCGTCCCTTATTTTTGATGGCATTACACAACCCAATGGATACACAGAACCCCTTCTCCATTCATTTAGACAAGAAGTTAAAGCAAGGGAGGCATCAGAATGAAGTCTGTGCCAGATTTTTGTGATGAGTATTCAGACAAGATCCAGATCCTTCAGATTAATTTTAAAAACTTTGGAGCAGTAGATAAATTTTGCGGCGAAATTGTAACGGTTAAATGCCCAGAAGATAATTCATTGGTAAGGCGACTGCTTGGAGACGATGGTACTGGGAAAGTTTTGGTTGTTAATGGCGGTGCAAGCAATGCTTGTGCATATCTCGGAGATAATTTAGCGTTGCTGGCGTGTCACAATAATTGGGCAGGAATTTTGATCAATGGAATGGTGAGAGATGTTGATGAGCTCGCGAAGATGCAAATTGGCATCAAGGCGTTAGGAGCACATCCAAAAAAATCGGAAAAAAGAGGTTTGGGAGAATTTGGCCATGATATTGAGTTTGGAGGTGTGAAATTCCAATCAGGAGCCTTTGTGTATTCTGATAATAACGGTGTAATTGTCTCAAGTTCTCAGCTTTTGTAACTCAAAAAGTTCTTTAGTCATTAACATGTGTTCAATCCCGGCATCAAGAAATACGTCGCCGACTTCAGTAAATCCAAACTTTTTATAAAAACCAACTGCAGTTATTTGGGAGTGTAGCCAGACTTTCGGAAATTTTTTCTCAACAGCGTAAGTCAAAGCAGATTCAAAAATTTTTTTTCCAACGCCATTATTTCTGTGATGTTTTAAAACAGCCATCCGACCGAAATGACCATCTTTTTGCATCCTTGCTGTTCCGATTGGAATATTAGAATTATCGAATGCAAGCCAGTGCATTGATGAGCCATCCAATCCATCAAAATCGATTTCTTCGGGAACGCACTGTTCATTGACGAATACAGTCCTTCGGATATGTTTGATCATCTTCATATCTTGGAGCCAGTTAGCATATCTAATGTATATCATTAACAAGGCCTTCGGATGACTATATTTATAAATTTGTAATATCAGATGCTTTTTTTTCAGCATTCCCGAGATAAGAATTCGGTGTAAGTTTTTTCAAGTTATGTTTTTCATGCGAGGGTATATTAAGATTTTCAATAAATTTAGTCATTGAGTTCTTGGTCAATTTGGTCCCTCGGGTTAACTCTTTGAGTTTTTCATATGGATTATCAATTTTATATTTCCGCATCACAGTCTGTATAGCTTCTGCGAGTACTTCATAGCTGCAATCCAAGTCATCCTCTAACTTGGTGGTATCAATCTCTAGTTTGCTCAGACCTTTAGTTAGCGATTGATAACCAATTGAAGAGTAGGCCAGTGCGGCACCCATATTTCTCAATACGGTCGAGTCAGTTAGATCTCGTTGCCATCTGGAAATTGGTAATTTGGTTGCAAAGTGAATTAGCAAGCTATTTGAAAGCCCAAAATTTCCCTCCGCATTTTCAAAATCAATCGGATTCACTTTATGTGGCATAGTCGATGAACCAATCTCTCCCTTTACCATTTTTTGCTTGAAATAACCGATAGAGATGTAGCCCCAAATATCTCTGCATAGATCGATTAGAATCGTATTCAGCAGAGACAAAGCATTAAAATACTCAGCCATATAGTCGTGTGGCTCGATTTGAGTCGTATAAGGATTTGCATTGAGCCCAATTTGTGAAATAAACTTGTGACAGTGGTCAGGCCAATCAACATCAGGATATGAGATTAAGTGAGCATTATAATTACCTACCGCACCATTTATTTTGCCCAAAATTTTGATGGACCCGAGTCGATCATATTGTTGTGATACTCTGAAAGCAAAATTTGCCATTTCTTTGCCCAGAGTAGTGGGAGTTGCGGCTTGACCATGGGTTCTTGAGAGCATTGGAATATTTGAATATTGACTACTAATTGATTTTAGATCTGAAATTATTGTTTTGATTTCAGCTCGTAAAATGTCCTCTCGAGCGTCATGAAGCATTAAGCCATGAGCGAGATTATTTATGTCTTCCGAGGTGCAGCAAAAGTGGATAAATGGAATCAGCTTAGATAGTTCAGTGTCATTTTTAAATATCTTGTGAAGGAAGTATTCAACTGCTTTAACATCGTGGTTGGTGGTTTCCTCAATGTTTTTTATTTCTTGCGCATCCTCTAAAGAAAACGAATCTATAATTTTCTCTAACGCTAAATTCGCTCTGGTTGATAGAGATTCAGCTTCCGTTATAGAGGGATTTTCACATAGGCTTTTTAACCATTTGATTTCAATTAGAACCCTATACCTGATGAGTCCATATTCACTGAAAATATTCTTATATAGTTGAGTTTTCTTGCTGTATCTCCCATCAATTGGAGAGATAGCGGACAGTTTTGAAAACGACTTATCACTCATATTATTAGCGCGCTGTTTTAAACCGTTATTATATCTTATAAGAAAAGAAAATTCAGATTATCAAGGTGTAATTTGTGCTTAATTATCTAGCAACTCTGTCAATGACACCGCCGCCAAGACATTCATCATCACTATAAAAAACTACTGACTGTCCAGGCGCAACTGCCCTTTGCGGGACTTCAAACAATACCTCGTACTCATTATCTACTTTTTGAATGGTGCATTTTTGATCATTTTGCCGATAACGAATTTTTGCATGACATTTAAATTCATCAATCGATCGTAGACTCTCGTTTATCCAATTAATGTCTGTCGCAAAAAGTAGTTTTGTATATAACTTTGGATTGCTATTCCCTTGACCGATAATCAGTTCGTTTGTATCAAGGTTTTTATCAAGGACATACCATGGAGATTCATCAGAATCTTTAATGCCTCCAACTTTTATGCCTTGCCTTTGTCCAATAGTAAAAAACATAAGTCCCTCATGTACCCCTAAAATCCTACCGTTTTCATCAGTGATATTACCTGGTTTTTTGCTTTTATATTGACCTAGAAAATCGGCAAAACGCCGCTCTCCAATGAAGCAGATCCCTGTGCTATCTTTTTTATTAAACGTTTTGAGATCATTTTTTTCTGCAATTTCTCTTACCTCTGATTTCATTAACTTGCCAAGGGGAAACAAAACATTTTCAAATGCTTTACTAGGCACGGCATTCAGGAAGTAAGACTGATCTTTATTTTCATCAAGACCCTTCAATAATTTTGGTGTGCCTCGTTCGTTAGACAATTGTGCGTAATGTCCTGTGGCTACTAACTCAGCTCCTAATGATTGAGCATAATCTCTGAATACTTTGAACTTGATTTCTCTATTACAAAGAATATCAGGATTTGGTGTTCGACCTCGATCAAACTCAGAGAGAAACTCCTCGAACACATTATCCCAATATTCAGGGGCAAAATTTGCCGTATTTAGTTTGATTCCAATTTTATCACATACATTTTTTGCATCTTTTAAATCCTCTTTTGCTGTGCAATAGTCTGTGTCATCATCTTCATCCCAGTTTTTCATGAACAGTCCTTCCACTGCGTAACCTTGATTTTTAAGAATTAGAGCTGCTACCGATGAATCCACTCCGCCGGACATACCAACGATGACCTTTCGTTTATTTTTCATTGTTCAATCATCTGTAAATATTGTTAATGGATAATTAGGTTTCATCCTGAAGTCATTGAATGATTTTCTCGTCATCTGGCTTCTCGGAGTATTTTTAGGATCATTAATTTCTGAGAGGGTAAGCCATTCAACCTTTTTTATATCAGGATCAATTTTAAAGTTTGGTATCGTTTTGATGAATTTCCCAACAAACACTAGCCTATAATAAGCAACTTGAGATGTATCAGAAATACTTTTATAAAAACCAAGAAAGCTATCAACTTTGACGGCAACCCCCGTCTCCTCGAGAGTTTCTCTCACGGCAGCGTCAATAACATTTTCACCTGGTTCTACATGCCCTGCAGGTTGATTAAATACTAATTTATCAGAGGGTTCTTCCCAAACACATAAGAATTTCCCACCGCGCTCTACAATTGTTGCTACCGTCAGATGGTTTCTAAGATGCATTTCTAACTTCCTTTTTCGTGATGATTCCACGTCTTGATTCGCCAGGCTGCAAGGTCGAAAGCGAAATGGGACCGATTCGATATCGAACTAACCGTAATGTTGGGAAACCTAAATTTGCAGTCATTCTTCTAACTTGTCTATTTCTGCCTTCGCTAATGATAATCTCAATCCAAGAGGTTGGAACATTTTTTCGAGTTCGAATTGATGGATTTCTTTGCCAAATATCAGGGTCTTCAATTCTGGAACATTTAACAGCAGATGCAAAACCATCACTTAAATTGACGCCACTCATTAATCTTCTGCAATTTTCGTCAGTTATGTCTCCTTCAACTTGAACCCAATAATATTTATTAATTTTGTTTTCGGGATGACTAAATGCTGACTGAATATGTCCATCACAGGTTAACAGAAGCAAACCTTCACTGTCGTAGTCTAAGCGCCCAGTGGGATAAAAATGTTTTTCGTCAACATATTCACTCAGTGTAGAACGGTTATCTTTGTCTGTGAACTGACTTAAGACCCGAAAGGGTTTATTTAGCGCTATAAAATTGAATTTTCGCATGTATTTTCTGTCATAAATTTATGTTAATTGTGATAAAATTATATTCTTTGATCGAGCAAAGTCTCTCAAAACCTCTACCTCAATATTTTCAAATCGGAGCAATCTATGAGCTATAAGCATATAAAAATTCCAGAAGTCGGATCAAAAATAACGGTTAATCAAGACTTATCGCTGACCGTTCCGGACGATCCTATCATACCCTTTATTGAAGGAGATGGAATTGGCGTTGATATATCTCCAGTAATGATAAAAGTAATCGATGCTGCTGTTGAGAAAGCATATTCCCAAAATAAGAAAATATCCTGGATGGAGGTATATTGCGGTGAGAAAGCGGCCGAATTATATGAGGGTGATTGGTTCCCATCAGAAACGCTCGACGCGGTAAAAGAATTTGCTGTGTCGATTAAAGGACCCCTCACAACACCAGTCGGTGGAGGTTTTCGATCTCTGAACGTTGCACTTAGGCAAGAGCTAGATTTATTTGTATGCCAAAGACCAGTTAGATGGTTTTCTGGGGTCCCATCCCCTGTAAAAGAGCCACACAAAGTGGATATGTGTATTTTCAGGGAAAACTCCGAAGATATCTATGCTGGGATTGAATGGAAAGCTGGCACAGAAGGCGCAAATCAAGTAATTAAGTTCCTTCAGGATGAGATGAGTGTTAAAAAAATAAGATTTGATTCAAATTGTGGCATTGGGATAAAGCCGGTGTCTGAGCAAGGCACAAAACGTTTGGTGACTAAAGCCATTCAATATGCAGTTGATCAAGACAAATCATCTGTTACGTTGGTTCACAAAGGTAATATTATGAAGTTTACTGAGGGAGCTTTTTGTGATTGGGGTTATGAAGTTGCCAAGGAAACATTCGGTGCAAAACCGTTAGATGGAGGCCCTTGGCATGTATTTACAAATCCGAATACCAATAAAGAAATAGTCATTAAGGATGTAATTGCGGATGCAATGCTTCAACAAATAATCCTTCGGCCATCTGAGTATGATGTCATTGCCACTCTTAACCTTAATGGTGATTATATTTCTGACGCTCTAGCAGCTCAAGTTGGTGGCATTGGTATCGCTCCTGGAGCTAACCTCTCTGATGAGGTGGCTATTTTTGAAGCAACACATGGAACAGCACCGAAATATGCTGGGCAAGACAAGGTGAATCCTGGATCACTAATTCTATCTGCCGAAATGATGTTGCGACATTTGGGATGGAATGATGCAGCGGATCTTGTAGTTAAGGGAATAGAGGGAGCAATTGCTGAGAAGAAGGTGACTTATGATTTCGATCGCCTTATGGATAATGCGACGCTAATGTCCTGCTCTCAGTTTGGTGACGCTATTATCGAAAACATGTAGTTAATTGATGAATTTATAAGTGTAAGTAATTTTTACATGAGATTTTGTCTTAAATTAGGGTAACCAATGCGAGTAGTTCGAACTCCAGACGAGAGATTTATAGATCTTGTTGAATTTCTTTTTTCACCAAATTACCTAGAAATCGATGATGATGCGGCAATTTAACTCGCGGGCGTTGCGATTTTTTTTTTAAAACAACTTAAGGAGTATCAATTTTTATTGCAGGCTGAAGCTTCTCTTCAGCTAAAAAGCCATATATAAGTTTCTTTGCGAAAATGAGTCCGATTACTCCAAATAAAGCTGCACCTACAGCCTGACCAATTAAGACACCGCTCGCTCCATAAATTGATCCTCCAATTAGCACAAATGGTATTGTTCCAAGTGTTGCTTTACCAATATTGAGAGCGCTTGATAACTTTGGAGAACCAAGGTTATTCAACGCAGCATTAGATAAAAAGAGCATTCCATTAAATACGAAAGTGATTGCCAAATATTTACAAAAAAGATTAATAATATCAGAAGCTTGGCCATATAAATTAAATGAATTTATTAGTAGAGGAGCACATAGAAATAAGATAAAGGACATGATGATACAAAACAATAAATTCACCAACTGTGCATCGAGCATTGCCCGTTTTATTCTTTGATATTGATTTGCTCCATAATTCTGTCCAAGTATTGGCCCAACAGCGCCTGAAAGAGAAAAAATAAAGGCAAAACACATGGGAATGATCTTTGATATTACAGCGTACCCAGCTACGTAGTTGCTCCCATAAATGGCGATAGAGTAGAGAACAAAAGCGTTTCCAAGTGGTGTGGCGCAATTAGTAAGAATTGCTGGAACGGAGATATTTAATATTGCTGGTGCATTTTTCTTTAAAATTATTAATTTAGGTTTAATAAGCAACTTGTGTTTAACATGTATTCTCGTCAAGGCAACGATTAAGATCACGAATCTCGCACAGACGGAAGCCGTTGCGGCGCCTTCAACGCCAAGGTCTAGGCTAAAAATAAGAATCGGATCGAGTGTGAGGTGAGTGAATGCACCTGACAGTGTTGAAAGCATCGCACCCTTTGCATCTCCGAGTGCACGCAATACAGCAATTGAGCTCAAGGCGAGCGATAAAATGACTGCCGAGGGCATTATAATAATCAAGTAATCTACAGCTACAACTGCCACATCATCACTCGCACCTAATAAGTAGACAATTTCCCTCATGTAAACCATTGCTAATAACGCTATGAGTAGGGTTAGACCAGCAGATATAAGGGTACAATTAACAGCATAGTGTCGTGCCTTTTCGATGTTTTTTTCACCAATTGATTTTGAAACCAGAGCGCCAGCAGACACTGATGCGCCAATCGAGATTGATGTTAATAAAAATATAAGAGAGCCTGCTATACCAACTCCCGAAACATTATCAATATTCCCGAGAAGGCCAATAAAAAATAAATCGAGTAAATCGACGAAAAATACGGCCATCAATCCAATTGAACTGGTGGTTGCCATCTTTAAAATATGTGTGGATAACTTGCCTGTGACAAATCTGGCTTCATTCATAGTATTTACGGGAAAATTAATGATGAAATAGTGTGTATTTGATTCTCAAACACTCAATCTATAACACGTAAAATGATATTATCATATTACTATGACTAAATTATTTAAATTAGACCGATTAATTTTCTTTTCTCTGCTTCTTACGTTGTCTTCTAGCATATTTGCAGAAATGAAAAGAGTAGATATGCGGTTTGATAATGAAGATAGGCATTACTTGATTTATTCGCCCCAGGATAGAACAGCAGATTCTCCAATTGATCTAGTTATTGGCTTTCATGGATATGCCGGAACTGCCTCAGGTTTGGAACTAGAGGTCACTGGGGGGTTTAATCAGTTTGCAGATAAGTATAGGTTTATTGCAGTTTATCCACAATCTCTGTATCTCTTTGAAGGAGGTCAATATCACTCTACCTTTAATGATTTGACAGGATCTAAGTCCGGTAGTCAATTATTGGAAATATGCACTTTAGGTGCTTCCAAGTATCCAAAATTTTCTAATTGCAAAAATCCAAGCCGGTGTTCTTATCAACCTTGCACCGACGATATTGGATTTGTGAGGCAATTAATCACCGACATTAAAAAAGAAAACAAAATACAAAATATCTATGTTTTTGGGAACAGCACCGGTGGTCTTTTTGCTCAAAGGTTTGGATGCTCGCATCCAGAACTGATTAAGGGGATATTGAATGTTTCGGCTACTCAGGCTTTTGGATACGGGTGCATTCCAAGTTCGCCAGTCAGCCTTACAATATATAGTTCGGAAAAAGACACTGCCATACCACCGATAAATGTTGAAGCCTCTGATGGTTATTTATATGAGCCGATGAATAGAGTAATTCGAAATTTTGTGGACAACTTCAAATGCAAAAAATTTCACAATGAGACGGTGAAAAATAATGAAACATTTGTGAAAATACAATATACCGAATGTGCGGATGACGTTGTAATAACCTCTATTCTCAATCTAGAGGGTTATCATGTCTGGCCTGAAACTGGATTTGATGACTTAACGAAAAAAAGCAAATGGGTTCCGTATGGTTATTGTGCTACAGATCTGCAACCTGAATTGAAAAATGAAAAATGTAGAGAAAATTTGAATATAGATCCATGGGGTGCGGATTTTTTAGTCAAACATCTCCTTAGTATTTATGATTAATGGAGGAACTGTTGATGATGCCGAAACCGCATAGTGCTCAGAAGTTAAAGATTAGTATTAATAGTCTTTTCATTCTTTTAATTTGCGCAGTTATCCCTTTGCCTTCAGCCAGTCTCGACTCTTCTAATCAAGATAAAATGCAATTTGTAAGTGGCTCGTCTGTTGAAAGGACAAAAAATCAAATTGGCAAACTTCCAAAAGATGACATTTGGTGGAATGTTTATGGAGAGGATCAAGCATGGAATTTTAAAAATGTATTTCGCTTTCATCCTACTGTATTGATTCATCGGAATGGGCCGGTGTCTGAGTTGGTAAACCAAAAGATCCCGGCAATACCTTTGACAAAAGTTGAAACTCCGATTGGCAGAATGAGCTTAGAGCAATTTTTAGATGATGATCAGTCACTGACGATGAGTCTGGTGGTCTTGCATGATGGAGACATTGTCTATGAATATTATAAAAATCAGGAACCATATGAGAAAGCTATATATTGGTCAGTAACAAAGATTATCGTTTCCACTTTGATTGGGATACTTGAAGATAGAAATTTGCTGAATCTCAAAACATCAGTTGGTTTTTACATCGAGGCATTGAAAGATTCTCCATATGCAAATGTTTCAATAGAGAATCTAATGAACATGGCTGATGGGCTTGATTGTGGAGACGACTACTTTGATAAAAACTCCTGCTATTACAGGTACTCGGTTGCTATTGGAGATGGGTATTGGACGGATTCTTCGCCTACAGACCCTTATGATTTTGTTTCAAAGTTAAAAGTCGAGAGAATTGCTGAGCAAGGAAAGAGCTACCAGTATTCCGGCGTAAATACATTTATTTTAGGATGGCTTATAGAGCAAATACTTGATATGCCGCTTCAGGACGCAATTACAAAGGAAATATGGATGAAAATTGGTGCTGAGTCTGATGGTTTGATGCTTGCTCCAAGGTTTGGTGTGCCAATTATGCACGGTGGCTTGATTGCTCGACCTAGGGATGCAGCAAGAGTAGGCCTTTTATTTACTCCGAGTTATAAAAAGGTAAATGAAAAAAGAGTGATTTCTGATAGATTTATTTCAAATATAAAAAATTCTAAATTACATCTAAATCAGACAGGAGCACCATATATTCAAGTAAGTGAAAAACAGTCTCACTCTGCTTATCATTGGGATAGTGTTTTTGCCAATGGTGATTTTTTTAAAGGCGGTTGGGCAGGCCAGGGCTTTCTTGTCAACCCAGATAAAGATATTGTTGCAGTGTACACCGGTTATGCGAAGGATCCGATTGAATCTCAACCGAACTTTCTCCCAATATTAAGGGAGATGCTTGATAAAGTGTTTCCAGATTCATGAGATTCTGTTGAAGAGATTGTAGTTTTGGTTGATAAACTTAAAGGAAAAAAGCTTGGCTTGGCGCTAAGCGGCGGCGGCGCGAAGGGTATTGCTCACATTGGAGTCCTTCAAGCTTTAGAGGATCAAAATCTAAAAATCAGTTATATTTCTGGCACCTCAGTTGGAGCAATAATTGCGTCTTTATTCGCGTTCGAAGTAGAGCTTGATGAGATTGGCAGATTTGCAAAATCACTCAGCATATCGAAAATATCAAAATTTAAGCCTTCAAGATCAGGAATTTTTAATAATGACAATCTTCGCGGCCTTTTAAGGGAATTTTTAGGATATTCGCAAATAGAAGATGCAACATTACCCCTCTCTATAATCGCGACTAATATTAGTTCAGGAGCGAAAGTAGTTTTAGATCACGGTGACGTTTGTGATGCGGTTTGTGCATCATCGGCGATACCTGGTATTTTTGCTCCTGTCCAGATTTCTGGGATACCTCTAGTTGACGGAGGGTTGGTCCAAAACCTTCCAGTTGATGTGTTGAGGGAGATGGGAGCTAATTTTTGTATAGGAAGTGATTTGAGTAGTAGCTACAGATTTTCGAAAGTCACAAATATTGTTGATGTTATTCGGAACTCCTTTGGGATCATGGTTTATTATAAAGATTACAGTCAAATTGAAAGCTGTGATTTGCTTATAAGCATGGAACTAGGAGACTTTAGTTTGAATGATAATACTGATAAATTCGACGAACTAGTAACAATTGGTTACGAAAGTACAATCCGAACTTTCGAGAACTTCAAGGAATCTGAGACTACGCTTTTTGGAACAGTTAAAAGAGCAGTAAAAGGTATTTTCGGTTAGAGCGTCTACCCTGACTCTTTTTTCTTTTTAGGAATTGTTGTTATTGGATCATCGGCTTCCAACTTCTTCTCTATCTCTTCCATACTCAAATAATCTAAATCCCAGTGATTGCAGATATCGTTTCTGTACCTAACACGGTTTTTTTCTGTGGATTTTGTTTCTTTTCTGTTGAAATATTCAATTATTTTCCTGCTTATACTCATTTCTAGCCTTTTTTTGAGTTGTTTGCATTAACGAGTATGTAAATAATACAAAAAATTTATCCAATTGTAATGTTTAGTCTTTTTAAGCTTTGCTATGCTAATCAGGGGGTTTTATCGTTCAATTCTTAAAAGCTTTGGTTTGTTCAAGAGATACCGGAGTAAAGAAAAAATAATAGACATATGTAAATGTTTGAATTTACATATCGCTGTGATCATAAAAAAAAGAGTTTTCGTATGTTTTATATGTTGGAAATAATCGCCAGTCAAAAAAGTGATGAGTCCGAAGGTGAGCTCGGAACGATCACTGAGCCAGTAATACGGCCCCATAAGCCCAACATGTATCAGGTGGTGCTTCTAAATGACGATTACACTCCAATGGAGTTTGTCGTAGAAATAATAGAGGAATTTTTTTATAAGACACGCGATGTAGCGACACGGATAATGTTAAAGGTGCATACTGAAGGTAAGGGGATATGTGGTGTCTACACTCAAGATGTTGCGGAAACAAAAGCTGCGCTGGTAAATCAACATGCACAAGACTCAAAACATCCGTTGATGTGCCAGGTCGAGCCTGTAGAAGATAATGAAGAGGATTAAATATGCTTAGTCGAGAACTTGAAGTCACGTTAAACCTTGCATTTAAAAACGCACGGGACAAAAAACATGAGTTTATGACCGTAGAGCACCTGTTACTAGCTCTTTTAGATGATGCTTCAGCTAGTGGTGTCCTTACAGCGTGCGGTGTTGATTTGGAAGCGCTCAGACAAGATTTAAGTGAATTTATAGCGTCCACAGTGCCAACAATACCCGATACAAAGCTGCAGCAGGATACCCAACCGACACATGGTTTTCAGAGAGTTCTTCAGAGGGCAGTTTTCCAGGTAAATTCTGCTAATCATAGCGAGGTTGTCGGTGCAAACGTCATTGTTGCTATATTTAGTGAGCAAGAAAGTCAGGCAGTTTATTTTTTAAGGTTGCAAGATGTTGCAAGAATTGATGTTGTGAATTTTATAGCTCACGGAATTTCTAAGACGAGTGAAAGAGCTGAGGAAACTAATCAGTCATCAACAGAAACGTCTAACAAAGCTTCCAATGTGAAGCCCGAACAAAAGACAAGCCTTGAACAATTTACTGTGAACTTAAATGAGAGGGCCAGAAAAGGAGAGATAGATCCATTAATAGGTCGAGAACATGAGATCGAAAGAATCAGTCAAATCCTTATAAGGAGACGAAAAAACAATCCATTGTTGGTTGGCGAAGCGGGAGTGGGAAAGACTGCAATTATAGAAGGACTAGCTAAACTAATACATGAAAACAAGGCGCCGAAGCCCATAACAAATAGTACTGTCTACTCGTTGGATATGGGGTCTCTTGTCGCTGGAACTAAGTATCGTGGCGACTTCGAAAAACGACTGAAGTCGCTTATTTCTGAGCTCAAGAAACAGAAGAGTGCAATTCTGTTTATTGATGAGATTCATACAATTATTGGGGCAGGTTCTGCTTCTGGAAGCGTTATGGATGCGGCAAACTTATTGAAACCACTTTTATCATCTGGACAGATTCGCTGTATTGGGTCAACCACATTTCAGGAATTTAGAGGGATTTTTGAGCGAGATCATGCCTTAGCGAGAAGATTTCAAAAGGTGGATGTTTTGGAGCCCTCAGTGGATCAGACCTATGAAATTCTTAAAGGTCTTAAGTCTAAATTTGAGGATCATCATCAGTTGAAATACACGTCGAGAGCATTAAGAGGCGCGGCAGTTTTGTCAGATA
>CACLAG010000005.1:0-57511 GCA_902604945.1 uncultured SAR92 cluster bacterium | reverse complement strand
ACAAATAACCCTGCTATGCCTGCTGAAACACCCGCTCTAGCTAAATTCATTATCTGTTTTCTTCGACCACCGGATGCCGAACTCATGACATCTCTCTTTTGAAGCGAGTGCGTAACATCAAATATCAAAGGTAAGCCACCTGTAATTAATTTCATAGTATCAAAACCCAAAATATCAACGACAAGGTTGTCATAACCAAAGCACGTGCCACGCTCACAAACTAACAGCTTTTCATTGCCAAAATATCTAAACTTGTCAACAATATTAATCATTTGTTCTGGGCTTAAATACTGAGGTTTCTTAATATTTACTACCCTATTAGATTTAGCAATAGCTTCTATCAGATCAGTTTGACGCGCAAGAAATGCAGGTACTTGCAGCACATCAGCTATCTCTGCGACATAATTTACTTGTGATGCCTCATGAACGTCAGTAATTATTGGCACACAAAATTCGCTTTTAATTTTTGAAAGTATTTCCACTCCTTTCTCAAGACCCGGACCTCGATATGAGCCCACAGAAGATCGATTAGCTTTGTCAAAGGATGCTTTAAAAATAAATGGGATTTCTAGATCTTCACAGACTTTTTTAAAACTCTCAGCTACTTTAATGCAAACGTCGTAAGACTCAATAACATTCATACCCCCAAAAACTGCAAAGGGCAGATTATTGCTCAAGTCAATCTCATTTACGGTTGTTATTTTAACGTCGTGAGTCATTTATCTCAGCCACTACTATATAAAATCGCAGCTTTAATAAACTGCCTAAAAAGTGGATGGCCATCTCTTGGAGTTGAAGTAAATTCTGGATGAAACTGACTTGCAAAAAACCATGGATGATCTGGTAGTTCAATGGTCTCTACGAGAGTTTTGTCAAAGGAAAGGCCGCCTATAACTAATCCCTCTGACTCAAGAAGTGCTCTGTAGTTATTATTCACCTCATATCTATGTCGGTGCCTTTCTCTAATTAAGTCTGAATCATATATTTTTTGGGCTTGACTTCCAGGCACCAAATGACAATCCTGTGAACCTAAACGCATGGTCCCTCCCAAATCAGATTGAGAGTCACGCTCCTCGAGCGTCCCATCTCGATCGATCCACTCTTCTATTAAGCCGACCACTGGATGATTAGTTTTTGGGTCGAATTCAGTACTGTTGGCATTTTTTAATCCACATTTATGCCGAGCATACTCAATTACTGCAATCTGCATCCCTAGACATATCCCAAGATATGGAATTTTATTTTCTCTTGCGTACCTAACCGCGTTGATCTTACCCTCAATCCCCCGCGACCCGAAGCCTCCGGGCACAAGAATTGCGTCAACATCTTGTATCAACGTATTATCAGATTCAACCTTCTCAGAATCAATATACTTGATTTTTACATTTAATTTGTTCTGAATTCCAGCATGCACTAAAGCTTCAGTTAGGGATTTGTATGCATCAACTAGATCCATATATTTTCCAACCATGGCAACGGTGATTTCTCCCGATGATGATGCCTGATTTGATACAACTCGATCCCATGCGGATAAATCAGCTTTAGGTTTCCTCAAACCGAACCTTTCCAATACAAACTGATCTAGTCCTCGTTCAAATAGCAGTCTTGGTATCTTATATACTGAAGAGACATCGACTAATGGAACTACTGCTCTCTCCTCGACATTAGTAAACAAAGAAATCTTTTTCAATTGATCTTCTTCTATCTCAGTTTCAGATCGGCATAAAAGAACATCAGGCTGCAGTCCGAGAGATCTCATTTCCTTGACAGAATGTTGAGTTGGCTTTGTCTTTGTTTCTCCTGCCGACGCGATATAAGGGACCAAAGTCAGGTGAATTAGTAACGCATTTTGAATGCCCACCTCACCTCGCATTTGCCTTACCGCTTCCAAGAAGGGTTGTGACTCAATATCTCCAACCGTCCCTCCTATCTCACATATAGCAACATCATGATCGCCAGCACCCACAACTATTCTTCGCTTTATCTCATCTGTTACATGCGGTATGACTTGTACGGTGCCTCCAAGGAAATCACCGCGCCTCTCTCGGCGCAGAATCGTTTCATAAACTTGGCCCGTGGTAAAATTGTTATTTTGAGTCATTTTTGACACCAAGAATCGCTCATAATGACCCAGGTCAAGATCCGTTTCAGCTCCATCTTCGGTGACGAATACCTCTCCATGTTGGTGAGGGCTCATAGTTCCAGGATCCACGTTTAAGTATGGATCCAATTTAAGCATGGTTACACTTAAGCCTCTTGCTTCTAAAACTGCTCCCAGGGACGCGGCAGCAATACCTTTGCCTAGCGAAGAAACTACGCCTCCAGTTACAAAAATATAGCGCGCCATCACAACCCTCTATTGGCCAAAGCCAATAATCAACTAAAACTATAAAAATGAAGATCTTTTAATGAAATAAACTAGACCCATCCGATTAACGATGGGTAAATAGAGTATCAGAAATGGAAATGCGATTCTACCGGATATTTGATATCCAACTGATGTTAAGACCATCTTGGTCCGCATCAGCCTGCCAGTCTTTTTGAATCCATAAATCTGCGACAGCTACTAATTCACTTCCGTAATATATCAATGGTACGTAATCTCTCCACCATGGTTCCAAACCAAATTCTTGAAGACATTTTTTTAACGTGTTTGAGTGCGACCGCTCCTGGGGATGGGACCTTTCTCCACCTTGCCGAAACTTTATAATAACGGGAATTCCTTTAGGGTACCTAACACCAAAACCTAAAGATTTTTCGAAGGTAAGATGGCTAACAGGATCCAAATCTAACCTTGATTCTCCATTCCACAAGATGGTCTGACTCTTTAGAGTTTCAAGGTCAGAAAAAAATGTGGTATCCAATAAAAATAATCGGTCTCTGTATCGCCTATACTCAGAGTCACGAAAAGAAACTATCGGTCCTGTTTCCTCACTTAAGGAAGCTAATGAATTAATTGCTTCACCAATAACTTTGTGCCCTGGGCTCTGCATTCCATTTGAGTCTGCCCAATAGAGTAGGAAATTTTTCTGCCTGCTTTTATCCATCTCCGCGAATGATTTTAATAATATAGAGTAACCGCCCCTTTCTTCCTTTTGATCAAGAAATTTAAGATCTTGTTTAAACACCGCCATGGATAGTTGCTTGTTGGCTCTACTATTCCGAATCAGAGTATCAAATCTCGAATGATAATCAGGCCATCTTTTAGTAATGACTGGGAGCACACTGTTACGTATATAATTTCGGTCAAAATCACTGCTTTGGTTTGAGTCGTCCTCTACCCATCTTAAACTGTTAGCTTCTGCATAATTTTGAATATCAATTTTTTTCATCCCCAAGAGTGGCCTGAATAACATTCCATGGGCTAATTTTCTTAGCTTAGGAATCCCAGTCAGTCCCTTAGAGCCTGAGCCTCGCAGTAATCTGTATAGCACGGTTTCAACTTGATCATCAAAGTGATGACCTTGTAAAAGAACACCATCTTTGACTAAGTGCTTTTCAAACACCTTGTATCTAGCACTCCGAGCTGCTGCTTCGAGACCCTTACCATGTCCACTAATATTAACCTTTTCGGCAATAAATTTTACACCGAAAGCCTCACAGATCTGTTTTGAGTGTTTTTCCCACTCAATGGATTTGGCAGATAACCCGTGATTCACATGAATTACTAAAAGGTTTCTCAGTGGAATCATTTTTAAAGTCAAATCAAGCAAAACAGACGAATCAATACCGCCACTAAAAGCCACGATTACCTGACATTCCTGGTCCAAGTAATTCTTTATTGGCTCAAAAATCTGAGCGGGCACGTTTTTTATCTCTTTTTTCATAGAAATGAAATTTCAGTTCTTATTGGAAATATATTAGAAGAATTTACACCTTTAACTTTATTGTGCACGATTCAGTGACAGCATCAAAAGAGATAAAATATTCCTCAGTACGAAGTTTTCTTAAAACCTCGTCTACTTTATTGTCGAATTCGATCTCTACAGCGCCATAATCAGTCCCATCCCTTAGAACAAACTCCTCCACAATTGAGACAAGTAAATCTTTTTCAAGCTTGTCAATTGGAATTTTCATCAAATTTGAGGCTTTCTAAATCTCAGAGTCATTCGATCACTCTCACCAATTGAGGTATAAAAGGCTCGATTCTCATCACCTAGCCTAAGCACAGGTGGCAGGGTCCATACTCCTTTAGGGTGATCCTTTGTATCTAAAGCATTTGCATTGATTTCAGAGGAAGCTTCCAGCACAAATCCTGCTTTCTTTGCTAGTCCAACGACATACTCTTGGCTTACATAGCCTGTCTTCCCCATTGATTCAACTGATACACCCGGTTTTGCTCGATGTTGAACTAAACCCAGAACTCCTCCTGGTTTTAAGGCTTTATAAAACAGCGCGAACGCATTAGATTCTGAATTTGAGCGAATCCAGCCATGCACATTCCTAAAGGTAAGAACTGCATCAACTGACTCATTCTCGACCAAAAGAATCTCTTTACCAGCGTCAAAAACTGTCATCTTTACATTGCCATATAACTGAGGATCAGATTCAATCTTTTTAAGATAGCGATCATGTGATCTCTTGAAGTAATCTCCATTTTCAGGATTAAAATGTCCTGCATATAGCGTGCCTTTAATGCTTGGCGCTATAACATCGGTATACCATCCACCTCCAGGCGATATCTCTAGAACATCCATGTCAGCTTTTATGCCAAAAAAATCTAAGGTTTCAAAAGGATGCCTAAATTGATCTCTTGAAGTATCTCGTTCAGATTGCGCAGGCAAACAGACAATCACGCAGCAAGCTAAAATAAACTTAAATATTGGTACCATCGGATACCGACTTGGGTTTGCAAAAACTACAACCTTCATGTTTCGACTCCTAACATACTCTATTTACTGTGGAAAATTATTGTCTATGATATCACGCTTTAAATGGAGCGAGATCTCCTGGCTCTCTGAGCATTTTGTTCACTTCATCTAAATGCTGCTCCTCAAGAAGGATCATGCCCCTTGCATATTCCTCAAGAATGACGGATCTTCCTTCAACAAGATTTAGAAGATCATGATATACACTTGCTGTTATTGCCTCGTGCTGTAAGCTTTCTCGCAAGATATCTCCGATATCATGCTTTTCAGTTTCCAATAAAGCACCAATTTTCAAAGATGGATGACCTCCTAACATTGTAACCATTTCACCAGCCTTTCCAGCATGCTCTAACCCCTCTTGGGCATTTTCTTTTAACCAATCAACAATTGGAATCCTGTTGTATCCGTAAACCATCAAGGAGTAGTGCGTGTATCGGACGACTCCGGAAAGCTCTAGCTCCATGATATTATTCAAAATCGTAATAGCTTTTTCTTTTTCCAACTCTTTCATTTCTCATCATCCTCAAGTTAATTTTTTGTTTCAAATAAGCTCTTTTATCTTAACTATCTTTATTCACTATACGTTAAACGAATATTATAATAATAAGAAATCTTCTTAAAAAAATATAATGAATATTGTCCTGTTTGAGCCCGAGATACCCCCAAACACTGGAAACGTAATAAGACTGTGTGCAAATACAGGTTCCAAGCTTCATTTAATAAAACCATTAGGCTTTGAACTAGACAACAAAAAACTTGTCAGGGCAGGACTAGACTACAGAGAATTTAGTGCCGTCAGCACTCATGAAAACTTTCAAGCATTCATAAATACATTAAAACCAAATAAAATATACGGATTGAGTACTAAAGGGGAAAGAAGATACACTGACGCGAAATTCACAAATGAAGATACATTCGTATTTGGCCCGGAAACAAGAGGGCTTCCAGAAAAAATCAGATGTGCCTTAGGCAAAGAAAATATCCTTAAAATCCCAATGTCGAAAGAGAGTAGAAGTATTAACTTGTCAAATTCAGTAGCAATTATTTTATTTGAAGCACTGCGCCAAACCAAATTTAGCTCGCTGTGAAAGTCAAATTTTTAGAATTCAACACTAAAATGCTTTTTAAGCTTAAGTAAAAGATCTAAAGGCCAAGAAAAGTTATGAACGAAAAAATCGGTGTTTTTTACGGTAGTACAACCTGCTATACCGAAATAGCGGCAGAGAAGATTTGTGATGAAATCAATTCACTTATGAATTCTAAAAATACGTCTCTATATAACGTAAGCTCAACCTCAGTTTCAAAAATGAATGATTACAAGTATTTGATTCTCGGTATACCGACTTGGGATTTCGGTGAGCTCCAAGAGGATTGGGAAAATCAATGGGAAGAGCTATCTGAGCTTAATCTAGAATCAAAATATGTGGCGATATTTGGTCTTGGTGATCAAGTTGGATATCCGGAATGGTTTCAAGATGCAATGGGTTACCTATGGCAAAAAATAAAAAATCAAGGCGCAAGCATGGCTGGATGTTGGCCAAACAAAAATTTTTCTTTTACTCAATCTAAAGCGCTTAATTATGAAAAGTCTGAGTTTGTTGGCCTACCACTCGATGATGAAAACCAGTTTGATCAAACCGATAATTTGATAAAAGTATGGACTAAGAAAGTTTTAGTCGAGTTCGGGATTTCTAATATTGAGTAAATATGCGCATACAAAATGGCTCAAAGATACCCTTTACTCTGTAGCCTACAAAGACTTTTACTCGTCTTTAACTAGCGCTTTGGAGGAGAGTAATTATGTGTTTGTCGAAAAAAATAATTTAAAAAAAAGGTGGGCTAATCTTCCAACCGATAAGAATCATTTTACTATTGGAGAAGTAGGTTTTGGAGCTGGAATTAATTTTTTAAATTGTTGTAATGAGTGGCTTCAAATGGATCTCGATAACAAGAGATTGATTTACTTCGCGGCAGAGCAGTCACCTTTGAGATTAAAAGATCTAAAGAGAGCTCATGAAAAGTGGCACTCCTTAGATTCGATCAGTAAAGAGTTTTTGCTGAATTATCCAAGACTTTGTGGCGGCTTTAACTTTATTGATCTTTGCAACGGGAAAATACAGCTTTGCTTGATGATTGATGATGCTGAAATTGCCTTTAAAAATCTAATTCAGTCTGAAGCATCTGGTAGTGGAGACACTCCTAGCGCCGCAGTTGATGTTTGGTTCCTAGATGGATTCGCACCAAAGCAAAATACAAGCGCTTGGTCAGAAAAATTAATGCATCAAATAAGTCGCTTGTCCTCAAACGGCACAACATTATCGTCATATAGCGCCGCATCCTCCGTCCAAAGCAGATTGCGAAGTCATGGTTTTGATATTTCACTGTGCGATGGTTTTGGTGCTAAGAGGGAAATGATCACTGCGGAATTTAAAGCGTACGCTACCAGTTCATCGACGCTCCCAAGCTTAAATTGGTATATTCAAAAAAAAAGTAAAACTAAACCTGCTGAAAATTTATTTATTTTAGGAGGCGGCATAGCCGGCTGCACAACCGCTGTTGCGCTAAAGAAACGAGGGTTTAATGTCTCTATTATTGATCGACATGGCGAAGTTGGAAAGGAGGCATCTGCAAATAGCAGAGCTGTTATATATCCGAAACTCTCCACGGAATCGGGTTCCCTAGCAGAATTCAATTTAATTGCTTTAAAACTTGCAACCAACTACTATCGTGAATTATGGGCAAATGATTTAGGAGAACAATGTGGGGTTTTGCTTTTACCTACTAGCGAAAAAGAAAGCGAGGAATTTGCAAAGCTACAAACAAAGCACCAATGTAACGATAAATTTTTCGAGCTCGTCAATTTAAAACAAATACAAAAACTATCTGGCATTAAATTAGATATTACACACGGTCTATTTTTCCCAACTCTTGGTTGGCTATCCATCCCAAAGGTATGCAAATTTATTACAAAAAAATATGATATCCCTATAATCTCAAAGGATGCTGCGGAAATCTCTTTAGTGAAGAACGATAATTCATGGGACGTATTTGACGAAAATGACACAGTTATAGTAAATGCCAAGAAATTAATTATTGCAAATTCTTATGAGGTTCAAAATCTAAAGCCAACATCATATTTGTCGCTTAAAAAATTGAGGGGTCAAGTTACAGAATTTTGCTCTAATCAAGAAAGCGAAAAACTTAAGTGTGTCATTTGTGGAGATGGATATCTGACACCAAGTATCAACGGTATCCATGCATGCGGGGCGACTTATAATCACAATGACCTTTCTGAATCGATTAACGAGCTAGATCATCGCGCTAACTTTGGAAAACTCATTAGTACTGACTTAAAATTCAGGAATTTAATACATAATATCGATTCTACTGATATTAGTGGCTGGGTTGGGTTTAGGGGGACTACCCGAGACTACTTGCCTTTTGCAGGACCTGTACCCAATTTTGATGAGATGAAAGAAAAATTTTCATATTTGCGACTTGACGCAAAAAAAGCATCTGATGATATTGGTAATTACTTCCCAAATCTTTATGTCAACACTGGAATGGGATCCCGTGGATTAAGCTACGCACCTTTTTGCGCAGAGATTATAGCGGCGGAAATCTCGAATCAAATCCCTTTTATTCCAAAACAGATCCGTTTGGATATACATCCTGCAAGATTTATAATCAGAGACTTAAAAAAGAAGCGAATTTAACTATGTCATCACATAAATTTGGAGACCAGATAATAATGAAATTGCGTTTAATATTAATGACTGCGCTTCTCGCCTTGTTCCTCAGCAGTTGCAATGACAAACAAGGTTTTCAAAATGAAACTGAGGATCCGAGAATGAATACTTTCTTGAGAGAGTGGGGTGGACCCTATAAAGGAGTGCCAACTTTTAATGATCTTGATTTAAACGATCTGAAACCTGCTTTGATATTGGCAATGGATCAAACAAAAAATGAGATAGCACAGATAGCTAATCAAGATGAAGAACCTTCATTCCAAAATACCATAATAGCTTTAGAAAAAAATGGTCAACTTTTAGACCAAATATTCTCCTATTATGGGGTGCTTTCATCCAACCTCTCAACAAAGCAATTTAGAGATATTCAAAAAGAAATGGCGCCTGAAATTAGTAAGTTTTATACCGAAATTAATCATAACGAAAAGATTTTCAAGCGAATTAAATATTTGTATGAGAAAAAAGATTCACTAAAACTCGATAAAAAGCAGGAAAGATTGCTTAAACTGAAATACAAAAATCTTGTCAGAAATGGCGCAGAATTGGACGATATAGATAAGGCCGAATACCAAGAAATAAATATGCGCTTATCTGAACTGCATACTATTTTCAGTAACAATGTGCTGGCTGAGGAAGAAAACTATTATTTATTGCTTGATGTGTCTCAACTCTCAGGACTTCCAGAATCCTTAGTCGAATCATACAAAATTGCCGCAGAAACACTTGGGTTTGATGACAGATTTGCTGTGACAAATACTAGGTCTTCAATGGAGCCATTTCTTAAGTTTTCTGAAGAAAGAGACCTCAGGGAAACTGTATGGGTAAATTATTATAGTCGAGGGGATAACAATGATGCTTTTGATAATAATGAAATTATTACTGAGATTTTGAAACTTAGACATAAAAGATCGCAGTTATTGGGTTATGAAAACTACGCGCTATGGCGGTTAGAGAATCGCATGGCTAAAAACCCTGAGACTGCACTTGCCCTCCTCAAGTCAGTTTGGCCCTATGCGAGATCAAAAATTCATGAAGAAGTAAATGATATGGAAAAGATTGCCAAATTAGCTAATGAAAATTTCAAGATCAAACCATGGGACTATCGGTTTTACGCGGAGAAAGTTCGACAAGAAAAGTACAATTTAAATTCTCAGGAAATTAAGAACTATCTTCAGATAGAGAATCTTATTGAGGCAATGTTTTTTGTTGCAAAAGAACTGTTCAACTTTAAATTTGTTGAAGTTAAAAATAATACTGTCCCCGTTTTCCATCCTGATGTTAGAGTTTGGGAGGTAACAAATGCTACCAATAATGAACATGTCGGTCTTTGGTACCTCGATCCTTTTGCAAGAAAGGGAAAGAGATCTGGAGCATGGGCAACCACTTATCGCAGCTATTCGTCCCTGCTCAACCAAACAAGTGTACTAAGCTCAAACAACTCCAACTTTGTAAAAGGCTCAAAAGGTCAGCCTAATTTGATTTCCTGGGATGACGCAACCACTTTTTTTCACGAATTTGGGCATGCGCTTCACTCGTTATCATCAAATGTTCATTATCCCGGGCTGAGTGGCGGAGTAAGAGACTACACAGAATTCCAATCACAACTCTTGGAAAGATGGTTATTGAGCGAACCAGTGGTCAATAAGTTCCTCATACATTACCAAACTGATGAACCGATACCGAAGGAGCTAGTAGAGAAAATCAGAAATGCATCCAAATTTAATCAAGGTTTTTCAACTGGAGAATATCTCGCTAGTGCTATTGTTGACTTAGAATATCATATGACAGATCCAGAGAAACTGAATCCCCATGAATTCGAAAAATCCGTTCTGAATAATTATCAAATGCCTGATGAAATTGTAATGAGACACAGAAGTACTCACTTTGGCCATATATTTTCAGGAGAAGGTTACTCCGCAGGATACTATGGATATATATGGGCAGATGTACTCACCTCAGATGCAGCTGAATACTTTGAGTCAGCTGATAACGGCTTGTTTAATAAAGAGTTATCAAAGAAGTTAGTTAAGTACTTGTTTGCTCCTAGGAATTCTATAGCCCCGGAAGAGGCGTATATAAATTTTAGAGGTCAGGAGGCAACTATCGATGCTTTGATGAGGGATAGAGGATTTAGCGGAGCAATCGATCAATGAAAGATTCAAAATCTTTGTATTAAGAGCTAGCGTTCAGAGATGCTAAACTCCAAACCTTCTTTAAACATATCTGTACTTTTCGTTTTATCTCCAATTGCAGATAAAACATTTCCTAGCTTAAAAAATAGACTTGGTGATGGTTCTATATTAATTGCCGCACAATAATAGTCATGGCCTTTCCCTAGTAGTTTTGCTCCAACACAAATGTCCCCCAAGCAAGTCAAAAGCGCGACATTCTCGGGTTTCTTTATTAACCATTTTTCAACAACTGATATTATTTTTTCTGGTGCCGAGGAGTTCAATGAACCTAGGCGCCTTACCAGATCATCATTCCAACTTTTTTCGATACTTTTTATCATTAAAGAACTCAATTTTCCTGTATCGTCAATTTGCTTTAGGAGGTCAAAGTAGCTTGCGATCATAACAGGATTATTTTGAATGTGTTTTGGCATTGCTTCCCAAACATCATCTGCCTTCTCTCTGTTATCTTTATTTTTTAAGTCCATCTCCACACGGAAGCTCTTCAATAAATTTTCATAAGTTTCGAGTTCTAACGACTCAAAAGACGAATCTACCAAAGCACGATTCTTTTTGATGTGAGGAAGCAGCCGCTGCAGCGCTGTCCAATCTTCTGTTATGTAATAGCAATCAATAAGAATTCTTATATTTCCAGTATCTTTGGGGAGCTTGGTCATTAACTCTGTTGAAATTTGAATAGCTTCTTGAAACCTTTCTTCTCTAAGTAAGAGTTCCGAACGAATTTTTTCTACTAATATACTTGAGGTTGGATCTGATTTTTTTAATAAATTGAGGCTTTGATATGCGCGATCATAATCATCGATCTCAGCGGCGGCTTTTGCAGCATAAATATAATTAACAGAGGGCATTAATGAGCTTGGAGCCGATTTTTCCAGTGAAGTTAGGGAATTTTTCCAATCGTAATCCGAAAAATAAATTAAACCTTTAGTGGTCTCTAAGAGATTTTTTCGCTTTTTTCTAGTAATCAACCACGACTTAAAACCACTTCCTCCGAGTATCCAAGATATCAAAAGAAGGATACTGATAATAAAACTGATTGATAACAAATAAACTATAATTGCCATCCAAATTGTCATCTCAAAAGAGATGCTCTTTGTGCTTATAAGCACGTATGTTTGCTCTTTTTGCAGCAAAAATCCGATTGTTGCGCCAAGTAGCAAAGCACAAGCTACTAAAATTAGAACTCGCCTCATATTTTTATTTGCTCACTTAAAAATCACTATTTTTAGATGTCACTGAATTCAGGAGTTCTTCATTTCTTGCAGAAATATAAGAATTCAATAATTCCGACGAATAGCCTATCTTTGGCAACTTCTGCTCAATAGAGAGCAAGGAAATTTGCTGTATTCGTTGAAGAAGATTGCTTGATTTGGGGTTCATATGAAAATAATTTTTTAAATCAGCAACAATGTTTTTCAGACTCAATTCAAAAAGATCTTTCTCCTCCCTCATGACAGAATATATTGCTTGTTGAAAATGCAAGTCTATGTTGTTTCGAACAACTGATAAATCATGTTCTGTAATCAAAGGTTGTATATCTGAATCAAATCGACGCACCTTGATGGCTTCTTCTAACTGCTCACCAAAGTTTCTGAAAAATTTCCCCAAACTAAGTTGCTTTTTATTCTCCAAATTTTCTACCTCTTCTTTATTATCGGTCTTTGAGGTATCTTTTTGCGTTGACAGAAGATTTAAGATGCTCAACTTGTTAACTTCTTCAGATATTGCATTTAATTCAAAAATAATACCCTGAGCATCAATCTTGTTTAACGTTCTAAGAGATGCAATTTCTTTTGATAATGCATTCCGGACATGAGCCAGATTCGCATCATCAAACTTTAGTAACAATTTGTCAGCTTCAAGCAACAATGCTATTGCGCTTTCCGAAGACCTTTCGATAAGTAATCGCTGAGTTGCCAATCTCGATAAGTACAGTGCTTCCGCCAATATCCACTCATCTTTTGGGTTTATACCCATCTGGATGAGTCTCGATCCTTGTCTTAAAACTTTTCGCTCAAGATCTACATTTTTACTCCTGAGTTTGTCCATCTCAGCGAGGCTTTCTCGAACCCGGCTATCCATCTCATCTGCTCGTTCAACAAGACGATTGATATCCTCGTTAATCAATAGCTCAAATTGATTTGTTAAATCTTTTTGGCTATTACTTTTATCATAAACCCAAATGGAAAATCCAATGGTTAAAACTAAGATTGCGCTCATTCCTGCAATCAAATAAACCTTCAAACCTGAATAAAATGATGTTGCATTTTTTGTAGCATTCACTTTGTCTTCAGACAAATTTTTATACTCAATTTCACTCGATGTTGTGCCCGGAGTTGAATCACTTTTATTTTCTTTATTTTTGTTCTTATCGCTCAAAAAATACTCCAGAAGATATAAAACATAAAAAATAGATTATCGAAAAATTTCGGAGAAGGCTAATTCCATACCATCAACTGAGGAAGTATTGGCAACTTTTATTGACTTGTAACCAAGTTCCTCGCCAATTTTTGCAAGCCTGCGACTTGCTACTAATAATGTTAACTGACTCCAATCATGATTACCGCAAATAGCGTTTAAGTTACCTAGTGATGATAAGACTTGTGCACTAAAGACCACAAGACAATCAATATCCTTCATTTTTTTTCGTGCCTGAGCAAGATAGTTCTTGTTTATCTTCCGCTTATAAATATCGCAATAGTCAACACTTTCAGCTTTTAGCAGAAGAGAATCTCGTAAAATTTCAGATCCCTGCCCTCCTCTAAAGATAAGTATTCGTTCGCCCGAGACCTGCTTAAGCTGAGGCAACTCTAATAATCCTTCTGAGCTAAAATTAGCTTTTGGGTAAATAACATTACCTACCCGTTCACACAGAAGTTTTGCCGATACCTCTCCAACTGCAAAATATGAGATCTCGATAGGCAGAGTAAGTTTCATATTATCCAAGTATTCAAAGGCGAACTTTACTGCGTTTGGGCTAACAAAGATCGCTAATTTATATTTTTTCAGATTATTAAAAGCACTAGTGACTGTCTTCGAAGAGAAATTTGGCTCTGTCTCAACGACAGGAAAGTAAGTCAAAATAGCCCTGCTATTTCGCAAGTACTCCAACAAATCGTCCTCACCTCTCCGGCTTTTAAGAACTAATATTTTTTTATTCTCTAGCACGTGTATTGCCATTAATATTTTCTAATATTTCTAATGCCCCCATGTTAATTAAATTATCAGACAATTTCTGGCCCAAACCTTTAGCATCAGAATATGAAGCGATAACTTCGGAACGCAGAATTGATTTCCCATCGCAGGATGCTACTAATCCCTCGCACTTAATCATCTTGTTTTCGTTAAACAAGTGGGCATGACATGCAATTGGAAGCGAGCATCCACCATCAAAAAAAGATAAAAACTTTTTTTCAACTTCTACACATGTAGCTGAAAACTCATGATTTAGCTTACTAATCATTTTTATTAGATTAATATCATCTGTTTTGCACTCTATGCCCAAAGCACCTTGCCCCGCCGATGGCAGACAAATTTCATGCGGTATTCTTTGCGATATTCTCTTATCAAATCCTAGTCTTTTAAGGCCAGCTGTCGCTAAAATAATTGCATCAAACAGACCCGCATCCAACTTTTCGAGTCGCGTGTTAACATTTCCTCTCAGTACTTTAATTTTAACTCCTGGAAACCGAGACAAAAGCTGAGATTGTCTTCGAACACTTGATGTACCAATGACAGATTCGGGTTGCAAAAGCTCAAGTGCATCATAATTATTGGAGATGAATGCATCAGATGGATCATGCCGCTCTAGGACGGCAGCAAGCATAAATTCATCAGAAAGCGATGGAGGTAAATCTTTCATCGAATGGACTGCTATATCTGCTTCATCATTCTGTAATGCAGCCTCCAACTCTTTGATAAAAAGCCCTTTCCCACCAATTTTAGACAAAGACGTCTCCAGAAAACGATCTCCTTTGGTTGAAAACCCTTTTATCTCTATGTTTGTGTGAGGGAATATTGATGTCAATTTTGATTTGACAAATTCTGCTTGCCATAGTGCTAATGGACTCTTCCGAGAAGCAATTCGTATTTTTTCGATCAATTAAGCTACCCTATCCATCTGTTTTAACATGCAACAATGTATCAGTTTTTTAGTTCATCTGAATAGCGAAAATTCATTACTGATCCCCCTATAATAAAAAATTTTCGAAAAGATTGAAGGCATTGATGCAATCAAAATCAATTCAGCATAAGATTCATTGACGTATGTGCGAATATGGCTTGGAATAAAGAATGAAAGAAACAAAGCTCAAAGATAAAAACATCAATCAAAGTTGGGGAGGAAGATTCTCTTCAGAGACTAGTGATCTTGTTAAGCAATTCACCGCTTCAGTAGATTTTGATCAAAGGTTAGCTGACAAAGATATTGAATGTTCTCTAGCTCATACCTCAATGCTGCAAAAAATTGGTGTTCTTACGAGTGATGAAAGAGAGCTTATTCAAAAAAGTCTTCAAGAAATCGCAACATCTATTAATCAAGGTAGCTTTGAATGGAGCGAGGATCTTGAAGATGTACATATGAATATTGAGGCAGCTTTAACCGCTAAAATTGGTGATGTTGGGAAGAAACTACACACTGGAAGATCTAGAAATGATCAGATATCAACTGACGTTAGATTGTGGCTTATGGATCAGATTGACGAAATAAGCAGCATAATACTAGGTGTACAGAAAAATATTGTTGAATTAGCCGTTGCTGAACACGACACCATAATGCCTGGTTTTACTCATCTGCAAGTCGCTCAACCAATAACTTTTGGTCACCATATGCTTGCGTGGAATCAAATGTTCAAACGAGATTATGAACGCTTAATAGATTGTCGAAAGCGGGTTGACTGCAATCCTCTTGGATCTGCAGCTTTAGCGGGTACTGGATTTGATATTGATCGTCTGCACACAAGCAATCTGCTAGGCTTTTCAAAAGTAAGTGAAAATTCTCTTGATGCAGTGAGTGACAGAGACTTCGTTATCGAGTTTTGCGCATTCGCTAGTACCTGCATGATGCATCTATCTCGTATGTCGGAAGAATTGATAATTTGGGCATCATCTCAGTTTAACTTTATCAATTTGAGTGATGCATTTTGTACTGGATCATCAATAATGCCTCAAAAAAAGAATCCAGATATCCCTGAACTAATAAGAGGTAAGACTGGGCGAGTGTTTGGACAATTAATGTCTTTGTTAACTTTAATGAAAGGTCAACCTCTTGCATACAACAGAGACAATCAAGAAGACAAGGAGCCACTTTTCGATTCGGTTGATACCTTAATAAACTGTTTGATGATCTTTAAAGAGATGGTCCCCAATATTCAAGTAAACAGAGAGAGTATGCTCAAGTCAGCAAAAAGCGGATATTCAACTGCAACGGATCTTGCTGATTATCTGGTAAAAAAATCAGTTCCTTTTAGGGATGCCCACAAAATAGTAGGTGAATTAGTTAATCATGCTATCAAAAGTAAATGTGAATTAGTCGACATCGATATTGAGAGCATGAAGACCTTCTCCGATGTCATTTCTGATGATGTTTATGATGTATTGACAGTTGAGGGTTCTGTTCGATCAAGGAGTCATCTGGGTGGTACAGCCCCCAAAGAAGTTTCCAGGGCCGCAAAACATGAGCTTGAGTCTATCAAAAAATTGAACACTAAAAAATAAAATCTAAATGTTCTCCGCCTTGAGACAAAAATAACTGTGACAAAAAATCTGAAAGAGATTCTTTAGAGACAGTATTTTGCCAAACTTGAACTGATCCATTTGTTTTCAGATCGAAATGAAAACCTCCAGATTTTGCGGCTACCCATATTTCGCGAATGGCGGGCTGTCGAGAGAGGATGATTTGCGAACCATTCACTTCAAACGTGAGGGTCAACATACCATTTGAATTTTCACAATCAATATCTAAATCACTCGCTTCAACAGTCTCTTCAATAGCGAAAAGAACGTCATCAACTAACTCATGGAAATCAGCTTCATTCATAATTTAAAGACACCTTTTATTGGGGAAAAAAAGGTTTAAAAATTTAGTTATTAATTGTAAGTGTCGTTATACTTACGTTTCAAGAATTTTTGGACGTAAAGTGATGTCAAAGAAATTTTTTTATTGCGTTCTAGTGATTCTATTTGCGATTTCATCCGGTTGCGGGAATGTTGGAGAATTGTATCTTCCTGAAGAAACTAATACCTCCTACGTTTCAATAAAAACCACTGAGTAGTAATGAGTAATATCTTTGAAATAAAAGACAAAGAACTGTTTTTTGATGGAGTCGAACTATCAACAGTCGCGAAAAAATTCGGAACGCCTTGTTATATATACAGCAAGAACCTTATCGAAAAAAACTTTAATGGCTATAGAGAGCATTTAAGCTCTGAGAACAATTTTATTTGTTATGCTGTTAAAGCTAATCCAAATATTGCAATACTTCAAATATTAGCGAAAATTGGATCCGGTTTTGATGTCACATCTCAAGGTGAACTGAATCGAGTACTTTATGCAGGGGGAGACCCTAAAAAGATCATTTTTTCAGGTGTAGGTAAGTCCGAATCAGATATAAAAAAAGGACTCGAGGCCAAGATAAAGTGCTTCAATGTAGAGTCAAAATATGAGTTATTACTCATTAACCGTATAGCAAAAACAAATGATATAAAAGCGTCGATCTCAATCAGAGTCAATCCAAATGTTGATGCTAATACGCATCCATACATAGCAACCGGATTAAAGAATGACAAGTTCGGTGTTGATATGCGTGAGGCGCATGGCATATTTAAGTTGGCCTCAGAACTCAGCAACATCGAAATTATGGGTATCGCTTGTCATATAGGCTCTCAAATATACGACATAGCACCATTTAGAGAGTCCTTGCAGATCCTAATGCATTTTGTTGATAAATTAAAACTAGATAATATTCATTTGTCTCATATAGACATTGGTGGAGGTTTGGGGACTTTAAAGGAGGATACAAACCAGACTAATATCAAAGAATTCTCGAAGACAATCATGAATGATTGTAGTAGCAGAACTGAAAAAATTATCATAGAACCTGGACGGTCAATAGTTGGCAATGCTGGCGTGCTACTAATGAAGACAGAGTATGTTAAAACTAATGGTGAGAAAAACTTTGCAATTGTTGATGCTGGAATGAACGACTATATAAGACCTGCCTTATATCAAGCAGAAATGGAGATAAAGTCAGTCTCACCTGACTCTGCCCAATCAAAGATATACGACATTGTGGGGCCAGTTTGCGAGAGCGGTGACTTTCTGGGTAAAGACAGAAAGCTACCAATAGAAACAGGTGATCTGCTTTGCCTATGTGATGCGGGAGCATATGGAT
This sequence comes from uncultured SAR92 cluster bacterium, assembly GCA_902604945.1. Classification (GTDB taxonomy): domain Bacteria; phylum Pseudomonadota; class Gammaproteobacteria; order Pseudomonadales; family Porticoccaceae; genus AAA300-D14. Next base: position 39,311 of record CACLAG010000005.1, on the reverse strand, counting down.
TCACAATGAGTTCGAACTACAATAGTCGATGTAGACCGACAGAAATTCTTATTGTTGATGAATCTTTGCATGTCATAAGAGAGAGAGAGACATTTGAAGACTTAATTAAAAATGAAAAACTAATCGAGAATATAAATTAAAAAATGCACTTAAAATTCACTAAAATGAACGGAATTGGTAATGATTTCGTGGTGATTGATACGATTAATCAACACATAAATATTACTAAAAACATGGTTAAACGAATAGCTGACAGACATAGGGGCGTTGGCTGTGATCAGTTGCTCATTATCGAGCCTCCTAAAGAGAGTCATGTTGACTTTAACTACAGAATTTTCAACCGGGATGGTCTTGAAGCAAGTCAATGTGGAAATGGTGCAAGATGTATTGCAAAGTTTATTTATGACCAAGGTCTCTCAGGAAAGAGGAAATTGTTGGTTAGCTCTATTGGTGGGATGTTACATATTGAGTTAGTTGGCAAAAACATGGTGGCCGTTGAAATACAACAACCTTCATTTGACCCAAAAAAGGTTCCATTCAAAACCGAAAAACAAGAAAAATCATATAAGCTTGAAATTATGAGCAGAATGATTGAATTTGTTCCAGTTACTGTAGGTAACCCTCATGCCATAATCTTCGAAAGAGATATTCGTAAAGTCAACATCAGACAAATAGGACGTGACTTTCAAAAACACCAGAGCTTCCCAAATCAAGTGAATGTTAACTTTGCGCAAATAATTAACAAGGATTTAATAAAATTACGTGTTTTTGAGAGGGGATCAGGAGAAACAGAATCTTGTGGCTCTGGAGCGTGCGCAACTGCAGCAGTAGCTATTCGGGATGGATTAGTAAACTCTTCTGTTACAGTTCAGCAAAAAGGCGGTCATCTCAAAATTGTATGGCCTAATGAAAGTGATCGAATTAAGATGATCGGAGAAGCAAAAACAGTTTTTCAAGGAATCATGAACATATGAGAAACAAAATAGATGATGCGGTTGATATCAAAGATGTCAGGTCGTTTTTGAGAAACCATCCAGATTTTTTTGACAATAATTCAGATATTTTAGAAACCATGGTAATTCATCATAAAACTGACGGCGCTATTTCGATAGTCGAGAGGCATCTTCAAAAACTTCAAGAAAAAAATAAACTATTAAATGAAAAGCTTAATCACCTGATCGAAAATGCAGACCAAAATCAAAAAATTTTTGAATCAGTGATGACACTTACTTTAAAAATGCTAAGTGCGCATGATTTAAAGAGCTTTCTTGATATACTCAGCGATTCTTTCAAAAATGACTTTAAACTTGAGTTTTACTCACTTATTTTGTTTGACGAAGATATATCAGTTGATCATCCAATTGTGGTTTCAACATCGCAGATAGAGTTGGAAGAGAAGATACCGAGATTGATAAGCTTAAAAGAGCCGATTGGCGGCCAATTTTCATCAGAGGATTTTCACGCTCTTTTTAATCATTCCGATCAGATTAATAATTCGGTCGCAATATGCAAGATCGGCAGCGAGATTCCTCTAGGATTTTTAGCGATCGGAAGCAGTGATCATACTGTATATCATGAGAGCGACTCGAGGTACTTCTTGTCGCATCTGTCCAATTTGATTTCACAGTCATTAGTGAAATTTAATAAAAATGTCTTTTGACGCATTGGTCGGTCTGGGTTTAAGCAAATAACAATTCAATTGAGTTATCTTTTCTTTTTGCTTCGGTATCTCTTATTTTTATTGCTAAACTTTACCTGGTACTCCTTTGCCATCTTTACTGCATTTGCAGACGGCCGTTTTGATGCGGAAAAATTACTCGCTTCTAAAATACTCTCCTTCCCTCCGTTTACATCTTTTAGAATGAGAGTAATTTTCCTTTGTCTTACACACACCTGTCTGAGAAAAACTCTTACTTTGTCCCCAATAAAAAATTGTCTTTTCTTTGACTCTCCCACTAAGCAGTAACGGATTTCGTCGAATACATAGTAATCTTCATCGATACTCGAGATATGAATTAAACCCTCGATGAAAACATCTTCCAATAAAACAAAAAGACCAAAACCAGTCACAGAGCTTATGACGCCATCAAATTCCTCGCCAACCCTATGACTCAAATATTCGCACTTCAGCCAAGATTCAGCACTTCGTGTGGCATCCTCAGCTCGCCGCTCAGTCATACTTACTTGTTGACCAATCATGTCAAGCTGCTCATATTCATAAGTATATTGTTCATACGTCTTGCTTGCTTGCCTAATAAGCGCCTTAATTCCTCTATGAATTATCAAGTCCGAATATCTTCTAATAGGGGAAGTAAAATGAGTATAAGATTCATAAGCTAACCCAAAATGGCCATCATTCTTTGGATGATAATTGGCTTGAGCCATAGACCTCAAAAGGACTGACTGGATTATTCTCTCTTCATCTCTACCTTTTACTAATTTTAATATGTTTTGATAATCTGCGGGTTTAATGTCCCCATCTAATTTTATATCAATATTAAAACCTGAAAGAAACTTGCTAAGATTCGTCATCTTTTCAAACGTTGGTTTTTTATGAACTCGATACAGTAGTGGCATTTCTGCACGTTCTAAATAGTCGGCAGCACATAAATTAGCGCAAAGCATACACTCCTCGATAATTTTGTGTGCCACGTTTCTTTCTGATGGAATTATTTTAGATATCTTTTTGTCTTTCGTGAAAAGTATTTTTGTATCCTGAGTGTCAAATGAAATCGCTCCTCTACTGTCTCTGACCAATTCCAAACGTTTGAAGACCTCATGTAGATTTTTAACTAATCTCTCCGCTCCTCGTTCAAATGTATTTTGCTTGGTGCGCATTGCTGTATCTAAGTCATTATTTCTGATAAATCTTGCAACTTGCGTGTAAGTTTTCCTAGAGTGCGAAACAATAACAGCCTCATAAAACTGATAACTTTCAATATCACCACTACAATTTATTAACATTTCACAAACAACTGTTAATTTATCCTCATTCGGACTTAGTGAACATAATCCATTAGAAAGTTTTTCAGGTAACATCGGTATAACGCTATTTGGAAAGTATACCGAGTTCCCTCTTTTAAGCGCTTCTTTGTCCAGAGGCGAGCCGGATTTAATGTACTCAGATACATCGGCGATCGCCACGTATAATCTAAAGGAACCGTTATCAACAGATTCACAATAGACTGCATCATCAAAATCCTTTGCGTCTTCTCCATCGATTGTTATGAAATATTTATCTCGTAAATCGACTCTTTTCCCATCAATGGCCAATTTTGTTGAAATTCTGTCAACTTGGGCTGATGCCTCCTCACTCCATTTAAAAGGAATAGAGTAATCTCGGATAGCGATTTTGGTCTCTATACCGGGGCTATGGAAATCTCCTAGAACTTCTGTAATGTGACCTGAAGCTAAATTTTTAATGGTAGGCACCTTTGTGATACGAACACAAACTATCTGTCCTTCCAAAGCGTTACCAATATTTGATTTTTCAACTATGATGTCTTGACTTATTCTTGGATTTTCAGGGATAACGAAGAAAGATGAATTTTCTTTGGACAATTTGCCAATAAGCTCTAAAGATTTTCTTCGCACTACACTTACAATTTTTCCTTCAAGTTTTCCTGTTTTCGCACGTTTTTGCGCTTTAATGAGCACTTCATCACCATCGAAAACCTGTCTCATCTGAATAGGTGATAGATAGATATCGTCGCCGTTACCATCCAAGCGTCCGACAAATCCAAAACCCTCTGGATTACCGATTACAATTCCTGAAATTAATGTATCTTGTTTCAATACTATTTTGCCTTTTTTTATTTTAATTTTATGTTTGCTTATGTTGACGCATCTAAAACGTTAATTGACTTTAAGCAAAATCGATAAATGCGTTTTTCTTAGAAGGGATAAAATTTGAGCAAGAAGAAAAAAGTTGAATCCATAAAAAAATTTCAGATTTATCCACTACCACCATACCTATTTAAAAAGACTAATGAGACAGCGATGCGAAATAGTTCCACCCTTTAAAGTCCATCTAAGGGAAGTGGGAATGCGCCTTTAAAGATCTTGATCAGGTACTGCAATGCCAGCTTTTTAATTAAGCTTTTCTTTGATCCGAGCCGATTTGCCTGATCTCTCACGCAAATAATAGAGTTTCGCCCGTCTTACAGCACCTCTCCGCTTTACTTCTATGCTCTCCAAAAGCGGGCTATATGTTTGAAATGTGCGCTCCACTCCAATACCGTTCGATATTTTCCTAACTGTAAAAGCTGAGTTGAGCTGTCTGTTTCTCTTAGCAAGAACAACGCCCTCAAATGCTTGAAGTCTTTCCCTAGAGCCTTCCTTTACTTTAACTTGAACAACAACAGTATCACCGGGACCAAAGTCAGGAACTTCTTTTGTCATTTGCTCTTTTTCGAGCTCCGCTATTATCAAATTTTTATTTGTCATTATCTTATTTTCCGCTAACCGCTGTTTTCAGGGACGCTATTGTATCAATTAATCTTCAAATTTAAATACTTGTATCAAATTTTATTAAAATCCTGGCTTTATTTTCTTCTTACTTCCCTCGTTATTTAATAAATCAGGTCGTTTTTCTTTTGTTTTCTTTATTGCCTGTTGATCACGCCAAGCTTTTATTTGACTATGATGACCCGACAAAAGTACGTCAGGTACCTTTATACCATCAAAAATCTCTGGTCGAGTGTAATTTGGAAAGTCAAAGATATCATCAGAAAATGAATCTTGGTTCTTAGACATTGGATTTCCTAGTACACCGGGTTTATATCTTACTAATGCATCAAGAATTACCATAGCCGGTAACTCGCCGCCACTAACTATATAATCTCCTATAGAAAGCTCTTCATCAACTTGCGTTTGTATAATTCTTTCATCAATCCCTTCATATCTACCTGCAATAAAAATAAAGTTATTCTCATCAGTCATAGATTTAATCTTTGATTGAGTAACCAAAGCCCCTTGAGGCGATAAATATATGACTTTCAAGCTGTCATCAATCCAATCTCTAGCCTTAGATATAGCATTTTTTAATGGCTGAGGTGACATGATCATGCCTGGGCCCCCACCGAAAGGGCGATCATCAACTGAATTATATTTATTATCTGTGTAGTTTCTAGGATTGAAGAACTTTAATTCAATAATGTTCTGCTTAAACGCACGAGAAGTTACCCCATAACTCGTCAAAGCCTTAAACATTTCTGGGAAAAGAGTAACAATACCAATTTTCATTTTTGTCTAGTAATCATCATGTCTGAAATTAAAATTCCGGATCCCAATCGACCTCTATAAATCCGTCCTTTAGATCAACACCAACTAAAAATTCATTAGCACAAGATATAACACGCTCTCTGGTATCAATGCTCTCTTTATTTCCTTTCACAACTAAGACGTCATTAGATCCAGTCTCTATAATAGACTCGACAATCCCCAATAATTGCTCACAGCCGTTATAAAAAGTTTTTACCTTAAGACCTTTGAGTTGGTGCCAATAAAATTCCTCTTCGCTTAACTCGCGCATACATTTTTCATGTATCTGGATTTGTTTATTCACAAAATAGATAGCCGAATCACGATCATCTATCCCTTTTATTTTAGCGATAAAACGATCACTATGCTTTAGATAGTTTTCAAAAAAAAACGACTCATTCTCTTTTGAGCTTTTGATTGAAAGAGCCTCAAAACAAAATAAGTCAGTTGGTTTTTCAGTAAAAGAAGTCACAGTAATCCAGCCTTGAACTCCATGGGCTTTGCCAAACTGTCCAATGCTTATTTTCTTTTCGTGGGATTCAGTCATACGGGCTGACGTGATGTCTCCCTAAGCTACTTTTTTAGTAGCCTCTTTGACGAGAGACGATACTCTTTCGCTCAGTTGTGCGCCCTGTCCTTGCCAATGTTCAATACGCTCAATATCTACTCTTAACCTCTCTTCTGCACCTCTTGCGATAGGATTAAAGAATCCCACCCGCTCTATATAGCGAGAGTTTCTTGCACGACGTGAGTCAGCAACCGTAAGATGATAGAAAGGTCGTTTTTTTGAACCACCTCTGGACAATCTAATCGTTAACATTAATTGTTCCTTCTCTGTTTTAACGAAACAAGCAGTACTAGTGCTTTTCACCTAAATTTAAAGGTCGCCAGTCTATTCTAAAACAGTGACAATTGGAATACTTTTTTCTCGTAACATTAGACTAACATTAAGAAAAGGTTTTTAAAATCTTGGAAATCCTTTGCCTATACCGCTAGCTCCTTGGTTCATCATGCCGCTCATACTCCGCATCATGTTTTGCATCCCTTTGCCTTTCATCTTTTTCATCATCTTGCTCATTTGCTTATGTTGCTTCATTAAGCGATTTAAATCCTGGATTGTAGTACCAGATCCACTCGTTATTCGGCGTTTACGCGAGCCATTTAATATATCAGGGTAGCGTCGTTCATGCGGTGTCATTGAATCAAGGATGAATTGCATTTTATCGAATTGTTGGTTAGCTTGTGCAGTCTCTGCGACTTGAGCCATGTTTCCAATTCCAGGCAATTTGTCAAGCATGTTTGACATGCCTCCCATGTTTTTCATTTGTTGCAATTGATCTCGCAAGTCATCTAAATCAAAACGTTTACCTTTAATAACTTTTTTGGCTAATTTGTCAGTTTTCTCTTTATCAACTTTGCTTTCAACTTCTTCAATGAGTGACAACATATCACCCATACCAAGAATTCTTGATGCGAGTCTATCGGGGTGAAAGGGCTCAAGCGCGTCTGTTTTTTCGCCTACTCCTAAGAACTTGATAGGCTTACCTGTAACCTGTCTAACTGAAAGTGCGGCTCCTCCACGGGTATCCCCATCCACTTTCGTTAAAATTATTCCAGATAACGGCAGACTGTCATTAAAAACCTTTGCCGTGTTTACAGCATCTTGACCAATCATCGCATCAATGACAAAAAGAAGCTCAGCTGGATTCGTCAATGCAGTCAATTGTTTTAATTCGCCCATCATTTCGTTATCAATATGCAATCTGCCAGCTGTATCAATAATCAAGACATCTATAAATTTCTTTTTTGCCGATGCTATAGCCGCTGTAACTATGTCCTTAGGCTTTTGACTTGGAGAGCTCTCAAAAAACTCGACATCTACTTCTGAGGAAAGAATTTTGAGTTGCTCTATTGCTGCGGGTCGGTAGATGTCTGCCGAGGTCAACATGACCCTCTTACCTTTATCACTTTTAATATACTTAGCTAACTTTGCTGCGGTGGTTGTTTTACCAGCTCCCTGAAGTCCTGCCATCATAATAACCGCGGGAGGTTTACCTACTAAATCAACCCCCTCATTTTTTTCTCCCATTAATAGTTCAAGTTCACTTTTGACTATCTTGAGAAACTGTTGACCGGGATTAAGACTACTTGCCACCTCAATCCCCAACGCGCGATCTTTTACATCATTTAGAAATTGCTTAACTACAGGAAGAGCAACATCGGCCTCAAGCAATGCAATACGCACATCCCTCAAAGTATCTTGAATATTTTTATCACTGAGACTTGCTTTGCCAGAAATCTTCTTAATACTGTTACTTAGTTTTTCCGAGAGACTTGAAAAAATTGCCATACAAATTACCTAATTCCACTTATCTTTTATTGATAATAATTATCATTGCGACTTCAACATCAAAGCCAATTATGCCAAACTAAAGGACGTTTTTGTTAACCGTTCTCTTTATGTCAGCTATTACATTTATAACAATTTTATCCTATGTTTTTGGTTTTTTTTATCTTTTAATCAATCTGATCAAAGGATTGAGTAACAAATTCCCAAAATTCCAGAATGCATTAGCCCTAATACTTCTGTTCCACTTAATTACTGTTGTTGATTTACTGCTTGTAGACAATGGTCTAGATCTCAGCCTCTTCAAGACCTTTGTTTTAATAGCTTTTATTATCAACACTGTGATTTTTATCAGTAGCTTTAATAAATCACTTCACAGCATGTATTTGGTACTCTTTCCGATTTCAATATTTAGTCTTTTATTAGGTCAATTTATATCGCCAACAAAAACATTGACTGATCTATCTCTGCCGATACAAATACATATTATCTTTTCATTTCTTTCCTATAGTTTCCTGGCAATTGCAGCGCTTCACTCAATGATGACGGGTTATCACCATTTGCAGTTAAAACAAAAAAATCAAAACTTTCTGATCAACTCGTTTCCACCACTACAAACTATGGAAAATTTTCTCTTTGAACTCATATGGATTGGTGTTGTTTTGCTCACTTTATCTCTTGGTTCAGGATTCTTATTCTATGATAATTTATTCGAGCAAAAGCTATTGCATAAAGTCATCTTGAGCTCTCTGGCTTGGATTACTTACGTGATTCTTCTCTGGGGAAGATACCAGCGAGGATGGAGAGGAAACGTGGCAATTGCATGGACATGGGCAGGATTTATTTCAATCTTAATGGCCTATGTTGGAAGTAAAATAGTCATAGAATTCTTATTGATTTAATTCGAAATTTACAATTCTAAGTTGCTTATTTAAGTCAAGTACTTCAACATATACATGACGTAATTAATTGGACAAATTTTTGGACATGTCAGATCCCACTATCCTGTGGGTTTTACTAGTAATACTGCTTATCTTTTCCGCTTTTTTCTCTGGCTCAGAGACAGGCATGATGGCGCTTAATAGATACAGACTGCGGCACCAGAAGAAAAAAAGTTCTGGCGCTCGTCGGGCAGCTAAACTCTTGGAAAAACCAGATAGGTTGATTGGATTAATACTGATTGGTAACAATGCTGTTAACATTTTGGCAGCGATAATAGCTAATATGCTAGCCATCATTTATGTTGGTGAAGCCGCAGCGCCATGGGTTGCAACCGCATCGCTGACCGTTTTAGTGTTAGTTTTCTCTGAGGTAACCCCGAAGACAATCGCGGCTCAAAATCCAGAGTGGTTTGCTTTTAGGACAAGTCATATCCTGCGACCATTAATGCAAGTTATGGTTCCATTAGTTGTTTTGATAAACAAATTTACCAACTTTGTAATCTCGCTATTAGGATTTGATCCAACCAAAGATAGAGATGATGGCCTTGATTCTGAGGAACTCAAATCTCTGGTTGATCTGTCCAGTCACAAGTTATCCAGCAATAATCAGGGCATGCTAAAAGGAATACTGGATCTTGAGAACATCACTATTGAAGACATCATGATTCCTAGAAATGAGATGCAAGGAATTGACTTGGAGGAGCCAATAGATTCCATTAAATCGGCTATTTTGAGTTCTGAATATACAAGACAACCTTTATACAAAGGCGATATAAACAATATCATTGGCGTTTTTAATACGAGGAAAGCACATCACTTATTAAAATCACAAAAGGTTTCACATAAACTGGTTCGTCAACTATCAGAAAAAGCCTATTTCATCCCAGAGAGTACAACCTTAATGAATCAACTTTTAAATTTCCGTGATAAAAAAGCGCGATTTGGAATTGTGGTTGATGAATATGGTGAAGTTCAAGGATTGGTAACTTTAGAGGATATACTCGAGGAAATCGTTGGTGACTTTACAACTGATATAGCTGATCAGATTGATGAGATTCATAAAATTTCAAAAGATAAATTTGAAATTGATGGCGGAGCCACGATAAGAGAAATAAATAAAGCCACTGGTTGGTCGTTGCCGACTGATGGCCCTAAGACACTAAACGGCTTAGTTCTCGAACAACTTGAGAATATACCGGATGGAAATATCAGCTTTCTGATCGATAATTACTGCTTTGAAACGGCAAATATAGAAGGAGCCATGGTGAAAAAAGTGTCAGTGTCTAAACTGCCTAATCCACCAAAAAAGCCCTAAAATACAGAATGACAATGGTACGCTCTTGTTATTGAGCCTCTAAAGTAGACATCATATCTTTTGCCTTCTGAACATACATTAATGCCCCTACATGAATCATTGACTTCATTCTTTCATCTACTTGCTTGATTATTTTACCTGGCGATCCGACAACCATCGAACCATCTGGTATTACTGCATTAGATTTCACTAGAGCGTTGGCTGCAATTAAACAATCATTGCCAACAACAGCCCCTTCAAGAACAACAGCATGGATTCCAATAAGAGACCTATCACCGACACTCTTACAATGAACCATAGCTTGATGACCTATAGTAACATCATCACCAATATGCATTGGTTGCCCCGGATCAACATGAAGCACGGCTCCGTCTTGCACGTTTGTTCTTTGACCGATCTCAATTTTATCCAGATCCGCTCTTATAACTGCGTTAAACCAAACACTAGATTCTTCTTTTAGTTCAACTTTACCAATCACATCAGCACTTTCGGCAACAAAAACACTTCCATGAACATTTGGTAAATCCTTTCCAAACTTATATATCATCTCAATACCTAATCATCAATTTTAATGAATTTTACTCCAAATTTTTGCCATTGATACATCCATTACCTGTTCAATCAAGTCGGTGATTACTTTTAAAGTAAATCCCCAAATTTTATTTTTATTGTATACCAACACTGGTAATTTAATGTCTGCGCCACTCTGTCCGCTATCTGAGCCAAATTCAATAAATTCATAATTATCCATATCTAAAAAAGCTTTTAGCGGCACATCAAATATAGATTCAATTTCATCTGGATTTGCCGTCAAATCTAAATCACCAACCGCCGTTGAAACAAATGGAGTCACATCAATATCTCTTCTCCAGGGAGATGCTGGAGGAAGCATTGCAATTATCTCCACAGATTCTCTCGATAGTCCAATTTCCTCTGAAGCTTCTCTCAAAGCTGTTTCTGTGAGTGACTTATCATCACTCTCCCACATGCCCCCCGGAAAGGCGACCTGTCCAGCGTGATGTCTTAAATTCGCGGCTCTTTTGGTTAGAATCAAACTTGGTTCTTTCTCAAGATCCTTTAATATTATTAGTACCGCAGCTGATTTTGACGTCCTAACGCTTTTGGGGATACTTTCTATAACAGGGTATCGACTCAATCTATTTACTATATGCATTTTCATATGTGCATTATACTCTGAAGAAATAACATAATGAGCCTCATATGAACTTTTGTACCGAATGCGGATCTGCCGTCATAAAATCAATTCCTGAAGGAGACAACCGCCCAAGGTATATGTGTTCAAATTGCAATGTAATACATTATCAAAATCCAAAAACGGTAGTGGGTGTTTTGCCAACATACAAGGAGCAAGTTTTGCTATGCAAAAGAGCGATACAACCGAGACGGGGTTTCTGGACGCTACCTGCAGGTTTCCATGAATTAGGTGAATCAACTTTAGAGGGCGCACTTCGTGAATGTAAAGAAGAAACCAATGCAGAAATAATTGAGCCAACTTTATATGCTATTTTTGATATCCCTCAAATCAGTCAGGTGTATGTGTTCTTCAGGGGTGAAATTAAAAGCAAGAACTTTGGCCCTACTGAAGAATCCTTGGAAGTCCAACTATTTAATGAAGAAGAGATTCCGTGGCATGAAATCGCATTTCCAATGGTTGAGGTCACACTAGATAGATATTTCTTAGATCGATCTAAACACTCTTTCCCAGTATTTAGAGAAGAAATTAGAAGACCATGGAAGAGCAAAAGATTAATACAGCAAGATTAATTTATCATTTCTCGAGGTTCTATTAATTGCATATCTGCATCTCTTTCCACTACCCTTTCATCGCTCTTTTGCAGGCCAAACGTCAGTTCTCGTTTTTTACCAGATAATAGTAATGTTCCTGCAATTCGATCCCAAAAAGAGAATATACTGCCCATGTTAAAATGATTACTGCCCACGGAATGATGAATCTGATGCTGGGCCGGACTAATAAAAATTTTTTCTAACTTTCCAAAAGAAATCCAAATGTGAGAGTGCCGTAAATTAGCCGCGGCCAAATTGAACAAAAAACCAAACATATCGACACCCAATATTTGTAGACCTGTCAATTTACTGGAAAAAAGCCATATAAAAACACCTGTCACAAATCCAAAAACTAAAAGCCTTCGCGTAAAGTATAGTAAGCTTTCCACAGGATGAACACGAAAAATAGTCAGGGGCGTGAGGGTAGTGGCGCTATGATGTGTTTTGTGAAAATACCAAAGAAAGTCAACATTATGCATACAATAATGGAGAAGAAATCGGCTCAAATCATCAAGAATCAAATAGGAAACACTAAAGGCAATCGCGATCCAAACCCAACTCATCTCAATGCTTGGTGCATCCCCGAGAGAATCTTGAAGAAATCCACCTACTAAGACTGTTACCGCAACATGGCTACCAAACAGAGGAATCAAAAGTGTGATTCTCATGATTGTATTAACAACCAGTAATACTAAATCATATAAAGTTGACGTATTGATCCAATAATTTTTATTGAACAGTCTTCTGAGTTGACTCAATGGTCGAAACCTCTTCTCCTGAAACGAAACAACAGCTGAGGCTATTACGAGAGCAGACAAGAGATAACCCCAGTAAACTCTTTCACTTGGATCAAAAAATTTTTCCGCAGGTGCCGCTAGTAACTCAAACATTCAAAAATATCTCAAATTAAAGTTTATATCGCCCTTCAAGCATAAACATTCTCGGCAAATTTGGTCTCGCTCCAAATGGTCTATGAGACACGATGTATCTTTCATCCATTAGATTCCGCACTGAAAATTTGATATCAGAGTCATTACCTAACTCTTTAGATATACTTAAATCTAGGGTAACTAGATTGTCAGTATGAAGATCTGAATCGACGGCTCCAATTCCTGGGACCTCACGCATTCCGTGTTGATATTTAGCAGCTAAGTTAACCGACAATTTATCAGAATCGAAAGCTACATCGAGTCTTCCAACATGCTCCGGTATATAAGGTAGAGAGTCTCCTTCATTCACCAAACCCCACTGCGAAAAATTGGAGAAAAAAGAGCTCTGGAATTTCGATTTTGAGTACGTATAAACAAAATCTGTTGTCAATAAAATAGTCTCAGATATCTGCCATGATTCACCAATCATAAACTCTGTCCCCTCTACAAGTGCTCCTCCACCCGCGAACTCTTGACCAATCTCACAGTCAGAATCTGAAGCTCTACAACGTCCTAATAAATTATCATAGTCGCTCTCAAAAGCTATCAACTCTATATTGAGTGAGTCGTTATGATATCTTAATCCATACTCAAGATTGATACTCTCCTCAGCTTCGGTGTCTTGCTTTCCAGGGCCAGCGGGAGAAAAGCCTACATAAATCCCTGCTAAAATACCTAAACTATCATTTAACTGATAATTCACGCCTAAACCGGGTGCTGTGATTGACTGCTTATTTTTAGATAGGTTTGATGTCAATCTATTATCAAAATCTCCATCAATTTCTTCGTGTCGTAATCCTAAAGTTAATTTCAGATCATCAAAAGTAATCTCATTTGAAATATACATAGCCAGAGCCGTTGTCTCGGCGTAATTATCTGACTTTAGTGGTCTTTGAACCCCATCGCTGACCAATTGCTTATTTCGCATTAGATAGCTCTTTTGTTGATGCTGCCTTCGCACATCATCATGATGATATCTGATACCCACTCGCAAAGAATGCTCGATATCAAATAAGTTAACGACCGCTCGTATATCAACCTGAGCTCCTTTAGAACTGAATTCCCGGTAATTATCTGTAACATCGATTGTAAGATCTGTGAAGTCACCGACTATCGAGTCTCTCACGCCAGTAAGCGTCTCATATGCACTTCGGTAGGACTCTGGTGACCTCAAGACGTCTTGAGTTCTGGGCCCATCCATAAATCCATCAAACTTATTCCATGACCGATTAAACTCATTCAAATATATCTTAGAACTAATTTCATAACGATCTGTAAAAAATATATCGTGCGACACATGAAATTGTTTGTGATCTGAGACAAAACGATCTAACTGAGATGCTGAATACCTTCTGTTAGGGGATTGAGTGAAGTCATCATCGGTCAAACCTAAATAGGTTTCATCTGCATCTTCGTCGGCATAGCCTATTTTTAGGTTAATGAACTGGTTTAGTTCTGTATCCAATTTACGTTGAATCTTTAAGTTAAAATCATTTCGCACGAAACCTGTGTTTTCTCCATTATCTTGATATTTGAAGCCGTCACTCTGGTATCTCAGTGCATCAATTAGTACTCCTGTGTTATCACCCACGATTGCACTCTCGGCACGAATCTTTTTATACCCGTCCGTTCCAAATTCCGCAGATAAATAGTGCTCGTTAGTTTTTGGTACAGATCTCGTCAAGAGATTTAATGTCCCACCAACGGTATGAGGACCACTAAGTATTGCCGATGGGCCCTTTAATACCTCTATTGATGAAAGCCTTGCAGCGTTGGTTATGTAATAGGCGGCCGGTGCAGAATACGGTGCAGGACCAATCAAAACTCCATCTTCCAAGATCGTAACCTTCTGGCTACGATCCGAAGTTGCTCCTCTTATGCCTATATTCGGCCTAAGTCCAAAGCCATCCTCTTCACGCACATAAACGCCAGGCACAAAACTCATTAACTGATTTAAGTCAGCGTATTTATGCAGTGCAATGTCCCGTTCAGATATTTTAGCGCCAGAACCGGCCAATTCCATCAAATCAGCATTACTGCCAATAATCAGAACTTCCGTGATTTCCTGTTCGTCAGAATCGCAAACGGAAGTGAGAGCAAAAAAATTTATTAAAACGAAAAAAAATCCTTTGAAATTTTTCAAATTAGTCTGTGTCCCCACCCGTGCTCTCTGGGAGATCAACACCCAAATAAGTAATAAACTCTATTTTTAAATCATCCGTAATTTGCTTGACCATGCCCGCTAAATTACATGCAGGAAACTCTGAGGCTACATCTGGATTATTAAATGCATTGGCGCAGGCCGTTCCATCTTGTGAAGACTCAATTTCATTGACAAAGTGTTTTAACGAAACGTAGTCATCAGCAGCAACAATTGAGTTAATTTGATCAACCACTCCAGAAATCAGTGTCTTAAAGGACGACGACCAATTATTTCCAGAAACCTCGTCAGCCAAGTCATCCAATCCCAAATCAAAAATTTCATAAAGTTGTTCTGTATTAGTTTTCACGTTATGAAGGGTAGTCTCACTAAATGGTGATTCAAGTAAATCGGGACAAGTTAAATTTTCATCAGGGCAAAGGGAGTCAACCCCCAGTGGGCCGTTTAATTTAGTTGATTTTGTAATCTTTTCAAAATAGAACAAAGCATCAGTCATTAACTCAAAATTTGTACCTATCTCACCCGGATCTAAAAATCCTTCTCTGTACGAGGTCCAGTCTGTATATACTTGACTGGCGTTTGAGGACACGTCTGTGGCAATTAATTGATTCAAGTGGCATCTTTGCTGCTTCCGATCTAGGTCTGGTAATTCGTTCCAAGAAGACACTGTCGAGACATTTGATGCGCATGTATGATCTAATTGGGGGTTAAAAAGCAGGTATTCGGTCGCCGCTATACTTCGTTGGTTTCCTGTTGTAACAGAAACGTCATATGTCGCATCACTGTTTGCCCTTACCACGGCAACATCAGTTGCACAGGTAGAAAGCTGTTGGTCATCGTAATAAAAATTAATATTGTTTCGTAAAGCTTTATTGTTTCTTGCACCTGGACCAAAGTTACCCAGTTCTGCTTTTTGGACGAGTTGCATAAGGTCGAGCCAAGAATTCTTAGCTGCCATATAGGCCTCATCCTCGGAGTCTGTTCCAAGCGAATCGCAATAACTCGCTAAAGGTCCATCAGCGTGTGCAAAACTTGAAGCACTATCAGACAAGTTCTTATAATTTGGCATAACAATCGTATCAACAATTGAAGTCAGAACGGATGTTTTTGTCACTGAGGCATTCGGATCAACAACACTGATCACTCGAATGATTGTCTCAGCCTCGTTCCCAGCTGAGTCAGCAACATTATAAGTGACGTCATACGATCCAATCGTATCTGTTTTTACGTTAGAAACATCAATTATTATACTCCCGCTTATGTCTCCATCGACATCATCAACAGCAGTCGCACCGGCCTCGGTATATGCATCATTAAGACTAACAGTTTGAGGGTTGTCTCCCTTCAATGTTATGACGGGAGCAATAGTGTCAACGGGACTTGCTGTCTCCACAACACTAACATTCCTAGTTTTTTCTTGCGCTTGATTACCAGCGGAGTCTGATACATTGTAGGTCACGAGATAATCACCTATAGACGAGCCATCAACCGCACTATTGTCTATAACAATATCACCACTAATATCTCCATCAACGTCATCAGAGGCCGTCGCTCCGAGTTCTTCATAAGCATCTCCCATCTCTAATGTCAGAGACGACGCACCGACCAATGTTATGACTGGCGGAGTAGTGTCCGAAGGAGGTGCGGGCTCATAAGGAGTTGTATCTGACCCACCACCACCGCCTCCACCGCAGGCAGTTAGGCCTAAAACTAAAAGAGAGAGTGTTAACTTTCCAAATATACTCATAAGATACTTCCTATTAACTACCTAAAATAGACAGGGCTAACCAAAGTTAGCCCTCTTCAACATACTTAAAAAAGTAGGGTCTAGATCATCCTAGACAAAACATCACCAAGTTACAGTGTTATGGTCAGAGAACCCATATGCAGCCTGCAAAATATCTCTTGCCTCCACCAGTTTTCCTGCATATGCGTAAACGGCATCAGACGCTGATCCACTTGCTGGAATACCGTTTTGACTTCCATCTGCCAAAACTGGCGCATCACCTAAGAGTGATAGAACCTTTTTAAGATCATCCAAATCAACTGCTGTAATAGTCTCATCTCTAAATGGAGATGCCGGACTAAATTGCAAGCTTAATGCAAATCCTTTAAGTTCTGACCAATGCTTTGCAACATTCTCAAAGTTACCAACACTCGCAGGCGCACCATTACTATACTCACCAATATCAGCCAACACATCATTTACATAATGCACTGCTGTTGCAGCAATACATTTTTCCCATGCAATAGACGCATGATGGATATGCTCTTGCATCTTTGTGTTTTCAGCTTCTGTTAATTCTGGATTTGCTTTATTCGCAGCATTACTTAATATTTGACGCGCTGCCAACATAGGCTCCATCGCTTCGGTGGAAAAATCCGTCGGATTTGGACCAGATGCAGAGCCTGCATCTCTTTTTGCACAGTTCTGAGAATGACCGAAGAAATATTCACTGCGCAGATCTATCATGCCATCAGCATCGGAATCATGATATCCATTTTTGTATTCATCACGACCACTTTTTGCTCTTGCCTCCAAATCTGTATAATCCATTCCATCTCGGGCTGCACCATAATAACCAAATCCTTCATCAAATTTGTGCTCAGCATATGTATATGCCTTCGTTCCATCCTGAGCCGCAATATATTTAATTCCATCACTATTAGTTCCAATGAAATTGGTCATAAAGTAGTCGTTGGTGCCTTGTGAGAAGTTAACAGCTCCCATAAGGAACTTTTGCATCAGCTGCCGGTAGTTTCTTCCGTGCGCGTCTACATTCACATGCGCAGCAGAGGACGCACCGGAGGCATCTACAACGATCGTAGCCACACCGTCTGAAGCTAGGTTCGCTTGCGTTTCAATCCATTGATTAACAAGGTCAATCGGTAATGCTGGACTTCCCTCATCCCAACCAAAGAATTCGTCATCAATAAGCCGTGAAGTTTCACCTCCACCCTCACCATCACCTCCTGCAATTTTCTTGTGGAGGTTCTTTCCAGTTGAGATATCTCCGTAAGTATCTGCATCTTTGAGCGTTACATTGGCAGAATCCTTGATATAAGTTCCGATCAATGTGTCCGCAACATCTGCATCAGTCCCATATACAAAGAAACTCATCGCAGCAACTTTGTCCGCTGCTGGAATAGCTGTGTCCTCCACTAGAACATTTTCCATATAGTAAGCCATATCAGCGATTAAGACTTGGCGGGCTGTTTGACCTGTGTAGCTAACTGATGAATCAGACTCCGGAAAAGCAGCATTGTCATATGCATAAACTGTGGGCATTGCATCACATGCATCACCTGAACCATTCACATCAGAATCTTTCTGATCAACATTTGAAACCAGTGGGCAGTTATCAGCCTCGTTCGCTAATGTATCTCCATCCATGTCTGCGTCACACGCATCTCCTGTTCCATCTGCATCAGTATCAGTCTGGTCTGCGTTTGCAACAGCTGGACAGTTATCACCATTATCTCCCACGGAATCGCCGTCAGTATCTGTCGTCTCTGAGGGATCATTCGGAAACGCATCTGCATTATCACCTACACCATCTCCATCAGAATCAGTTGTCTCAGATGCGTCTGTGGGAAATGCGTCAGCATTGTCGCCAACACCGTCTCCATCGGTATCAGTCGTTTCTGTTGGATCATTTGGGAAGGCATCAAGTGCATCTTCTACTCCATCACCATCAGCATCAGGAGGGGTATTGTCTCCACTGCCACATCCGGCTAGAACCGCTACCATCAGAAACATTATTAACTTTGAAATGAACGAATTCATCATTATATTTACTCCATAAAATTTAAGTTTCATGTATTAAAGTAACGGAAGATTACCTTTTATTTGCGAATGATAATTAGTCTTATTAACTATGTCAACAATAATGATAATCCTTATCATTTGCAGTTACAAAACAAGAGTCAGAACGGTTTGATTATCGAGATTTTACAAGAAAACTTTACTGGCTATCCGAGAGCGCCTCATCGATCAGAGGCTTTAATTCACCTTTCGCATGCATTTCAGTGACGATGTCACATCCGCCAATAAGCTCAGCGTTCACCCATAATTGAGGAAATGTGGGCCAATGACCAAATTTTGGTAACTCTTGTCTTATATCCTGATTATCTAGAATATTCACGTAAGCAAATTTTTGCCCACACTCCATTAAAGACTGAACTGTTCTTGAAGAAAAACCACACTGAGGCTGATTAGGAGTGCCTTTCATATAGAGAATAACCGCATTCTCCTCAACTTGCTGCTTTATAAGACTTAACGTATCCATGCTGATTTCCAAAATTTGCTGAATTTTTGTTGTAGATTTTTAAAAGTTGAGCGACTCTTTTTAAAATCTTTGCCATTTACAAATATAATTGCTTTGCTATAAAAATAATAGATTGTATATTGTATCCAAAGAGCGAACTCGTTTCTTCACTTCTTTTGCATCATGTTCTCAATTATAGACGTTTATTAACACTTTATGAAAAATTTAATGAATACGTATGGTGCACCCGAGCTGCTCATTTCTCATGGATCGGGTGCTTGGCTATATGATCAGACTGGTGATAAATACCTTGATGCTCTTTCAGGAATTGCAGTTTGTGGGCTAGGCCACTCTCATCCAGCAATATCTGAGGCCATAGCTCTGCAGTCTGAACAACTTGTTCACTGTTCTAATTTTTTTGCAACCTCAAACCAGCAAATACTATCCAAAAAAATATGCGATATTTCAGGGATGTCCAATGCCTTTTTTTGTAACTCAGGGGCTGAAGCAAATGAGACCGCAATCAAAATCGCAAGAATGTATGGAAGAGATAAAGGAATAGAAATTCCTACAATTCTGGTAACGAGCAATGCTTTTCATGGAAGGACTTTAGCGGCAATAAGTGCGTCTGGCGCAAAAAAGGTTCAAATAGGCTTTGAACCACTTTTAACTGGTTTTGAAAGAGTTAACTTTAATGACATTCATGCTGTAAAAAACATAGCAAAAGAAAACAAAAGTATTTGTGCTGTGTTTGTAGAGCCTATTCAGGGGGAAGGAGGAATAAACATTCCAAGTGATAACTACCTCAATGAACTCGAGAAGATTTGCAAAGAAAATGACTGGCTTTTCATGCTAGATGAAGTCCAAACTGGTAATGGGAGAACAGGAGCGTACTTTTGCTATCAACATAATAAAGTCCAGCCAGATGTTGTTACAACTTCCAAGGGTCTAGGTAACGGCTTTCCAATCGGTGCGTGCCTTGCTTCAGGGCTTGCTAGCGACATTTTGCAGCCCGGATCTCATGGATCAACATTTGGTGGAAATCCTCTTGCATGTGCTGCTGCCATAGCGACAATTGATTCGATTTACAGTGAAGACATTTTGATAAATGCCAAAAATATAGGTCAGCGGATAGTCGATAGCTTGAGTTCGACACTTGCAAATGTCACCGCTGTTAAATCAATCAGAGGAATGGGATGCATGATTGGGATTGAACTAGACAGACCATGTAAGGACTTATTTTCTATTGGTATAAAAAACAAGATCATAATAAATGTGACAGCCGAAAATATAATACGATTACTGCCACCCCTAATTTACTCCGAAGAAGAGGCAGATCACTTAACCAGTACCTTGAGTGGTATGATTAAAAGCTATTCTGAGCAATCCTAAGCTTTTATTAAAAGCAAAAACTAAAATTAATTATAGGTAACAGCGTCAATCTCGTATTCAATTTCGCCACTTGGGGCTTGAACAACTGCGATATCGCCAACTTCCTTACCTATCAAGGCTCTAGCAATCGGAGATTTATAGGAAATCTTACCTTGATTAACATCAGCTTCATCATCACCAACAATCCTATATTCAAAAGCTTCATCAGTCTCTACATTGATAATGTTTACCAAAGAACCAAATATGACTTTGTCTCCTGAGGGTATTTTTGAGATATCGACAACCTCGGAATTAGCAAGCTTGGATTCAATATCTTGAATTCGACCCTCGGTGAAGCTTTGTTGCTCTCTTGCCGCATGATATTCAGCATTTTCTTTCAAATCTCCATGCTCTCTCGCAGTCGCGATCGCATCAACAATCTGGGGACGTATGACCCGAGTTAAATGCTCGAGCTCATCTCTTAAAGCCGCCTCTCCAAAAGGAGTCATAACAGTTTTTTGCATCAAGTTATCTCCGAATGCAGTTTTTGTAAACTTCGAACTTTGATATCTCCCTTAAACCTCAAAGCTTCACATGCTGCGTTTCCACCTGCTATTGTCGTGGTACAATAAATTCCACGCTGTTCTGCGCTAGATCTTATAGTACCCGAATCTCTTATCGCCTCTCTACCCTCGGTGGAGTTGATAATCATATCAATACTATCACTCTTAATCATATCAACTATATGTGGTCTTCCCTCTGCTACCTTGTTAACAACCTGAACCGAGTGGCCCTCTTTCCTTATTATCTCTGCTGTGCCCTTGGTTGCAACTAATTCAAATCCCAAACTCAATAATTTTTTTGCCAAATATCCGACTTCATTTTTATCGCGGTCTCGAACACTTATAAAGGCACGACCTCCATCAGGGATTTCATCGTTGGCGCCAAGCTCTGCCTTTCCATAAGCTTCTCCAAACGTTTCACCCACACCCATGACTTCGCCTGTGGACTTCATCTCGGGGCCTAAAATAGGATCAATCCCAGGAAATTTATTAAACGGGAATACAGCTTCTTTAACACTAAAATGTTTTGGTGTTATTTCTGAAATAAATTTTTGATTCGATAAACTCTGCCCTACCATGCATCTAGCTGCTACTTTGGCAAGAGACAAACCGATGCATTTTGAAACAAAAGGAACTGTTCTTGAAGCTCTAGGATTAACCTCGATTACATAAATTTTGTCATCTTGGAGTGCCAGTTGAACATTCATCAATCCTCTTACGCCAAGTTCTAAAGCCATCTTTTTACAAATGTTCTTCATCTCTTTTTGAACCGATTGACTCAAACTATAGGGTGGCAGTGAGCATGCCGAATCACCAGAATGGATACCCGCCTGCTCAATATGTTGCATGATCCCACCTATTGTAACTTCTTTACCGTCACAGATAGCATCTACATCAACCTCGATGGCATTGGGTAAAAAGAAGTCTAATAAGACCGGAGACTCATCAGATACTTGTACAGCATTTTTCATGTAATGGCGCAACTCACTTTCGGAATAAACTATCTCCATTGCCCGACCCCCAAGCACATAAGAGGGTCTAACAACCATTGGATAACCAATACCATGAGATAATTCAACTGCCTCTTCTACTGTTCGCGCGGTTGCATTCATTGGCTGAAGAAGATCCAGTTTTTCTATCATCTTCTGGAAACGTTCTCGATCCTCTGCTCGATCAATCGCATCGGGTGTTGTCCCTATAATTGGAACACCATATGCCTCAAGTTCTTTTGCAAGTTTTAATGGTGTCTGCCCACCAAATTGCACAATCACACCTTTTGGTTTTTCCACCGATACTATTTCAAGAACATCTTCGAGAGTAACTGGCTCAAAAAAGAGGCGGTCAGAGGTGTCATAATCAGTAGAAACAGTTTCAGGATTACAGTTGACCATAATAGTTTCATACCCATCTTCTCTCATGGCCAACGCTGCATGCACACAACAATAATCAAACTCTATCCCTTGACCAATCCGATTAGGTCCACCCCCAAGGACCAATATTTTATCGCGATTACTTGGCCTTGCTTCGCACTCTTCTTCATAAGTAGAATACATGTACGCAGTTTCCGTGGAGAACTCAGCAGCACAGGTATCCACCCTCTTGTAAACAGGGCGAACGTTGAACTCATAACGTTTCTCTCTCACATCTGCTTCAGCACAATTAAGAAGAGCGGCCATTCGAAGATCTGAAAAACCTTTTCTCTTGAGCCGCAAAATAGATTCGTGTTCTATATCCTCTAATTTCAATTTTCTCAGTGCATCTTCTTCAGCGATAAGATCTTCGATTTGACTCAAAAACCATCGATCGATTTTCGTTATCTCGTAAATTTGATCAAGCGTCATATTCAATCGAAACGCTTCCGCAACATACCAAATTCTATTTGGACCAGGTTCTACCAAGTTAATTTTCACTTCTTTTAAAATATCAGAATCATTATCTACTAACACAGGATCAAAACCTGAGGTCCCGATTTCGAGACCACGAAGTGCTTTTTGCATCGATTCTTGAAAAGTCCTCCCTATCGCCATTACCTCTCCCACTGACTTCATTTGAGTCGTAAGAACTTGGTCCGCTTCTGTAAACTTTTCAAAAGCAAATCTTGGTATTTTAGTGACAATGTAGTCTATGCTTGGTTCGAAAGAAGCTGGCGTTGCACCCCCTGTAATTTCATTTTTTAATTCATCAAGAGTGAAGCCAACAGCTAGTTTGGCAGCCACTCTTGCTATTGGAAATCCTGTCGCCTTTGAAGCAAGCGCAGAGGATCTTGAAACTCGCGGATTCATTTCAATCACTACTAGTCTTCCAGAATCTGGATTAACAGCAAATTGAACATTTGAGCCGCCAGTTTCAACACCAATTTCCCTTAAAACCTTTAAAGATGCGTTCCGCATTACTTGGTATTCTTTATCTGTTAGTGTTTGCGCGGGTGCAACGGTTATCGAGTCACCAGTATGTATGCCCATAGGATCAAGATTTTCAATAGAACATACGATAATGCAATTGTCTTTTTTATCTCGAATCACCTCCATTTCAAATTCTTTCCAACCAATAAGTGATTCATCAATAAGTAATTCATTGGTGGGCGATAAATCAAAGCCTCGATTGCAAATTGTTTCAAATTCTTCCTTGTTATAGGCGATACCTCCTCCCGAACCACCCATCGTAAATGACGGTCTAATAATGCATGGAAAACCAAATTTAGCCGCTACATTATTTGCTTGCTCCATATTGTGAGCAATCCCAGAATTTGGCGTTGAAAGTCCAATATTTTTCATCGCCTTATCAAATCTTTCTCTATCTTCGGCCTTATCGATAGCATCTGCGTCCGCGCCGATCATTTCGACAGAATATTTTGATAAAACTCCATGTTTATTGAGATCGAGCGCGCAATTCAGTGCAGTCTGTCCACCCATTGTTGGAAGTAAAACATCAGGCCTTTCTTTTTCTATGATTTTCTCTACCGTTCTCCATTCTACAGGCTCGATATAAGTAACATCTGCCATCGACGGATCCGTCATGATCGTCGCTGGGTTAGAGTTAACCAGAATCACTTTATAGCCTTCCTCTCTCAAAGCTTTACAGGCTTGAGCCCCTGAATAATCAAATTCACATGCTTGTCCGATCACAATTGGACCCGCACCCAAAATCAAAACACTTTTAATGTCAGTTCGCTTAGGCATTCAAGACTCCGTTAACCGTGACTTCATAAGATCAATGAAATGATCGAATAATGGAGCTGCATCATGAGGTCCTGGACTAGCCTCAGGATGACCTTGAAAACTAAAAGCATCTTTATCTACTCGATGTATGCCTTGGATTGAACCATCAAAAAGTGATCTATGCGTAATCGCAAGATTTTCAGATAAACTCTTTTCATCAACTGCAAAGCCGTGATTTTGGCTCGTTATTACCACAACATTATCCTTCAATGATTCGACTGGATGATTCGCACCATGATGACCGAACTTCATTTTCTCTGTCTTGGCACCAGATGCCAAAGCAAGTAATTGATGTCCCAAACATATACCAAAAATCGGCACATTTTTATCAAGAAGCTCGGTAATCGCCTCTATCGCATAATCACATGGTTCAGGATCTCCGGGTCCATTCGATAAAAAAATTCCATCGGGCTTCATCTCAAGAACCTTTGATGCCTCTGTTTTTGCCGGAACGATTACCAGTTCACAATTTCTGTCGATGAGCATTCTGAGAATATTCTTTTTTACCCCATAGTCATAAGCCACGACTTTAAAATGGTGAGAATATTTTTTAACATTTGCTGCCTGATTTTTACATGCCCAACTTGGCTTGTCCCAAGAATAGATTTCTTGTGTTGTTACCTCCTGAGCAAGATCTAGGCCTTTTAATCCGCTAAAACTTCGAGCTTGCTTGAGAGCAGTGTCGTGATTTATCTCACCCGCCATTAGGCAACCACTTTGACATCCTTTTTCACGGATAAGTCTAGTTAACTTCCTAGTATCGATATCTGCAATCCCAACAATGCCATTGTTTGACAAGTACTTATCAAGTGGGAGAGTGCTACGATAGTTTGAAGCGAATGAGGGCAAATCACGAATGACTAGCCCTGCTGACCATATTTTGCTGGATTCTTCATCATCTGAATTGGTTCCAACATTTCCGACATGTGGATGAGTTAATGTAACAATCTGTTTCGCATATGATGGGTCAGTGAGAATCTCTTGATAACCGGTAATGGCGGTGTTAAATACTACCTCACCGACGGAAATACCATCGGCCCCTATTGATCTACCAGAGAAAATTGTCCCATCCGCCAAAGCTAGAATAGCACTATTATCACCACATTTTATCAAGAAACCTCCGAATCAAATTAACACTTTTGCACGCAAGTCACCCCACCCAATTCTGAGTTGGTGTCTCAGCTCTTTGTTTTCGATCCTTTTATAAGTGAACTGATAAAGACTCATTTCACTTTTTTTTGCCTCGATCTGCCAATAAATCAATTAAATACGGCAGTCGGGATTTGAGAAGAAAGTATAGGTAACCTTATGGATTTTGTCTATCACTGACGCAAATATTTTCTTTAAGAGAGCGACAGCACATCTCGCATATTATAAATACCATGCTTCTTTCCGATGATCCATTTTGCGGCCATTAGTGCACCAGAAGAGAATACAGCTCGATCAGTTACTTCATGGTTCAAGAATATGCTCTCGCTCTCAGATATAAAACAGACTTTGTGTGAGCCTATATTAGTACCCGAACGTGTTGACGAAAAACTAACTTCTCTGTCCGTACTGCTATCTTTGGATGCTCTGTAGATAGAGTCTGCTAAGTCGATAGCCGTGCCTGATGGCGCGTCTACTTTATCTTTGTGATGAGTTTCGTTAATCAATATTTGCGTGTCATGCCCAATTGTTTTTGAAGCTATTTCCACAAGCATTGACATCAAAGCGATTCCTTTAGAGAAGTTTGATGCTACGCATACAGCAGTTTTCTTCGATAGCATTTGTATCTCTTTATGATGATGATTTTGAAAGCCTGTTGTACCAGAGATAAACCGTATACCCCTCTCAGCGCAATAGCGCAGACAACGCATTGATGACTCTGGATTGCTAAAATCAATCGCCACATCAACATCACCAGAAATATCAGTTAAAGAGCCAGAGATTAGAACCTCATTTACCCTGTCACAACTCAACGCTCCTGAGTCATGTGTTAAGTATTTACTGGAAGGACTACTAATTGCGGCGACGAGTTTGAAAGTTTTAGAATCAGAAATAGCTTTGATAACTTCCAGACCCATTCTTCCAGTTGCACCAAAAACCAGTACTTTTATCAAAATTTACCCCTAAAATGATTTTAGAACTTCCTTCTAACTGGTCATATTATCAAAGAACTTTTTAACTCCATCAAACCAATTATTGCTTCTGGGCGAGTGCTTGCTCCTTCCCTCCATACTAGCCTCAAATTCCTCTAACATTCTCTGCTGCGCAACGCTCAAATTGACAGGTGTTTCGATAACTATCTTACACAAAAGATCCCCCTGAGAACCTCCCCTAACCGGCGCTACACCTTTACCCCTTAGTCGAAACAATTTACCGCTTTGCGTCTCGGAGGGAATTTTTAATTTAACTTTTCCAGACAAAGTTGGCACCTCTAGCTCGCCACCGAGCGCTGCTTTTGCAAAACTTATTGGAACTTCACAATGTAAATTACTACCGTCTCGTACAAAAATATCGTGTGGTTGAACATTCATTTGGACAAATAAATCACCGGGAGGCCCACCTTGCGGACCTGCCTCACCCTTGCCCGACAAACGAATCCGATCCCCAGTATCAACACCTGCTGGAATTTTTACTGACAAAGTCTTTGTTTCCTTGATTCGTCCCTGCCCATGACAACTACCGCAAGGATCAGCTATTATTTTTCCTTTACCAGAACACTGGGGACAAGTCTGTTGCACGGAGAAAAATCCTTGAGACATTCTTACCTGACCAACACCATCGCATGTCTTACAAGTGATGGGTGAAGTCCCTTTTCTCGAACCTGAACCCCCACATGCAGAACAGATGGTCATCGTGGGCACATCTATCTTTACCGTTTTACCTTTAACCGCATCCTCTAAACTGAGCTGCAATTCATAACCGAGATCTGATCCCCTTGCAGGACCACTTCGCGTCCGTCCTCCTCCAAATATATCTCCGAAGACATCACCAAAAATATCACTAAACCCTGCACCTCCAGCACCCCCGGTTTGTTGGTCCACACCCGCATGACCAAAACGATCATAAGCTGCTTTTTTTTCGGGATCTCCTAGAACTTCATATGCTTCTTGAGCTTCTTTAAATTTCTCATCCGCATTTTTATCATCTGGATTTCTATCAGGATGATACTTCATGGCGGTTCTTCGAAACGCTTTCTTTATATCTTGATCAGCAGAACCTTTTTCTACCCCAAGAACTTCGTAATAATCCCTTTTAGACATGCTCAAATGTTCCTAGTTTTTTATGTAGGCATAAACAGAACATAGTCCCAATAGCAGCATGCTTTGGTACACGTTTTTCAAATCCCTACAAGGTCAATTAAAAGCTCTCAAATGTTTAGATCAGTCACTATCTGTGATATCGGCTTAATTCAACTATTTGCCCTTCTCTTCATCTTTGACTTCCTCAAACTCGGCATCCATTGCATCATCATTCTGAGGTGCCTCATCGTTAGAACTATTTTGAGCTTCAGCAGCCTGCTCAGCATACATCTTCTGAGCCAAGCCTCCAGAGGCTTCGGATAAAACCTTGACCGCCTCATCTATCTTATCTTTATCGTCCCCTTTTACCGCTTCCTCAACTTCTTTTATTGCTTTTTCAATAGCCGCTTTCTCTTCCTCTGTCGCCTTATCGCCCGCTTCCTCTAAAGTTTTCTTGGTCGCATGAGCAAGGCCATCCGCAGTATTCCTCGCTTGCACAAGGTCCTCAAACTTCTTGTCCTCTGCCGCATTGGCTTCAGCATCTTTAACCATTGCATCTATCTCATCTTCAGAAAGACCTGATGATGCCTTGATGATGATCGATTGTTCCTTACCAGTAGCCTTATCTTTTGCTCCAACATTAAGGATACCATTAGCATCTATATCAAAGGTTACCTCTATTTGAGGCATCCCTCTGGGTGCAGGCGGTATATCAGCTAAATCAAATCTGCCAAGCGATTTGTTCTGAGTCGCTTGCTTTCTTTCCCCTTGAACAACATGAATAGTAACCGCAGTTTGATTGTCGTCCGCTGTTGAAAATATCTGTGACTTTTTCGTTGGAATAGTCGTATTTTTCTCGATGACAGGAGTTGCAACTCCACCCATCGTTTCAATACCCAAACTTAATGGAGTGACATCAAGCAACAAAACATCAGTCACATCTCCCGCCAAAACAGCTCCCTGCAATCCTGCTCCGACAGCTACCGCCTCATCTGGATTCACATCTTTTCTAGGCTCTTTACCAAAAAATTCAGTAACTTTCTCTTGCACCATTGGCATCCTTGTTTGTCCACCTACAAGGATTACCTCATCAATTTCTCCAGTCGATTTACCTGCGTCATCTAATGCAACTCTCAAAGGGCTCAAAGATCTATCAATGAGCTCTTCAACCAGTGATTCAAGTTTTGCGCGAGTAAGTTTTACAACCAAATGCTTTGGACCAGACGCGTCAGCGGTTATATATGGCAGATTTACTTCAGTTTGCTGGCTTGAGGAAAGCTCAATCTTAGATTTTTCCGCAGCTTCCTTTAACCTCTGCATTGCAAGTGGATCATTACTTAAATCAATTCCACTGTCCTTTTGGAACTCCGATGAAAGATAATCAATTAAGCGCATATCAAAATCTTCTCCGCCAAGAAAAGTATCTCCGTTAGTAGCTAAAACCTCAAACTGCTTTTCGCCGTCAACGTCCGCTATTTCTATAACTGATATGTCGAAGGTGCCTCCACCAAGATCATAAACCGCAACAACCTTGTCTCCACTCGACTTGTCCATTCCATAAGCCAATGCTGCTGCTGTGGGTTCATTAATAATTCTTTTGACGTCCAAACCGGCAATTTTCCCCGCATCCTTAGTAGCCTGACGCTGCGAGTCATTAAAATATGCAGGGACTGTAATGACTGCTTCACTAACCGTCTCTCCTATATAGTCCTCTGCAGTCTTTTTCATTTTCTTTAAGATCTCTGCCGATATTTGAGGTGCAGCCTTACTCTCACCTTTTATTTCTACCCAAGCATCACCATTTTTTGCTTTGACGATTTTATATGGGACCATATCCATATCTTTTTTCACTACGTCATCTTCAAAACGACGACCAATAAGTCTTTTCACCGCATAAACTGTATTTTCTGGATTTGTCACCGCCTGCCTCTTGGCAGACTGACCCACTAGTATCTCGCCCTCATCAGCGAATGCCACTATTGAAGGTGTTGTTCTGGCTCCTTCAGCATTCTCGATAACCTTAGGTTTATCTCCTTCCAAAACTGCAACACAAGAATTGGTGGTTCCTAGATCGATTCCAATTATTTTTCCCATTTTCATATCTCCGTTATATCTGCGCCGTGACCAATTGCACGAAGCCTATGTTTTAAATTCTGATAATTTATATGTGGGTATGAATTCATAAAATTCAAGCCCGTCATTCATAAATTCACGATTTTGAAACAACAACCATAGCTGGTCTGAGCAATCTATGATTGAGGGTGTAACCCTTTTGAAACACGTCCAGGACAGTACCCGGCTCGACATCCTCATTAACTTGCATACTAACCGCCTGATGAAGTTCAGCGTCAAACGGCTCTCCTTTCGGATCTACACATTCAATATTGAATTTTTTAAAAACCCCAATGAAATTTTTGATAGTCAACTCTAACCCTTCCCTCAAAGCCATTTGACTTTCATCAGATGCATCGGTGGCCGCGAATGCTCGCTCTACATCATCAAGAACAGGCACTAACTCGTTTGAAAATTTTTCCAATGCAAACTTATGAGCATTCTCTACATCTCGCTCTGAGCGCCTTCTCATATTCTGAAGCTCAGCCTGCATCCTAAGTAGTTGATCATTATTTTCATCACGCTCAGTTTTTAATTTTTCAATATCACTAGATTCAATATCATCTGATTCACAAGCATGTTCATCGACTGCAGAGTCTTTATCATTCTCCTCAATCGATTCAGTAAACTCTTTGGCTTTATCGGACTTTTGATTATCCTTTTTTGACATCTCTGAATTCCTCTCACTATGAAATTGTTTCAAACAACGATATTTCTTATTAAAATAAATGGGGACTTAGTTTTAGTTTTCAACCAAAATAGCCGTAAAATATTTTTCTTTTAATAAATCATCGAGATTAACTTGCTTTTAACACTCACAATTAAAAATTACATCACTGCAGAGTTTCTAGAGATTGATTTCTCACCTGGAACAACTGCAATTACAGGCGAGACTGGAGCTGGGAAATCCCTAATTCTTGGCGCTGTATCCTTGGCATTAGGCGGTAGAGCTGACGCAAATATGATAAGGCATGGCTGCAACCAGATGGAAGTTTCGGTTCATTTTGACATTGGAAATCATTATTCTACGAAAAATTGGCTTGAAAAAAACGATTTTTGTGCCGAAGGTGAATGCCTATTGAGAAGACTTTATAACACTCAAGGTCGATCAAAGGGATACATTAACGGAAACGTAGCTACTATGGGTCAACTTCAAGACGTTGGTAGAATGCTTGTAGACATACATAACCAACACGAACATCAGTCACTCCTTCGCAGTGAGACGCATCAAGCACTGCTAGATGAGTTTGCAAATGCTGCTCCCTTAGGTGAAAAGATTTTTAATCTATACGAAGTTTGGAAAGGGCTCAATGATGAGATACTTCGCCTTGAATCATCTGAAGGAAATTCGGAGGAGAGAATCCAAGAATTAAATTCCTCTATTGGAGAACTTAATCAATATGAGTTGTCTGAGAAAAAGATTAAATCATTAGAAGAGCAACACTCCTTGCTCTCGAATACAGAGGAAATCATTAATGAAATAAACGATGTTATAGACTTATGCGATAATTCAGAGGATACAACGGTAAGACAGAATCTAGTAAAGGCAATATCAATTTTAAATAACCTAAAAGTCAAACCTTCTTCTCTTCAATCAGCAGAGGAATTGTTCAAAAATGCACTAATTCATCTAGATGAAGGTCTTTCGGAAGTTTACTCAGTCAGTTCTAAAATCGAAACAGATCCAAAAAAATTTGAAACCATAGATGGAGAGCTAAAAAGTTTGTTTCAACTTGGAAGAAAATACAAAAGATCATACTTGGACCTAGATCTTTTAAAAAAAGAATTAATAAGTGAGCTAAATCAACTATCCAAAAGAAATGAAATTATCAATAAAATAAAATCTGAATTACTCGAATGTGTCGAGCAATATAAAAAATACTCGGGTGAACTCACCATTCTAAGAGACATGTCTGCCACCAAATTTGGAGAGCTAATAAACCAGCAACTGCAAAATCTTGATATGAGTTACTGCTCATTAAAGGTCCAAGTAACGCAGCGCAGTGGTGAAGTTGTTCATCCGCAAGGACAAGACACTGTGAATTTGCTTATCAAAACGAGTCCACAAAATCCTTATAAGCCTTTAAATAAAATCGTCTCAGGCGGCGAGCTTTCCAGAATTAGCTTGGCAATCCAGGTGGTGGCTTCCGGAAAAGTTGCAATACCAACTATCCTTTTTGATGAGGTCGATGTAGGCGTTAGTGGCAAAACTTCGGATATAGTTGGGACATTACTTAAAAAGCTCGGGAAAAAAAGCCAGGTTTTAACTATCACGCATCAAGCACAAGTTGCAGCGCACGCTCATCATCACATGAAAGTAACAAAGGATAGATCATCGAGTGGTTACAAATCTGACATAAAAACCTTATCCGACAGCGAGAAAGTCAATGAGATTGCAAGGATATTGGGAGGGGCAGTAGTAACCGAGAAAACCCGGTTACATGCCGCAGAACTTATTGCACTTGCACAATTACCTGATGACGAAAGTTCACACCACAGCAATATCAACCTGTAGCTTTAGTCTTTCTTATCTGGAGATTTGTCGTCTCCACTGTCCTCTTTCTTCTCAGATTGCGCTTCTTTTATAGATAGCTTTACTCGACCCCTATTGTCAATCTCTATAACTTTAACTTTAACATCTTGACCTTCGGTTAAATAATCCGTAACTTTTTCTACTCTTTCTTGTGCAATTTGAGAAATATGTACGAGGCCATCTGTACCTGGCATAAAGTTAACAAAAGCACCAAAATCCACAATTCTTACTACTTTACCATCATAAATCATACCAGGCTCCGGATCAGCAACGATTGCTTTTATTGCCTCCACAGCGTTGGCTAAACTTTCTTGATCTTCCGAGTATATTTGAACAACACCGTCATCAGATATATCAATCGTAGAGTTATGCTCATCACAGAGACCCCTTATGGTGGCGCCACCTTTCCCAATAACATCTCTAATCTTGTCAGAATCAATCTGCATTTTTTGTAGTCTGGGAGCGCTTTCTGCAATTTCTTCCCGTCCCGAGGACAATACTTTATTCATATCAGACAAGATGCTTAATCTCGCAGCTAAAGCTTGGTCGAGTGCAATTTCCATAATTTCTTCAGTAATTCCCTCTATTTTAATATCCATCTGAAGAGCAGTAACACCATCAGCTGTTCCAGCTACTTTAAAATCCATATCACCTAAATGATCTTCATCACCCAATATATCTGTCAGAACAGCAAACTTTTCAGCTTCCTTGACTAAACCCATTGCGATTCCGGCGACCGGAGCCTTTAGAGGAACTCCCGCATCCATAAGCGCAAGACTAGCTCCGCATACTGATGCCATTGAGCTTGATCCATTAGACTCAGTAATTTCTGAAACAACTCTTATTGCGTATGGAAAATCATCAACAGTCGGAAGAACTGCACTCACACCTCTGCGAGCAAGTCTGCCATGTCCTATTTCTCTCCTTGATGTAAAACCTACTCTTCCGCACTCGCCGACAGAAAATGGCGGAAAGTTATAGTGGAGCATAAAAGGATCTTCTTTCTTTCCTTCAAGGGCATCTATTATTTGAGAGTCTCTGGTTGAGGCTAGTGTTGCTGTCACAAGTGCTTGTGTCTCTCCTCTTGTAAAGATCGCAGAACCATGAACTCTCGGCAACATTCCAACTGACACATTAATACCTCTGACTGATTTAGAGTCTCTCCCATCAATTCTTGGATTACCATCTAGAATTCGACCGCGCACAATTTCTTTTTCTAACTTTTTAAACTGAGCCTTAACATCGTCTTCAGAGAACTCATTCTCATCGACAATCTCTTTGCAGATCGCAGCTTTAAGCTGGGCGATTTTTTCTGACCGCTCTGATTTATTAGTTATTTGGTAAGCTTCATTGAGGTTATCACTGACCCCTTTCTTGACACGTGAAATCAAATCAGGGCTCACTTCTTGAGGTGACCAATCCCATTTTGGCCGAGACACTTCATCTGCTAGTTCTTGTATTACGGTAATTACTGATTGCATCTCTTGATGGGCAAACAAAACGCCTCCAAGCATTATATCTTCTGATAACTCCTTAGCTTCAGATTCTACCATTAACACCGCATCTTTAGTTCCTGCAACAACCATATCTAAATCTGAAGTTTGCAGATCCTCATATTTTGGATTCAGAAGATATCCCTCATTGTCAGTATAACCAACTCTTGCCGCGCCAACCGGTCCATTAAAAGGAATTCCGGAAATTGCTATTGCCGCAGACGTCCCGATCATTGCTGCTATATCAGGATCAGTATCTTTTTCGGATGACACAACGTTACAGATAACTTGTACCTCATTTTTAAATCCATCAGGAAATAATGGTCTTATTGGTCTATCAATAAGTCTGGATGTCAAAGTTTCTTTTTCGGTGGGTCTTCCCTCTCGTTTAAAATATCCACCTGGTATTTTACCCGCAGAATAACTCTTTTCGATGTAATGCACTCCAAGAGGGAAAAAATCCATCCCTTCTTTTGCTATTTTTTCTCCAACGACTGTGCAAAGCACTGACGTCTCATTTACGGAGCACAAAACTGCTCCGGTTGCTTGTCTTGCAATTCGCCCAGTTTCGAGCGTCACGGTATCTTTGCCGTATTGAAATTTTTTAATTATTGGATTCATAATTTTCCCTATTTTTAATATTTGAATTAAAAACCAGAATTTTTATGCATATCGGGTTAGTTATAAATACTCTGAAAAATATTTATAATTAACTCGAAGCACAAAATTCTCTGCTTTCATATTTCTATTTAACCTAATCTGGACGGTTAGCGACGTAGCCCTAATCTGACTATCAAGGCACTATAACTCTTGAAATCTTTGCTTTTTAAGTAATCTAGCAACTTTCGTCTTTGATTCACCATGCGGATTAAGCCTCTGCGCGAGTGGTGATCTTTTTTATGCTCACCAAAGTGGCTCTGTAGCTTGTTGATGTTACTTGTTAGTAAGGCTATTTGTACTTCAGAAGAGCCAGTATCCGTAGTGCTTGAACCAAACTCTGAAATAATTTTTGCTTTTTCTTCTGCTTTAAGCGTCATTTTTTTCTCCAATATGCAATGCGTTTAAGGTGATCCCACGCATATTTGCAGGATTCCTAAGTTAATAAATGTTAGTCCACACAAACTACACGTTTTGGACTAATTGTACCGTTTTCTTGACAACACCCTGTTCCCAGAAAAGTTCCTTTGTCATCAAAGACGCGAACTATATCTCCTTCTTGATCTTTTCGAAAGTTTTCTTTCACATTTACTGACTGTCCCAAACAGAAAGAGATTCCCATCTCACTGGTAACCTCGACAAGATCGTCTTCGCGCATAACGTTTTCCAGAGATAATAATTTTGTATCTAAGCGTTCTAAACCGCCTGATTCCTTAATAATTTCAATATCATCTATTTTAAAAGAGTCGTTCTCCATAAATTTACCGGCCCCCGTTCTGTGAAGAGAACTGATATGGGCCCCATATCCCAATGCCTTACCGATATCATGAGCAAGTGACCTTATATAAGTCCCTTTGCTGACATGAACGAATATATCTATCTCCACATGTTCTTTCTCTCTAAACTGTAACAATTCGATTTCATAAATAAATACGCTTCTCGGGCTTCGCTCGATTTTAATTCCCTTCCGAGCCAGCTTATAGAGTGGTTTTCCTTTATATTTGAGCGCAGAGTACATTGGTGGTGTCTGAAGTAGTTCTCCTTCAAATTTATTAATAACATTCTGAACATGCGACTCGGATACATCGCGGCTAACTGTTTTTTTTACGACAATTCCTTCCGAATCATAAGTATCAGTTTCAATACCTAAGACAATTGTCGCATGATACTTTTTGCTAGCATTTAAGAAAAAGCTTGAAAATTTTGTTGCCTCTCCAAAACAGATAGGGAGAACACCTGTGGCCAGAGGGTCTAAACTTCCTGTATGCCCAGCTTTTCGTGCATTGAATATTCTTTTAACTTTCTGAAGCGCAAAATTAGATGTCATTCCCTGGTCTTTATTCAAAACCAAGACACCACTAACCGCCCTACCTCTTTTTATTCTCATCATTATCAAATTTGAGGGAGGCTCCTCCATTGACAGCTGCATCAGCTGCCAATGCCTGATCAATCAAATCAGATATCTGCGATGCCCTCTTTCCCACTTTATCAGTGAGAAATCGCAACTTTGGGGTGCTCCGGAGAGCTAACTCGGATGAGAGCATTTTTCTTAAGTAAGAGGCAGCGCCATTTAACGCATGTACTGCTGAGGAAATAGCTTCTGAATCCAACAAATCAATGAAAGAGACATATACTTTTGCAACAGCATAGTCTTTGGATACTTCGACATAATTAATCGAGACCATCCCAATACGCGGATCTCTGATATTATCTATAATTAATTTTGAGAGCGCCTTTTGTATACCCTCCGAAATTCGCTCAGATCTCGAGAATTCTTTTGACATAACTTTATAGTGGGACTAATGCCGATTTAAAGTGATCGTTTAATGGATTTGATCTCGAAAACCTCTATTTGATCTCCGACCTTCACGTCATTATAGTCTTTCACACCAATTCCGCACTCCATGCCACTCCTCACCTCGTTTGCTTCATCTTTAAACCTTCGAAGCGACTCAAGCTCGCCTTCAAAAATTACAATGTCATCTCTCAATACTCTTATTGGCTGGTTTCGTGAAACAGCTCCCTCAACTACCATGCAACCCGCTATTGCTCCAAATTTTGGTGAACGGAAGACATCCCTTACTTCAGCTAATCCAATTATCTCTTCTTTTAGCTCTGGTGCTAGCATTCCTGATAAGGCTAATTTAACCTCATCTATAAGTTTGTAAATAATGCTGTAATAACGGATTTCGACGTTTTCCTTTTCTGCAAGTGCTTTCGCAGAAGAGCTAGCTCTTACATTAAATCCTATTATGATCGCTTCTGTCGTCAAGGCAAGATTTATATCAGATTCTGTAATTCCACCAACACCAGAGGAGACGATATTGACCATTACTTCGTCATTAGAGAAATCAGTGATTGCCCCATTAATTGCTTCAAGTGACCCCTTAACATCTGCCTTGACAATAAGATTAAGTTTGCTTGCTTTATTGCCATCCATATCAAATAGCATTGTCTCTAGTTTAGTAGCTTGTTGTCTCGCCACTCTTTCTTGGCGAGCTTTTTCCGCTCTTAAGCTTGCAAGCTCTTTTGCTCTTCTTTCATCTGCGATCACAAAAAACTCATCTCCAGCATTAGGCGCTTCGTCCAATCCCAATATCTCCGCAGGCACAGATGGTGCAGCTTCACTGATCATTGCGTTCTTCTCATTAGTCATTGCACGAATTTTCCCAACACTCTCACCTGCAACAATAAAATCACCTTTTTTTAGAGTGCCATGTTGGACCAGAGCGGTTGCCACAACCCCTCGTCCCTTATCAATTCTCGCCTCCACAATTATTCCTCGACTCGGAATATCAACTGACGCAGTGAGCTCAAGTAACTCTGACTGAAGAGTGACCGCCTCTAAAAGAGTATCCAAGCCATCTCCAGTTTCTGCTGAAACTCGAACAAACTGCACATCTCCACCATACTCCTCTGGAATAACTTCCTGTGCTACAAGTTCATTTGTTACCTTGTCTGGATCTGCACCTTCTTTATCCATTTTATTAATTGCAACAATTATTGGAACTCCAGCTGCTCGAGCATGCTGAATAGCCTCCTCAGTTTGTGGCATTACCCCATCGTCACCTGCGACTACAAGTATTACAATATCAGTCACACTTGCCCCACGAGCTCTCATGGCAGTAAACGCAGCATGTCCTGGAGTATCCAAAAATGTAATGGATCCAAATTTTGTATCGACGTGATAAGCGCCAATATGCTGAGTAATTCCTCCTGCTTCTCCTGCGGCAACATGAGATTTTTTGATTCGATCCAAAAGGGACGTCTTTCCATGATCAACATGTCCCATTATGGTCACAATGGGGGCCCTACTAATTGTTTGACCTGCATTTTGAAGTTTTTCAAACTGCTTATTTAGTTCATCCTCTACTGATGTTTCTTTTTTAACCATCGGTTTATGACCAAGCTCTTCAACAACTAAAAATGCAGTTTCTTGATCAATCGTTTGGTTTATAGTCGCTATTACTCCTAGCTTCATAAGCTCTTTAATTACCAGTGCCGACTTTAAAGACATTTTTTGAGCTAAATCAGAAACAGTTATCTCATCGGGAATGGCTACATCAATAATCTTTCTATCCACTGGTTTTTGAAAAACGTGTTTATTATCTAATTTCAGAACACGCCCTGATGAAACTATTGAAGCCTTACTACTGCTTTGAACCTCGTTTTCCTCAAAATCTAACAATGGCTTTTTCTTTCCTGGCTTACTTAATACCTTCTTTGCCTTCTTCGCCAATTTATCTTCGTCATCATCTATCGACGATTTTCTTCCTCTTTCGTTACTAGGTTCACTATTTTCCGCTGACGCAAACTTAGCCTTCTTGTTCGCTTTTCTTAAATCATCAGTAGACGAAGGGATTTCCTTCGTGGAATCTATGAAACTTGTGATACCACTTTCCGGCTTCTCTTCAGAAAGATCAATACTATTAGCTTTTGATAATGTCTTTTTATCAGTTTCTTTTATCTCAGGCCCTTGATTTTCCTCTTCTAATTTTACCTGAGCTTCTCGTTCTTTTGCTTCATTTTCTAGATCTGCTTGGGCACGAATCTCTTCATCAGTTCTCTTTATATAGGTTCTCTTTTTTCGAACCTCAATGTTCACAGTCTTTCGATTTATAGACTTTAGAGTACTTATTGTTTTTCTTTTCAATGTAATCTTTTTAGGCTCTGAAGCACTTTGTCCATGCAACCCTTTCAGATGAGCGAGCAATGTTTGCTTTTCTTGATCTGAAACCTCTTCGGCACCCGATGTATGAGGCAATCCGGCCTCTTTCATCTGAGACAACAATCTCTCAGTTGAAGCCCCAACGGTTTTTGCAAGTTCAGTAACTGTTACTTGAGCCATTTTTTTTCCTCTATATTTACTCTTGCTCACCAGCGGTTTGAGCAAACCAAGGCGCTCGTGCCGTCATTATTAGCTCACCAGCCTTTTCAGCATCTAAACCATCAATATCAGTAATATCATCAATAGCCTGCTCAGCAAGGTCTTCCATAGTCATAATATTTATAGCGCACAGCTTATATGCCAATTCCTTAGTCATACCGTCCATCGCTAACAAATCTTCCGCAGGCTCCTTACTCGCCAACTTTTCTTCCGAAGCCAACGCTTTGGTGAGAAGCGCATCTTTAGCTCTTGCTCTAAGTTCTTCTGCAATTTCTTCATCAAATCCGTCTATTGCCTTCATTTCATCCAAAGGAACGAAAGCCACTTCCTCAATACTAGTGAAACCCTCTTCCACCAGAACAGCTGCTACATCCTCATCAACCTCCAAAGCATCAATTAAGCTTTTGACTAGATCAGATGACTCAGCCTCTTGCTTCTGAGCAGCATCCTCCGTCGTCATCACATTAATCGTCCATTTCGTCAACTCTGACGCTAGCCTGACATTTTGACCGCCTTTCCCGATAGCTTGAGCCAGATTATCTTCGTTAACCGCAACATCCATCGACCCTGCATCCTCATCAATAATTAAAGATTCAACCTCTGCCGGTGCCATAGCATTTATAACCAACTGAGCTGGATTGTCATCCCATAGAATAATATCTACCCTTTCTTCATCAAGTTCATTGGAAACAGCTTGGACTCGAGATCCTCTCATACCAAC